>JAAKFS010000001.1 GCA_011064965.1 Chlamydiota bacterium
GTTTGGTCCCTATCTGTTGTGGGCGCAGGATACCTGAGAAGAGCTGCTTCTAGTACGAGAGGACCGAAGTGGACGAACCAATGGTGTTCCGGTTGTTCTGCCAAGGGCATAGCCGGGTAGCTAAGTTCGGAAAGGATAAGCGTTGAAAGCATCTAAACGCCAAGCCTCCTTCAAGATAAGGTATCCCTATGAGACCCCCTGAAGACTACAGGGTTAATAGGTGAGATGTGTAAGCACAGCAATGTGTTCAGCTAACTCATACTAATTGGTCCATAGACTTGACCTTTTTTTTCATCATCGTCGCAATTCTTAAGACTTAATAAGGATTGAGCCAATGATGATAGCGCTAAATTATATTGATGAAGATCAATTTCAAGCGCCTTTTTCTATCAATGACGATAATCATTCTTACGACTTTTTTTTCCTGGTGACAATCGAGAAGGAGATATACCTGATCCCATCCCGAACTCAGAAGTCAAGCCCTTCATCGCCGATGGTACTGCGCACAAGAGTGTGGAAGAGTAGGACGTTGCCAGGCTTTTATTCCCAGAGCTCTAGACTTTGTCTAGAGCTCTTTTTTTATGCCTATTACCTCTACTCTCTTCTGCATATAAGAGTGCTAAAAGAGCATCAGAATGTTTGTAAACCGTTCTCCAATAAGTGTGCATTTCAGCTTCTCCCGCAGTGGGTCTGCAGAGGCTGATGGCGGGATGATTGATGAACAAGGACGTGCTCCGTTTCCATCGCGCAGCGATTATAGGTTCATTTTCAGACATATCGCCTCCTTAAGAGCCGGAGCGGACATCAACGCTCAAGACAATGATGGCTGCATTCCTTTGCACCTCGCAGCAATGCATTCTCAGGATTCTCTTGCGAAACTACTTTTGGAGTATGGAGCAAATCCAAATGCGCAAAACCTCAAGGGTGGATTAGCTAACTTGCATTTTATGGGACCTCTCTTGCTGAGACAGTCTAGTTTTGATTGGGCAAAAAATGGGGGCAGGTCAAAATGTTACCTTCTTGCTCATGAGCAAGAAGGTGACAAACAAGTAAATGTGTACCATACTCTTACTAAACAGTAGGAAGGGGTATTAAGATTTCAGCAATTTCTTCAATTACGACGCCTTTCAGTGTGTCCAGTAGCCTTTCTACCCAGAACGATGCTGGTACAGATATTGGAGCTATGGATCATCTAGGACGTACTGATTCAGATATCGGAGTAGTAGATTACCTGGGACGTAGAGCGCTGCATCTGGCTGCTGTATCGGGCCGGGCCCAGGACATTTCTGACTTATGCAAGGTTGGGACTGAAGCTAGAGATAGATTAGGGCGTACCGCTCTGCACTGGGCTGCTCTAAAAGGTCACACTGACGTCATCACTGCCCTTTTCGAGAAAAATGCGAATGTCCATGCTCAAGATAGAATCGGGTGCACTCCTTTGTTTTGGGCTGCTTATCACGGTCAGACTGCTGCCATTACTGCCCTTTTCGATGCTGGTGCAGAGATTGATGCTAGAGATAACGATAGAAATACACCTCTGCATGCGGCTGCTCGTTCAGCGGAAATCAAGGTCCTTACTACCCTTCTCGATGCCGGTGCAGATGTAAATCCTCGAGATAGCAGAGGGTATACTCCTCTGCATGTGGCTGCTTATTTTGGAAAAGTTGAGGCCCTTATTGCCCTTCGCGGTGCTGGTGCAGAGATTGATGCTAGAGATAAATGGAGGAGGACTCCTCTTCACGCTGCTGCTCGTTCAGGGGAAATCAAGGCCGTTACTGACCTTCTCGATGCTGGTGCAGATGTCTTAGCTAAAGACAACGATAGGAGAACCCCTCTTCATTATGCTGCTTTTTTTGGAAAAGTTGAGGCCCTTATTGCCCTTCGCGGTGCTGGTGCAGCGATTGATGCTAGAGATAAATGGAGGAAGACTCCTCTTCACGCTGCTGCTAGTTCAGGGGAAATCAAGGCCCTTGTTGCCCTTCGCGGTGCTGGTGCAGAGATTGATGCTGGAGATATATGGGGGAGGACTCCTCTTCACGCTGCTGCTTTTTTTGGAAAAGTTGACGCCCTTACTGCCCTTCTCGATGATGGTGCAGAGATGGATGCTAGAGATAACGATGGATTGACTCCTCTGCATCTGGCTGCTCAAACGGGGGAGATCAAGGCCCTTACTGCCCTTCTCGATGCCGGTGCAGATATCGAAGCTAAAGACGACGGTGGGAGAATCCCTCTTCACGATGCTGCTAGGAAAGGCCAGACCGAGATCATTTCTGCCCTTATCCGGGCATCTCTTCTCAAATCTATTTCTACCACCGGTTATCCAAATTGTGTCTTAGCTGAAGATGAAAATAGGAGAACCCCTCTTCACTATGCTGCTCATTTTGGAAGAGCTGAGGCCCTTATTGCCCTTCTCGGTGCTGGTGCAGAGATTGATGCTACAGATAACAATGGAAATACTCCACTGCATGAGGCTGTTCGTTCAGGGGAAATCAAGGCCCTTACTGCCCTTCTTGGTGCTCGTCCAAAACTCGAAGCTAGAAATCAATGGGGGAGGACTCCACTGCATGAGGCTGCTCGTTCAGGGGAAAACAAGGCCGTTATTGCCCTTCTCGGTGCTGGTGCAGAGATTGATGCTAGAGATGACATAGGAGTGACACCTCTGCACTATGCTGCTTGGAAAGGCCAGACCGAGGCCGTTACTGCCCTTCTCGATGCCGGTGCAGATATCAATGCCAAGACTGATAGTGGAAATAGCCCGTGTCATTTTGCCTGTCAAACAGGTCACTATGACATTGCCCTGCTTCTTTTACAGAAAGGGGCTAAGAAAAATGTATCTAAAAAAGAGCGTAAGACCCTTCTATCTTTAGCAGACAAAGCCTACAAATCTCGTTACTCTGAGCTAGATGAAGAAGGTAGAGAAAAACTGGTGGATGATCTCTGGAAACTGCGGGAATTCGCCGCGAACATAAAATAAAGCAGGATACTCGAATGGTTGGATCTTTCCTCGGATTCAATTGACCTGCCCATATTTCTCTGAGAGTCTGTATCCTTCCTATAGGATTTTCGGCGATGAATACGACAGAGCCTATTGTGGAAGAATAGAATGGCTGGGACTCCGGCCTCTTCTGGGCTTTAATGAATGTCTAAAACACCCGCGATGCCAATGTGATGAACAGAGTCGAAGTTGGTAGCGTCGCCGATGATGAGGCCTTCTGTCGTGTAGCCCCCAACGCAGATTGGAAGATTCCTATTCATACTCACAACATTCTGGGTGGAAGTATAAATCTCTTCCTTATAGAGCCTCTCTCCGCTTCTTATATAATGTGTTGTAATAGCCACTATAGCTTCTTGTACATAAGGAAGTCTGTAATAGTTTCCTCTCTTTCGATGGTTTTCTATAATTTTGCATTGCTCCTTATAGCTCTTATTTAGACTGCCGGGCAATGCGCCTTTTGTCATAAGAATCCATCGGGTACCCGTTGAATGTTGGTCTCCATACATGTTTTTCAATTGTGTGGCATGACCACCTCCTCCGGGGCTTTGGACAAGCTCTTCCAATAACTTTGTGCTCAGAGGTTGTCCATTCAGGGTTTCTGGAACGAGTACAAGTATATGGGTATCTTCGACTTTTTTCCCTCCCCACAATGGACAGGGGCTTTTTAAGATCTTTTCAATATTATCTGGAAGTGGGGGCACTTCACCTATCTCTCCAAAGTATTTTTCCCAAGCGGCTTTCCCAAATGCAATTGCAGGGAGGGTTTCTTGTTCCGGGAATTTCCTGACAGCTGCTACGCCGAGGTTGCCGGCAGGTTTTCGATTGGTGGGGACGAAGACGATGCCATTTTCGTCAAAACTCCCAATGGCTACTGGATATTTATCAATCCTCACTAATTCTCTGCAGCGAACTAGGGTATGAGGATTACTTTTATAGAGCTTCTCTCCGCTTCTGACGTGGTGCATCGAAATGCTAACCGCTGCTTCTAAAGTTTGAGGAATCTCGTAAGAAATGCCTATTCTTTTTTTGTGGCTATCTATAAGCGCACCTTGATCTTTATAGCTTTTATTTCGGCTATCTGGGAGAACATCGTTTGTTATAAGTACCCAATAAGACGGAGAAACAACCTCTTCATTTCCTAGTTCCTTTTCAACGTCTTTATCATAATGTCCATATTGCGTCCGATGCCCTCCTTCTAGAGGCCTTGTAATGAGTCCTTCTAATAGGTCTAAGCTAAGGGGGATTCTATCCACGGTCTTCGGAATGAGCACGAGCAAATGGGTATCTTCAACCTTTTTCCCTTCCCAAAATGGACAGGGGCTTTTTAAAATCTCTTCAATATTATCTGGAAGAGGGGGCTCTTCTCCGACATCTCCAAAATATTGTTCCCAAGAGGCTTTTCCAAAAGCAATTTCAGGGAGGGCTCTCTCAGGAAGTTTGGCAGTTTGCTCAATTTTTTGGGCATCTATAACTCGGATTTTCTCTTTGAGCCTTTCTTGCTCGGCTGCCATCTCTCTTTCTCTTTGGACTTTTTGAGTTTCTTGTTCTGAGAGAAGAGTTCTTTTTTCTTGTTCGGCTTTTTCGATTTTTTGGCGGTATTCGGCTTCGAGCTTTTCTTTTTCTTGGTTTATTTCCTTTAATTCTCCCTGCTGATTGAGACTTTGGGCAATTTTGAACTCTTCTTCTTTTTTGGCAAGACGCTCGTCCAGTTCTTTTTGGAGGGCTTCTTGCATCTGCACATAAGAGCTTTGGATGGATTCGATGCGCTCTTCCATTTCGCGCTGCATCTGAGAGTATTTTTCATCTTGATTTTTTATCTGCTCCAAGGTGCTTTGTTTCTGCTCCTCTAAGAGGCGTATAAGTTCTTCGATGCGTCCTTGGGCTTGTTGAAGTCTTTTTTCAGCGATGCGTTCTTTTTCGATGCGCTCATCATAGCGCTTTTGCGCTTCCTCATAGTAAGTAGTTAGCTTCTCTAAGTTGGTCACCTCTTCGAGTTCAGGGCCAAAATAGTCCAGAGCGTTTTGTAGTTCTTTCATTAGGGTTGCTGCCGCAGAAAAGTGCTCAAAATTGCAGTGCTCCTTATAGTCATCAACGGTTTTTTGAAAATATCTTCCGATGAGATAGAAATTTTGACTTAATAGGCGTTCGACGGTGATGTGTTCGATGACGCTTAAGGTTTGCAGATGTTTTAACCGAGAAGCGGCTAACTGGAAGTTTTTCTTTCTTAGGGCAGTTTGGATGTCGCTGCCCATTTGCTCACTGATCGCGAGGAGTCTTTTCTCATCGCTATCTGTTAAGACGGTTTTAAAGATAGCGGAGGGGTTTTCGATAGAAGGAAGGGTTTTCAGGTGGGAGAGGCATTCGTCTCGTTTCCATCCCCCCGCGATGTCCCGGTCAAGGGGATCAAAGAGAAAGAGTCTTTTAGAGAGGGCTTGCATGACGTCAGGGGTATCTTCCACGATCCATTCTTTGAGATCCTCTAGCGCCAAATCTAAGGGAGCTTGGGTAATCCCTAAAAGAAGGGAGGAGGCATGCTCTTTTAAGTTTTCCGAACGGCCAAAGAGATTGGAGCAGATTTTGAGCATATCGGACAAACCCCGTCCACGATCAGCCATCAAACTGTGGTAGTTGATGAGAATGACTAACTTAACACTCTTTGCTCGTATGATGGCGTTTTTGACGTTCACGGCATTGGCAATATTGATTTCAGCGCCGCGGTTGTCTAGGAAACCTGGGCAGTCACAAAAGGTGACCATTGTTTCGGAATCTGTTTCGATTTGAGGCATGAAGGTTTTAGACTCTTTGGTATGGCCAATAGGCATGATCTCATCTAAGGTTCCTCCCTTTTCGTGAGAGCGCACAACCACAATTTTTTTGATTCCTTTGAGGCCAAGTTCTTTGGGAGATTTGAGCTCCATGGTGCAACCGGCAAGGTAGTTGACCATGGTGCTTTTGCCTGCTCCGGTATTGCCAATGACGATGACGGCTTCTTTTCCTTCGATTTTTTTAGCTCGCTCATTGCCATAGCGCACACAAGTGGTAAGAAGTTCTATACTTTCATCTATGGAGAGCTCTTGGTGAGGATTACTGAGTTTTTTTCCGATGAGGGGACACGCTTCTTCAGGAGGGATAGTGGGATCAAATCCGGCAGAGGACTGCCTTCGCAGCGCTGGACGGGAGCGAGTAGAGGAATAGGAGGGCACCTTTGAAAAGCTTCCGCTTCCTTGTGATGAGGAAGAGACTTTTGAAGAAGAAGCAAAGTCGATGCTTCTTTCTGGACCATCTTTTCTTTTTTTTAGGTCCACAGGTTGAGCTAAGCGGGTTTCCGGTACAAAAGCCTCCTCTTCCCCCATTGCTTGTTTCCCGAGGGCAATTTGTGAAGGAGGAGGATTTGATTCTTCTGGTGAAGACGAATCAAGGATTTGAGGGTTCTTTTGTTTTTGCATCATCCCATCTTTAATCTCAGCGATTTCTTCTCCTTTAGTGGAAAAGAAAAATCCTGTTTCTGGATGATCGTCCTTCCATGTTCCTCGATAGTAAAGATAAAATTCTCCACGCTCTTGGTCGTACTTTTCTAAGACACCGTGTCCCGATCTTTTTCCTTCATAGAAGCAACCTGTATATTTTGTATCTTGTTCGATGAAATATGTCGCATCTCCTGTTAAATCATGAAAGAGATCATCGACAAAATCTCCTTCATATTTCACTTCTTTTGATAAAAATTTTCCGAGGCCATATGCGAGAAGGTGGTAGCGTTTCGTTCCAAAACTTTTTACGGAGCGTTTAGGGTTGCTTAGGATGCGTCCTCCTTCGTGCTGGCCTTCTATCCATTCTCCACTTGGAAGTTGGACCTGAGCTTTTACAAACTGTTCCTTTGCTTGTTCTTTGACCTCTTTTTGATTCCCTTCTACGAGGAGACGGACCGCTCCTTTTAAAGCATTTACGAGGAGACCGCCTCCTTCTCCCTCTCCTAGTACTCCTCCAACTAGCCTTTCTCGATGAAGGATCTCGGGAACTTCATGTCCAAGATTTCTTAACTCTTCGCGCTGTGCTTGCGTTCCTTGAAAAAAAAGGATTTTTCGGGAGAGTAACGAGGCTTTCTGGGGATCGGTTTGACCGATTTCGGTAATTTTTTTTCTTATACTGGTTGGCCACCTGAATTGGCTACTAAATGGAGTGTCTCTTTCTTTTGATTCTGTGGATCTACTCTGAAGAATCAGCGGGACTTTCGTTTGAGTTCCTGATGAAGTGGGCTGACTCATATAATCTCCTTAGATAGATTAAAATTAAAAAAAGAGAGACTAGCAAGTTTGAGAAATTTATTCAACAATCCCGCTTTACTGAATAATTTCTTTTTGATATCGATCCCTTTCGATGCAGACACTTTGATGAATATCAGGAGTAGAAGTGATAGAACTCGACTGCGTTGCAAAAACCTGTAGGTAAGACTGTCCAGTATTCCTTGCCCATTATAAGTTGTCACCAAATCGCACTTTTGTCATTTTGGTGACAACTTATAATGAGTGCGAAAGCCCTCCCCCTGCCTAAATCCAAGGGTTTTGAGGCCCTAATGATTAGGGACCCAGCCCTAGAGCTCCCATTTTTTTCTTGATGCATTCATTTCAAATAGTGAATAATCCCTTCCAAAATTAGTAGGTATTTAGAGGGGAAGATGACTTTGCCTATTTCTTCACAGTTGGTTTCAAGCACGCTCGCTTCGATTGACATTGATGCATCTGATTATCGAGGCCGAACAGCGCTGCATCGAGCGATCTCCGCGGGGAGTAATGGCGCGGTTGTAGCTCTTCTAGCGGCTGGAGCAAGTCCTCATGTCAGAGATAGCAATGGTTGGACCTCTCTGCACATAGCAGCTTTAGCGAAAAATCTCTTTCTGACAGCCATTCTTCTGGATGCAGGTGCAAACATAAACGCCACTGGTAAAAGGGGAGAGTCTCCCGCCTTTTTAGCAAGACCAAGCTGGTATTCTAAGCCTTCTGATGCTGGGACCCTAAAACTCCTCTGTCTTCGTGGAGCAGACATCGATATAAAAAATGAGGAAGGGAATAGTCTGCGTTCATGGGCTGAACAAAACTCTAGAAAATCTGCACGCGATCATATTCTGCGTATTCTTCATAGCAATGTGCTTACATCCTTAGGAGCTTTTGAGGTTTCTTTGGAGCCGAATCGTGTGACAACCGCATTTAGAGAGGCTCCCTTAGGAGTCTGCCAAGCGATTGCAGAAGTTTTGACTCCCGATAGAATCTATACCCGTGATGCAAAAGGGCTGACACCGGTTGAGGTTGCTTGCGAACAAGATCTATATTGGGTCGCGCTTTATCTTGCGAAAAAAGGGAATCCTTCGCTTAAACCGAAACAGGGCCGAATTGTTCCCTATCACATTCTTCAAAGAGAAAAAGCTCAGCGAAAAAAAGGATATTCACCGCTTCATGTAGCTGTTCATTGTGGTCGATTTGAAGATATTCCTGCTCTTATAGAAGCGGGAGTAGATAGTGAAGTGGTAGATGAGCATGGCAATACTCCTCTGCATCTGGCTGCTAAATTGGGCGGGGTACAAGCGATTGTCGCTCTTCTTGAGGGTGGAGCAAACATCGAAGCGAGGAATGATTTTCGTAAAAGGACTCCACTGCATGTGGCCGCTTTGTCCGGGCAATTCGGAGCCATTAGGCTGTTGCTTCAAGCAGGGGCAGATACTGAAGCGAGAGATTGGCTGGGGAATACTCCGCTTCACTTGGCAGCTGGTGCAAAGAGCTCGAGAGGAGTCTCTCTTCTCGCCGAAAAAAAAGTAATAGATGCCAGAAATAAATACGAGGAAACTCCTTTACATTTGGGGGCAAAATCTGGCTGCGGGGCAGTGATTTCTCATCTTATTGAATCGGGAGCTCCTCTTGATGTTGCTGACAAGTATGGAAAAACTCCTTTTCTGCAAGCTGTGCATTCTGGAAAAGAGGAAGCGGTTTCTTGTTTCATCGATGCTGGCTGCGATGTGAATGGGGGGTATACATTGCCCGAAGCTATCGTTGGAGAGGGCAATAAAATTGAATATAGGGATTGCTTAGTGAGCTATCTGCATGAGGCAGCTCGATTGGGTTTTTGCGGGATTATTTCTCTTCTTATTCGGGAAGGAGCAAATAAAAATGCTCATGGTCTCTATGGGAATACTCCTCTTCATACAGCTGCTTTTATGGGAGGAGTGAGAGCAATTGATACTCTTCTAAGAGAGGGGGCCGAACCAACAATTACAAGTCACTGCTCTAAGAGTACACCTTTGCATATTGCGGCTTTATGGAGTCCTTCTGCGGGAGCGGACAAGCTCCTTGAGGCAGGAGCAAATCCGAATGCTACAGATGCCTCTGGAAGTGCCCCTTTGCATTTAGCCTTTAGGCATCGGAATAGGGAAGTGGCGAAAGTGCTTTGTCAAAGAAGGGGAGCAGTTGGCTTAAAGAATGCTAAAGGGGAGAGCTTCCGCAGTCTTGTTGAGAGCATGAAAAGCTCTGAGCTCAAAGCTGAATTTTCTAGGTGGTTGCCTTGGCGCGAACCCCAAAGTCTAGACAGAAAGGTCTTTGAATTTTTGAGGGGTTACGGGTTTTTTCCCAAAACAATTTTGGGTACGCAATGGGACTAGCTACGGCGCAAACGAGGGTTCCTTTCAGGGGTCTGCTGTCTATTCTCTAGTAGAGGCATCAGAAGTCTCTCGAGACCAGGGAATGAGCCGCATGATTTTGTGAGGCAAGCTCCAATGAAGAGCCTTAAGGATTTCTTGACCGCCGCTGCCCAATATGGAGGACCCCAATGCCTAGAACTTTCTTAAAGACTCATCTTTTAAGCAGTTTGAGGAGTGAGAAAGTCCACTGTGATCTCTTGAATCGCTCGGGTTTGAGCGGTCTCTGCTTCTTGGATTCTGCTGTTTCTTGTGGCTAACAGAGTGCGGTACTCGGTTGCGAGAGCAAGGCGCGCATCATAAACTTCTTGTTCTTCTCCGTCAGTTTCCCCAGGCTTGAAAAAATTTGTGATCTCTTTGGGGAACTCGTCTTCCATTAGGGGAGTTTTTAGATTTTTTAGCGCAGTGCAGGCGGGTTCCCATTTGTCTCCGAGTTTTGCTTCAACCTCTTGGACCTTTGCCGAGAGTGTCTGGATGCATTTATCATTGGCTTTTTTCTTTGCATCTCTGCAGTTCTGTTTTGTCTCGTTGTACACTTTGCGAGCAGCATTGCATTCGCCCACTTCTTCATCGCTGCAGATCCCATAGCTCACGAGATCGCTGAGATTGAACTTATTGACAATTTCCCAGGGATCGCATGAGCGCATCTTGATGAGCCATTTGTCTTTGAACTCTGAAAGGGGAGGAAGGGAAAAAGCACTTCCTTCGGGGATGTAAGAGCTGGCGCTGCGGTGACTATTGAGAAGCTGCTGGGGAGTTTGGTATCGAGCCATTTCTTTGTATTTGCTGAGAAGATTCTCGGGGGAGAGGAGGGCGAATCGGATGATGTTCTCCCAGCCATGGCTTGCAATGGTCTGTTCAAGGGGGTCAGACTCAGCCTTTGCTCGCGCGCTTTTTATGAACTCTGGATCCGCATACTCTTCTTTTTCTAGGATTAACCAGACGATGAAAAAGGATCCTATATAGAGAGGGATTCCGACAAAAAGGGCGGTGATGGGACCTGCGGAGAAGGCTAAGGTCCCAAGGGAAAATGTAAAAAAGGCAAAAAAGGCTAGAGCAATGGTCTGTATTTTTTCGGTTGAGAAAAAGGGCCTAGCTTCAACCTGGGGAGGCGCAGGTGGGGAGGCGGGGCTCCCGGTCGCGGATACACTTGTAATCATTGTTTACCTCCTATTTTTTGAATGCAGTCTACGAAACTTTTAATTATTACGCAAAGTGGCTGCTTGGGAGGGTTGCTTGATGGGCATATGCGGAAAACCTGCTGATGAGCTCTTTTGTTTGTTGGCCTAGTTTTCCGTTTCCTATTCGGTGACCATTAATGGAGGCGACGGGAAGGATCCCTTTGATGCTTGAGGATGTGAAGGCCTCTTCGAGCAGAGGAAGATCAGCGAGGTCTATTGTCTCGAATTCGATGTTCTTTTGGAGCTCTAAGATCACTTTGCGTGTGATGCCGGGAAGGATCTCTTTTGAATTGGTTGTGAGGAGTTTTCCACGGCTAAATGCAAAGAAATTGGCTGTTGTCGTTTCGAGTATTCCTTGGTTTTCGTTGAGATAGAGGGCGTCATCTGCCCCTTTGTCTTTGGCCTCCTTTAGCGCGAGGATTGATGAGAGGTATTCGAGGGATTTGAGGGTTGGGAAGGGGCGCTTTAAGTGGGTAGTGATCAGATGGAGTCCTTCTTCAGTGTACCTTGTGGGAAGCTTTTCCATTGGGCGCATGAGAATGATGAAGCGGGAGATACTGTCGATGGTTAGGCCATTGTTTGAGGAGCCTCCTGTGAGGACAAGACGCAAGGTCACTTCTTCCGAGTGGCTTCTTTTGATGAGGGATGTGATCATCTCCTCGATCTCTTCATAGGAGTAGCGAAGGGTGATTCCGATTGCAGCCCCGGATCCTTTCAGTTTCTCATAACGGTCCATTAGGCGGAAAGGCTGTTTGTTGTAGGTGCGGAAGTTCTCAAACACTCCAAGTCCTCTTAAGAAACCGAGGTCATCAAGAGGGAGCTTTGCATCTTCGCTGGGGAGGATTTCTCCATCAATAGCAGCAAATGTCATAGCATCTCAGGGAAGTTGTTGTGTAACCAGTCCTGGAGTGGGGTGAGGATCCGGTTCATTTCTTGGGCAGCTTGTCGATTGAGTAATGGATCGAAGCGGATTCTTCCTACGTCGATCTGGATGGGTTTCCCATCGACGAAGCCGTAGTTGTTCTCCATTGTCTGAATCCGATCGGTTATCCCTACTGCAATCCGCTTTTCAAAGAGGTTTTGCAGGCGTAGGACAGCGGTCTTTGCCTCTTCAAGGCGGTTCTCTTGAATCAGTTTTCTAAGGTACTGTGGAACGAGTGTTGCCTTTTCTTGCAAAACAAAGGGGGTGTTTGCAAGGGAAAGCATTTGCATTTTCCCCTTTTGATCGGTGGCACGGACAAAGTGGTTGATACGGGAGTGGGGAGCGAGATGAACATAGAGGAGACCCGTCTCACTGCGGAGGGTTTCAAAAGCGAGTTTATGGCGCGTGAAGAGTTTTTTGAGTCGGTTCTTTTTTTGGGACCACTCTCTTGAGATCCATTTGGCCGAGCTGTAGCGCTTCCAGTATTTGATTTGCCTTGGCCATCCTTTTTTCAGCGGTCGCATAGGATTGAAAAGTTTGAGTACATATTTTTCATCTGCGCTTTCCAAAGCGATCATTTGTTTTCCATTGCCTAAGTAGTGAAAGGATTGCGAGAGGATGGGGTCGAGCAAAGAGGGATCGAGTCCCTGGACCTCTGTCGTGTAACTTTTTTGAAATCCATGCTCAAAACTTCTGGGATGCAAAGCACCGTCAAAGTGGAGAAAAAAAAGCTGAAAAAGATGCAGAGCGAGGGGAAAGCAGATAAGGGAAATGAGCAGTTTCTTCTTCATGGTAGCAGAGTAGCAAACCCCTCCCCAAAAACTGAAGAGAAAAAGCAGTATATCCTGCGCAGGAATCGCTATGCTCCTTCTTTTTTTCAGAATGATAAAAAAAGAGTTTGCTAAAATAGTCGTTAGAGGGATATGCAAATAGGTAGGAAATGAAGCGAGAAGATGATCTCGCTGCTAGCTTGTGAACCAACATTAGGAGAGAAAGATATGGCTCTTAAAACAACTGTGGTACAAATGAAGAAATTACTCGCAGGAATTTCTTCTGACCTAGAAAAGGCCGAAAATGGAAATAGGGCAGCTGCCCAGCGCGTGCGCACCAATACAATCAAATTTGCGAAAGTTGCAAAAACCTTCCGTAAAGAATCGATTGCTGATAAAGGAAAGAAAAAAGCGAAAAAAGCTGCCCCAAAAAGAAAAGCGGCAGCTAAAAAGAAAGCAGCACCTAAAAGGAAGGCTGCTAAGAAAAAGCCTGCTGCTAAGAAGAAGGCAGTCAAAAGAAAAGTCGTTAGAAAAAAGAAAGCGGCTCCTAAGCGTAAAACTGCTGCTCGCAGGAAACGCAGATAGCTCTTGTAAAAAAAGAGTGATCAAAGGGGCCTTCCAGGCCCCTTTTTTTTTGTCTTGCAGTTTGCAACTGGGGCAGTTTTCTGGTAATCTCATCAGCGATGTCTAGCCCCAATCCCTTTCCAGAAAAACTTTTGCAAACCGATCGCCTTTCTCCAAAAGGTAGAGCTCTTACCCAAGATGGAAAAATTGAAGTGATCGGCGCCCTTCCAAAGGAAGAGGTGCTCGTCCAATTGGGTCCAACGAGAAAGGGGAAGCGCTGCGCATTTTTACGGAAAGTAGTAAACCCATCTCCCGATAGAGTGGAGCCTAGATGCTGTCACGTTCCCGAGTGTGGAGGGTGCTCTCTTCAGCAGATGGATTACAGAGCACAGTTGCGAGAGAAAGAAGAGAAGGTTGGCGCTCTTTTTGCCGATTTCATTGAGGAGGATGCCCCTGAAGTGCGTCCCATTTTGGAATGCACCGATCCTTGGCGCTACCGGAATAAGATGGAGTTTTCTTTTTCTGAAAATCGCTCTAGGGATAAGTTTTTAGGACTCATGTTGGCGGGATCGAGGGGACGTGTCTTCAATTTGAAGGAGTGTTTTCTTGCCTCGGAGTGGTTTGCTAATGTAGTGCAAGAGGTGCGAAAGTGGTGGGAGGAGAGTGATCTCTCTGCCTATCATCATAGAAGAAATGAGGGGCATTTGCGCACTCTGACTCTAAGAGAGGCCAAAAGAGGCGTGGGAAAGATGGTCATTTTGACAGTCTCTGGGAATCCCTCGTTTGCTTTGAAGAGGGAAGCGTTGGATCGGTTTGTCGCCTGCATAAAGAAGGCTTCTCCTGAGGAGCCCTTGAGCATTTTTTTACAGGTCCATCAGATCGCTAAGGGGAGGCCTACGCAGTTTTTTGAGATGCTTTTGGATGGACCCGATCATATTACAGAAAAACTCTTCATCGTTTTGAATGGAAAGAAGCATTCCCTTGAGTGCAAAATCAGTCCTACGTCGTTTTTTCAGCCGAATACCCTCCAAGCAGAGCGTCTCTATTCTGAAGGGCTCTCGATGCTCTCCAATCTCGAGGGAGGGCAACTCTTCGATCTTTACTGCGGGGGAGCAACGCTTGGTCTTTGCGCTGCAAAAGTTGCGAAAGAGGTCGTCGGAATTGAGCTCAACCCCCATTCGGTTTTTGATGCGGGCTGGAATAAGGAAGTCAACGGGATTGAAAACTTTACTATTCATAGGGGAGATGTCGGGGAGGTTTTGACCCGCCTCAAATCAGCCGGAGGATTTTCCCCTCCAGACCATGTGATTGTCGACCCGCCAAGGGTTGGACTCGATGTGAAAGCCCTCGAAAATCTCAGCGCTTTAGCTCCTAAAGAAATTCTCTACATTTCTTGTAACCCTAAGACACAAAAAGAAAATATCGATTCTCTTAGGACAGCGGGGTATCGGCTCAAGATCCTGCAGCCAGTCGATCAATTCCCTCACACCATTCATGTTGAAAATATCGCACTAATTGAAAGAATCTGTTAGAATCTGCTGGTCAAAAAGTTGCAAAGTTTAGATAATCGAAAGACAGATCAACCGAAGGTGATTCAATGATTAAAGATATGTTATTTTTTGGGGCAGCTCCCCTTCTAGCACAGAAAAACGGCGCTCCTGCTGGACGCGAAGGCAATATCATGCAAACCCTCATTATGATTGGGATTGCGATTGTCTTTTTCTATTTTATCCTATGGCGTCCGGAGAGAAAGAGGCGTAAAGCCCTAGAGGCGCAACGCAGCGCGATGAAAAAAGGAGATCGAGTCACTGCGATGGGGATTATCGGCACGATTGATAAGATCCAAGAAAAGAGTGTCATCCTTAGCATGGTCGATGGTTCCAAGATCGAAGTGCTCAAAGCGGCCATCACGGAAGTGCAGTCAGCAGCTGGGCCCACAGTTGAAAAAGACAATTAAGTTTTGTTCTTAACGTAGAGTGTGACAAAGTTCTCTTTGTCACACCCTCTTTTTCTATGATAAAAAAAGCCCTTATTCTCTTTTCTCTCTGCGCTATCTGCCTATGGGGAGAAGAGCCCCAGGTACTTTATCTCACCTGGAGGGGAGATCCCTCTACAACCATGACCGTCATGTGGCATACCGACGATGGTCAAGATACTTCGATTATTCAGTATCAACGTGAAGGAGAGGCGACCTGGCATCATGCTGAAGGACGTGCAAAGCCTCTTCTTAAATCCAGCGTCACTGTCCATCAAGTCGAGCTTACAGGCTTAAATGAGAATACCGATTATTTCTTTAGGATTTCAGATGGAGAGATTCACCGCTTCAGAACTCTCCCTAATGGATTGAATCGCCCACTGAAGGTTGTTATCGGTGGCGATGCCTACATGACCCCAGAGCCTTTCACAAAAATGAACAAAGAAGTGGCAAGTAAAGATCCCGACTTTGTCATTCTTACTGGAGATATCGCCTATTCCGAAGGACTTCGATGCGCACTAAAGACTCTTCGCTGGAAGATCGAGAGGTGGGAAGAATTCTTTCGCATATGGACCAGGGATATGGTGACCAAAGAGGGGCGGATCATTCCAATCGTTCCCGTTATCGGCAATCACGATGTTTTGGAGGGATTTGATGATCCATTCAAAAAAGAGGTGCTCTTTTATGAGGTATTCACCTTCCCTCATGAGGGGATTCCTTTCAGGCTGATGCGGATTGGAAAGGATCTCTGCTTTTACCTTCTCGATTCGGGGCATACCTTTCCCGTTGCAGGTTCACAAGCTGAGTGGCTCGAAAAGTCTCTTGTAGGGAATCAACAGGCTCTTTTCCACATTCCCGCTTACCATATGGCGGCCTATCCCACGGTGACTGCTTTCTCCCATCGGAGTTCCCGTGATATTCGCAAGTTTTGGTGTCCTCTTTTTGAGAGGTATGGGGTGAAGATTTCGATGGAACACGACAACCACGCCTTCAAACGGACCTTTCCGATTAGGGAGGAGAAGGTCACGCCGGGTGGGGTGATCTACCTTGGAGATGGCGCCTGGGGCGTCCCACCGGAAAAGCCTCATCGGCACTGGTACCTTTACAAGTCAGCCCAGATCAATAGCTACTGGCTCTTAACGATTGACAGAGAGAGGTGTCTTTGTGAGGCCTATAACAATGATGGGGAGCTTTTAGATAAGCTTGAGGTCTTGCCCCATCACAAGGCTCCACTGTAGAAAAATGGGGAGGGGTATACCCATTTTTTCCCGATTTTTGGGGGAGACACTCCCAAAAATCAAAGATAAATGGGGTACATGAGCCCCAGAATTATTCAATGACCTACTCTTGAGAAAGCTCTCTTTTCTCTTCTGAAGTTACTTCTCACTTAGAGACAGTTAACGCATTGCTTTTGCAGCCAAGAGTCAAGATTTTTTTTCTAGGAGAAGACTCTGGAGAGTGAAGCAAACTCAAGAGGAGTTTGCAAAAGCTCGAAGAGCTTCTTCTAGGGGAAAAGATGGCTCCTATTGGCGGTGGAATGAATGCGTTAACTGTCTCCTAGGAGTTTTTCTAAGACGATGCGGCTTCGTTCAATGAAGGCGGGCAGCTCACTTGGGGGAAGCTCTTTTTGTGAGAGCTGCGCCATTTGATAGAGCTGCATGAGGACCTCTTTGGCGAGTTCTTTGTCTTTGTGCTTGGTGATCGCCTCGATGATCGGGCTATTCGTGTTGACGACGAATGTCTTCTTGTCGGCAAATCCTGGTGGGAGGTCGTGTTTTTGCAGGGCCATTGCATCGCGGATCCGTCTCATCTCTTCATCGAGCATGAGGAAGGCGGGAAGGCTATCGCTAGATAGGCTCTTTGCCTCGACTTCGAGGTGTTCTATTCCTAGGGCGTCTTTGACAAAGTCTGCAATCTTTGTCGCTTCGGTTTTCCCTTCGGAATCGAGAAGAGATTTTTCTTTTTCTTTATCGAGGATGGAGGGGTCGATGCCCCCATCAATCCGTTGGAACTTTGCTGGGGTATGTTTTTGTTCGAGGAATTGCATGAGGGGAGTGTCGATCGGTCCCATAGCGATGAGGACTTCGATCCCTTTTTCTTTATAGAGGTTGAGGAAGGGGGATTCGGTGTCCTGGGTATAGAAGATTTTCTCTTCGTTTCTTTCGAGATATTCTTTGGTTGTGATCCACTCTCCATCGATTGTCTTCCAAACGAGGAAGTCTTTGACTTTCTCGTAGAACTTCTCGTCTTGGAGGACACCGAGTTTGATGATCGTCTCGACATTTTCCCAGTGGGAGTAAAAGGTCTTGGGATCGGTTCTGTGGATCGCTGAGAGGCGGTCGGCCACTTTCTTTGCAATATGCGAAGACAAGGAGCGGACTGTTTTATCCATCTGGAGATAGCTGCGAGAGACGTTGAGAGGGATGTCGGGGCTGTCGATGGCACCGCGAAGGACCGAGAGGTAGTCGGGGATCAGCCCTTGGCAGTCGTCGGAGACGAAGACCCGGCAGCAGAAGAGTTTGATCAAACTCTTCTGAAAATCAAAGCGGGGATGGATCTTCGGAAAATAGAGGATCCCTTTGAGATGAAAGGGGTAGTCGACATTGAGATGGACCCAAAAAATGGGATCGGGCTCCATCGGGTGGAGCTGGCGGTAGAAGGCGAGGTACTCTTCTTCTGTGCAATCGGAAGGGGCCTTGAGCCAGAGGGGATCCTTTTGGTTGATGTGCTCCCCATTGAGATGGATCGGATAGGGGAGGAAGGCGCAGTAACGCATGAGGATCTCTTTGATCCGAGACTCTGCCAAAAACTCCTCTTCTTCGATGAAGAGGGTGATCTCAGTGCCTCTTGTTTCTCGAGAGCCCTTGTCGAGGGTGTAGGTTGATGTCCCTTCCGATGACCAAAAGGCTGGTTCTTCTTGTTCCTGGTAAGAGCGTGTTTGGATCTCAACTTTGGAGGCGACCATGTAGGCCGAATAGAAGCCGAGTCCAAAGTGGCCGATCACCTGTTCGCTTGCTTCTTTTCCTTGGTATTTGTTTAAAAACTCTTCGGCACCGGAGAATGCGAGCTGAGAGATGTACTTCTCCACTTCAAGAGAGCTCATTCCGAGCCCGGTGTCGGCGATGGTGAGGGTCTTCTTCTCTTTATCAAGCGTGATATCGATCCGCATCTCATCATCGGAAAAATCTACTTCTTTTTCCTCTCGAAGTATTTTGAGCTTCGATAGGGCGTCACAGGCGTTTGAAACGAGCTCTCTTAAAAAAATGTCCTTATCGGAGTAAAGCCATTTCTTGATGATGGGGAGCAATTTCTCCGTGTTGATCTGCAGTGTGCCTTCAGGCATAGGACCTCCATAGTTATCGTCTGTCAGAGGGTTTTTTTTCTAGTGGAAGGAAGTGCGTAAGAAGAGTATAATTCCTCATTGGCAAACGTCCCTTAACATAGGAGAAAAGCCCTCTGGGGCAAAAGACCAGTATAGCAGATTTCTTATGGATTTGCTCTTCTAAAGTTTTTTGTTGTCGGAATACAAGTACTCTGTTTCAATGATTTTAACAAGAAGGTGAGCGCAGATTTTTCTGTCAGGTAAAGGACGGAGATCGTAGCTAGCTTGAAGAAAGTTAGCGAGATCGAGTACAAGGCCTGGTGGAAAAAGATGAGGTCAGATTCTCTGAAAATTTTTTGAAACAGAGTACTAGGAAGAGGGCATATCTATATTATGCGTATTTGTGTAGCTCAACTCAATCCGATCATCGGAGACCTGAAAGGGAATACAGAGAAAATTCTACGCGCGATCGAAAAGGCGCGCGAGCAAAAGGGGGATATTATCCTCTTCTCGGAGCTCACGATCTGTGGCTATGCACCTGAAGATCTTCTCTTGCATGAGGACTTCATCGCCGCCAATGAAGAGTGCTTAAAAGAAATCGTCAAAGCTTCTGCTCATCTCTGCGTAATCGTCGGTCTTGTTCGGCATAATCCTGGCAAGGGAAAACCTCTGCTGAATAGTGCTGCTGTGATTTGCGATGGGCAGATTCTCGGTTACTACGATAAGCGTCTTTTACCCACCTATGATGTTTTCGACGAGCGGCGCTATTTTGAGCCGGG
The DNA here is from genome assembly GCA_011064965.1 of Chlamydiota bacterium. Taxonomy (GTDB): domain Bacteria; phylum Chlamydiota; class Chlamydiia; order Chlamydiales; family Rhabdochlamydiaceae; genus Sacchariniichlamydia. The sequence goes on from JAAKFS010000001.1 coordinate 19,188, forward strand.
TAAAGAGGTCAAGACTTTTGAGATCAAGGGAAAAAAGATCGGTGTCATCATCTGTGAAGACATCTGGGAACACTCGGGCTATGTCGAGACCCCATATAAACACGATCCCGTTGTCGATCTCCTACAGGAAAAGCCCGATCTCCTGCTCAATCTCTCGGCCTCTCCCTATCAGTTCGATAAGCCCGATGTCCGTGTTGAGGTCTGTGCAAAGGCGGGTCAGACGTTAAACTGTCCGGTCATTCTCTGTTGCCAGGTAGGGGGGAATGACGAGCTGATCTTCGATGGCTATAGTGTCTGCGTAGATGCTCAGGGCAACCTCCGCCAGCTGGGGAAGGGATTTGAAGAGGATTTCTTTACTGTCGATCTCGATAGCCCGATCTGTAATGTTCCTTTCCAGTATGATCCGACAAACGATCTCTTTAAAGCGCTTGTTCTCGGTGTTCATGACTACTTCACCAAGCTAGGGTTCACCCAAGGGTGTTTGGGACTCTCAGGAGGGATCGATTCTGCTCTGGTCGCTTGTATTGCAGCAGAAGCATTAGGACCAGAAAATGTCCTCGCGATCTCGATGCCTTCCCGCTATAGCTCGGAGGGGAGCAAAAGAGATGCAGAAATCCTTGCGAAGAACTTGAATTTGCCATTCAAAACCATTTCCATTGAGGAGCCTTTTGACGATTATCTTGCCCTCTTAGAGCCTCATTTCGAGGGGAAAGAGCCCGATGTCACCGAAGAGAATCTCCAAGCGCGGATCCGGGGGATGATCCTCATGGCTATTTCCAATAAGCATGGGTACATCGTTCTCAGTACGGGAAACAAAAGTGAGATGGGCCTCGGCTACTGCACACTCTATGGAGACATGTGCGGAGGGCTCAGTGTGATCGGCGATGTGCTGAAAACCCAGGTCTACGAGCTCTGTCGGTGGATCAACCGAGAGAAAGAGATCATTCCTTGGTCGATCATCGAGAGGCCCCCTTCAGCTGAGCTCCGTCCTGATCAGAAAGATCTCGATGCTCTCCCCGAATATGACATAGTCGATAAGGTGATGAAAGGATATGTGGAAGACCATCTCTCTGCTGCGGTCATTGCCGAGCGCTTTAACATCGACCGCGCCATCGTCGATGACCTTGTCCATCGTTTGCATAGAGCGGAGTACAAGAGACGGCAAGCTCCCCCTCTCATCCGGGTGAGTAAGAAGGCCTTTAGCGTGGGTCGTCGCTTCCCCATTGTTCAAGGCTGGGCATAAGACACCCTCTAGGCATAAATACCAAGTTTCTTGTTGCCGAGGTGAAGCATCAGAAGGCGGTCGAAACCCACCGCTACGCCTCGGCAGTCGGGAAGTCCTTTTTCAAGAGCAGCAATGAACTCTTCATCGATGGGTAGGCTTTTTTTGCCTAGAGTTATTCTCTCCTCGTTTTCTTCTAAGAGTCTCTCTCTTTGTTCTGATGCATCGGTGAGTTCGTCATACCCATTGGCGAGTTCCACCCCGTAATAGTAGACTTCAAACCGCCTAGCTACTTCGAGGCCGTCGATGTGCGCGGTTTTTGCAAGGGCTGCTTGTGATGAGGGGTAATCGGTGATGACCGTGAGCCTCTCCCTCCCTAGTTGGGGCTCAATCAGATGGGAGAAAAGAAGGGTTAGGAGGGTGTCTCTATCCCAGTTTTTAGCATCTTCTGAGACGTCGATCTGGTGATTGAGAACGCACTCATAGAGGTTTTTCGTCTCAGCAATATCGATCGCGGCATAGGTTCGCAGAGCTTGCCGGTAGGAGAGAGTCTCTGCAGGGAGGTCGGGAAGGAAGAGACGAATGAGATCGAGGGTCTCTTCGATGAAGGCTGTGTAATCGAGGTTTAAGCGGTACCATTCGATCATAGTGAACTCTGGGAAGTGCAGGGGACTCTCTTCGCCTGCACGAAACACATGGCTGAGTTGGTAGATGTCGCCGCTACCGGCAGCGAGGAGTTTTTTAAGAGCGTATTCGGGGGACGTGTGGAGATAACCGATTTTACCGTCTCCCATATCGACCTCCATCACATCGATGTGGGCATCGATGGGAGCCGCTGGGCTTAAGATGTCCGTATCCACCTCGATGACATCTCGGTCATCGAAAAAGGTTCTGACAGCTGCGAGCATCTGGGCTCGTTTCATAAGCCTTTCTCTAAACTCTTGAGGCATATTCACCAGTGCGTGTATCGACTTTGATTTTTTCCCCTTCGTTGATGAAGATGGGGACTTTGATTTTAGCTCCAGTTTCCAGCGTGGCCGGTTTTAAGACTCTACCAGAGCTGTCACCGCGGAGGCCTGGAGCTGTCTCGGTAACGATCAGTTCCATGAAGTTAGGGGGAGTTAGATCGACGATCTCTCCTTTGTAGAAGAGGAGTTCATATTCAATGTCTTCCATGCACCAAGCTTCTTTTTCTCCGATTACGGTGATGGGAACCGAGTGCTGTTCATAGGTCTTTTCATCCATGAAGATGAAATCGTTGCCTTCGCGGTAGAGCAGGCGCATTTTGGTTTCTTCGATATCGGCCAAGGGGAATTTTTCACCTGACCTGAAGGTCTTTTCGACTACCCGGCCTGTAAGGAGGTGCTTGAGCTTGACCCGGTTGAAGGGCTGTCCTTTTCCAGGCTTGACGAACTCATTGCTCGTTATCACGTAGGGTTCTTTGTCGAGCTCGACTTTCATCCCCGGTCTGAACTCATTAGTACTGACTTGCGCCATAGAGAAATCCTAAAATTTTAGGAGTAATTATCTCCCGAGAGGAGGTTAAAAATCAAGGATAAGGATCAAGCCGATAGGGGGATAATAGTGACACGATCGCTAAGGGGAGTCGGCTCTTCTGTTCCAATGAAGGGAAAACACACTGCTTAGAAATTTCTTGATCTCGCCTATGAGTGAAGTGGGCAGTTGAGTCGTTTGCTGCTCCAGCCTTCGGGTCGATGCTAGAAGATTAGCTTCTACAGTATTAAATTCTGCCTGCTGCTGTCCCAAGTCGTCAATTTCCGTCTTGAGTCTCTGGCGCTCTCTCTTTTGCGCTGCAATGGTCTCGCTTACCAATTCTTGCGATCTTTGTAGTTGGGCTTTCGTAAGAGCGGCTGCCCCTCTCATATCTTTTAAGAACGCTTTCTGATCGTTTGTAAGTGTAATAGCGGTTCTATCTAAGCCCTGTATTTTCTTACCAAGGCTCTCCAAATTTAAGGGAAAACTAGCATCGATGCTTCGTAATCTCTGGAGTTGTTCAGAGAAGCTTGCAGCCACCGAGTTCAATTCCGCATTGAGTGCATTGAGTTTTGCTTTTTCTTCCCCAAGAGTTTTCACTTGCTGCGACAAAGCTAGATTGTTTCTTGCGAGTTTTTTCCTTTCGATATTGAGTCTTTTATTTAGTGCTTTGAATTTGTCATCACTGGTGGAAATTCGGTTGTTTTCCTCTTCCATTTGTGAGATTTTCGCGTTCATCAAGGAAATTTTTTGCCTTAATCTAGTCAGTCCACTTCGTAATTCTTTGTTATTTTGTTGATAAGTGCGATTTTCGCTTTCGGATCTTTCTTCTGAATGCAAAAGTGGTGAAGGGACATTGTTAAAAAATAACCGGCTTAACCCTGTACATTCAAGGACAAAATTCGTTGTGAATTTTGTTGTTTGGGCGAGATTCTGATAACAAGATCGAACAAAAGAAGAAGGCGGTGTAAGAACCTCCGAGATTTTGTGAATTGTGGTCATTGTACTTTCTTTCCTAATTTGGTTGGGTTTGCCATTTTGTCTTGCATTTACTCCTGATATTGACACAGGCCTCTTAAGGAGAGGGGACTCTTTTGGAGACCTTTAATGATGCTTACAACTGCGGATGGAATTAGAGTTGTAAGCGCTTCTTTCATCCCCGGCGTAAATTCATTTGTGCTCACTTGTGCCATAGACAATTCCTCAAAAATTAGAAGTAATTATCTCTCGAGAAGGGGTTAAAAATCAAGGGGAGGATCAAGCCGATAGGGGGATAATAGTGACACGATCGATAATGGGAGCTGGTTCTTTTGTCCCATAGAATGGAACCAGACCGGTAAGGAATTTCTTGATTTCACTGATGATTGAAGAGGGCAGTTGAGTCGTTTGCTGCTCCAGCCTTTGGCTCGTTGCTAGAAGACTAGCGTCTACAGTATGCAATTCTGCTACTTGTTGTCTCAAGCCGTCAATTTCCGCCTTGAGTCTCTGGCGTTCTGCCCTTTGATCAGCGAGATTCTCATTTAACAATTCTTTCGATCTTTGTAATGCGCTATTCACAAGGGCAGCTACCCCTCTCATATCTTTTAAGATCGCTTTCTCATCTTCTGTAAATTTTTCTGCGAATCCATCTAAGCCCTGTATTTTATTACCGAGACTCTCCACATTTGAGAGCATACTCGCATCGATGCTTCGGAATCCCTCGAGTTGTCCATTTAAGTGTGCAGACACTAGGTTTAACTCCGTGTTGATCGCACTTAATTTCTTTCTTTCCTCCTCTAACTTTATCACCTGATGTTCCAAACTGATATTACTGTTTTTAAATCTACTATTTTCGTCTTCGAGGGTACCAATATGGCCTTCTAATGAAGCGTTATTCGAGGAAAATCGAGTATTTTCACTTTCCATTCGCACAAGACTAGCATCCAACTGTTGGACTCTTGTTCGCAGATTGCTCACACTTTTTTGCAGCTCCTTATTGTTGATCCGATGTTCTACATTGGCCATGGAGTGCTGCGCATTCTCCGTGGAATAATAGAGGAGTTCATTACGCATATCTGCGTATTTATTCAGTTCTGAACGCATGATGTATTCAAAAAAGCCAGTGCCAAAGTTCAGGATAGCCGAGAACCAGTATCCCCCAAGTGCATTGAGAACCGCCATCGCAACATGGGTGACCATGAGGACAACGAGGAGAGTATCTTTACTAAAAAAACCCTGCTTTTTAGCCCAAGGGCTGGCTTCAATTTTCCCATTGAGGCTGGGTTCTGAGTAAGTGGCTGCTACTGCGCTTAACATGAGAGTCCCTCCTTTGAAGAAAAACTTAGCAAAGTTGAGCGAATTAATCAAATCTTTATTCGCCGAGGGTGGTATGGACAAACTTGGCATAAGTGGGTAAGATGAGCCCATGGCAGAAAATATTGGAGAAGAGCAGTTCGCGAGAGAAACTCTCGAGCGGTATTCGGGATGTGCACCGAGCACTTTCCAGTCGAACCTATTGCTTACGAACTTCCCTACTTATGTCGAGCATTATGCGAAGACAAGGGATGTGAAGGTACACGAAGGATCGATGTTCAAAGTGGCGCACTGTCCCAAAGAGGAAGTGAGCATCCTCGATTTCAAGATCGGCTCGCCTGCGGCTGCACTTGTTGTTGATCTCTGCTCTTTTCTTCCGATCAAAGCAGCGGTTCTTTTAGGAATGTGTGGTGGACTTCGGAGGCGCTACAGGGTGGGGGAGTACCTCGTCCCCGTGGCGAGCATCCGCGATGAGGGAACTTCGAACTTCTATTTTCCAGCGGAAGTACCGGCTCTTGCAAATTTTCTGATGCAAAAGGCAGTCACCGAGGTGCTCGATGAGCAAAAAGCGCTCTATCACATTGGCATTACCTTCACATCGAATATGCGCTTTTGGGAGTTCAATGAGGAGTTTAAGACTCGCTTGAAAGAGACGAAGGCCCAAGCTTACGAGATGGAGTGCGCCACCCTTTTTTCTGCTAGTTATAAGAGAAAGTTCACCCTTGGAGCTCTCTTGCTTATTTCCGATCTTCCCCTCAATCGAGATGGGGTCAAAACAAAGAAGAGCTCGGCCTATGTCTTCGAAAACTTCATGCCCGATCACATTGAGAAAGGGGTCGCGATCTTAGGGCATGCGCGCAAGATGCAGGCGCGCAATGTCAAAGGGGCTTACCACCGTAATATCGGAGCACAAGAGTGACCCGTTTTGTCTTGTGTTTGTTGCTCATACCCGCTCTTCTTCTTGCAAAACCCAAAGGGGCAGAGGTCGTCTCAGGACACGCGCTAGTGAAAGAGAGGGGCTCTCTTGTCGAGATCCATACCTCCGATCGTGCGATCGTCAAATGGGATGAGTTTTCCATCCAAAAAGGGGAAACAGCCCGATTTATCCAGCCAAACAGCAATTCCGCCATTCTCAACCGTGTGAATAGTGGTGTCTCTCACATCGATGGACTTTTAGAAGCCAATGGGAAGGTTTTTCTCTTCAACCCCCGCGGTGTAGTCATCGGCAAAGGGGGCGAGGTGATCTGCGGCGGATTTGTTGCGACGACCCTCGATCTCGATGATGGGGCTTTTCTCAAAAATGGGGACCTGCTGTTTAAGGGAAGCTCCCAAAGCAAGATTGTCAACATGGGCCGGATTGAAGCTCTGGGAGGAGATGTCTTTCTCTTAGCGCGCGCCGTTCTCAATGAGGGGACGATCCATGCACCTGATGGAGTAGCGGGCATTGCCGCTGCCAGTGAAGTGCTTCTAAAGCCGGAGGGGATGCAGCGCCTCTACATCTCTCCATCAAATGAAGTGATCAAGGGGGGAGTCGAAAACGAAGGAATCATTGAAGCGGCGAGAGCAGAACTTCGAGCCGATGGGAATGTCTTTCGCCTCGCAATCAATCAAACTGGTGTTGTCGAAGCGAAAGGGACCAAAGAGATCGACGGGCGTGTCTTCCTCGTTGCAGAAGGGGGAAGTGCTCTGAATACTGGCGATGTTCGAGCGCAAAATAATGATCAGACTGGAGGCGCAGTACACCTTCTCGGAGAGCACGTAGGGGTTGTTAAAGGGGGAACCATCGATGTGTCGGGAGACTTTGGGGGTGGAGAGGTGCTCATTGGCGGAGACTTCCAGGGAAAGAACCCCGAGATCTCTAACGCAAGTATAACTCTTGTTGAACGAAACGCACAGGTGAGAGCTGATGCGAAGATCAGTGGAAATGGGGGACGGGTGATCGTCTGGTCCGATGGTCCCACTTCGATGCGGGGCGCCATCTCTGCTGAAGGGGGAGCAAAGTCTGGAGATGGAGGCTTTGTCGAGGTCTCTGGACTCACTTCGCTGCAGTGTAGCGGCTCTGTCAGTACCCGTGCACCCAATGGGAAGACAGGGGATCTTCTCCTCGATCCTTCCGATGTCATCATTGACTCATTTGGAGGGAATACGGGGATCACCTTTGATGCGGCCATTGGAGAATTCATTCCGACAGCAGCTGTTGCAGAGCTGGATAACGGTGCAGGGACGGGACTTTCAGGAACACTTGATAGTTTTATGGGGGGAAATAACGTCACGGTGACCACCACCACCGCTTTTGGTTCTGCTGGTGACATCACCCTTAAAGATGCTGTGACGTGGTCTTCGGATAATAGCCTTACACTCGTTGCCGATCGGGATATCCTCTTGACCGGAGGAGAGGTGAGTACGATTGGGTCGGGGAGTGTGACTCTGATTGCTGGTCGGGATGTGACGATGGAGGATAGCTTTGAGGGGATCTCAACGACGACAGGTGATCTTTCAGTCCTTGCGGGTAGAGGGGTCACTGTCCATCCCGATTCCTTTGATATCGAGTGCATCATCAAAAATGGGAATGTCACATTTGAGGCGGGGGGGGATATTGAAATTGGCAACCCAGGCAGTGGTAATCTCTCTTTCAAATTGGAAACGGAGACGGGTTTCACCTCCTTTTCGGTCGAAGGAGATCTAAAGCTGGACAATTCAGATGGCGCAGCTTCCTCTTCGCTCGAGATCCTTTTGGGAGAACTAGGAGGATCCTTCAAAGTGGGAGGAGATCTTCTTCTTCAAGGGGGGGCGGAAGGCGGCACTCCCGTAGTTATATCTAATGCTTCAACTACGATAGGCACAACCACTTTCGAAGTAGAGGGAAATGTCTCTATTCTCGGTGGAGGTGGCATGGATTCCTTCGTACAAATCGGTGTTCACCCCTTAGCGCAGGGTCTTACCTCAGGCAACCTCCTGTTCCCCTTTGTTGGCGGGAATCTCCTCGTCCAAGGAGGCTTGGGAGATTCTGCCGATGCAGGCATTGGGCATTCCATTCGTTCTAGTGATATTCAAGTAGGAGTAGAACTGGAAGGGGATGTCACGTTTGAGCGCATTGGCGGCAATGTCACTATAGAGGGAAAGGGAGGGGATGCACTGATTGGATATAGAGTTATGGGCATAGATCCCATTTTCCAAGGTTCTATTACCGTCAATGCATTAGGCCAGACCACACTCACCGCATCTGCTGGCCACGCAGCGATAGGCTATTTATTTTCCGTTGGTTCGAGCACTGTGAATGCCAGTCAGATTTTCCTTTCTACAGATTCTTTGCGGATCACGGCAGGGGATGGCCTCAATGCCTTTGTGGGTAGTTATCCGAACGCTACTGATCCAGATCTGACCATTGATAAGGTCTTTGTTGAAACTCGCGGAGATATTACCCTTATAGGGGGAAAAAAGAATTTTGGCTCGGATGGAGCAGCGGCAATCGGCATCTTCTCAGATAACTCAACACGCGGCAATGTCTTCGTTCATTCGGGGGGTGACATCTTTCTTGAAGGATCGAGTGGAGGTGTTAATGGATTTGCCATTATTGGCAATTCGAATAATGTCTCAACATCAGAAGTTGTGATTGAAGCAAGAAACATCATTCTCGGTAAAGAGATGGCAAATCTACAATCAGCTCGGTTTACCTCTTCTGGGTCCATCACCGCGATTGCAGATTGTGATATGTTCCTTCGAGATGCAGCTTTCATTAGGAGTAGGAACGTCACACTCGTTGTTGATAATGACAAGCCTGATTCCCCTGATAGAGGAAAGGGTCGCTTTGTTCTTGCTTCGGATGCCATTCTCTCGGCCACGGGGGATTTGCGAATTTTCACCGTACAGCCCACTCAAAATAGCATCACTGGTGATGTCAACGGATCTCCTTTTGTCCAAGCTCCCTTCTTGGTCAATACCGATGATCAGAGGTGGGCTACCTATTTTCTCGACTCCTATGCAAATGATCCCTTTGTTGTTTTTTATAAGCTCGGTCTCCCAAACTTCCAAAATGCTTATGGAATCGCAATCTCCGAGATGCTCAAAAATCTCAAGATTTACGACGAACTTTTCTTTGAGCCTAAATGTTTTCTTTTCGGATACGATAAAGCTTGTTATGATCGGCTTTTCTACCCTAGTGGGATGATTTCAAGTTTTGATCTCATCGGGGATGAGGAGTTTGTCATGTTGCGACCAAAGTATCGCAACTATCATACCAAGTACGAGTTGTTTTGATAGGGAATAAGAGGGTGTCTACAAAGTGCTTTCACTGGAAGAAGCCAAGATTTTTTTCTTGGAGAATGCTCTGGAGAGCGGAGCTAACTCAGCGAGAGTTTGTGACGCTCGAAGAGCTTCTCGAAGGAGAAAAGATGGCTTTTCGTGGCAGTGGAATGACTTTGAAGACACGCTCTATAACACTTCTTCTCTCTTTACTAGCAATAAGCACAGCGCATGTTTGCAATGCTCAAGCAGCAGTTAGCAATGCGCCCACCTTTCAAAAAGGAGAGAGCCCCTACTCCAAGGCTCCTATCGTCTCAGAGATCCACGGCCTACTTCTGATCCCCAATGGCGACTATGTGAACTATGGAAATGCGAAAAGGGTTGAAGGGCTAGAGGTGCACGATCTCTATGTTCCCGGCGGCGTGAGATGTTTGGCTAAAGTGCTCGAGCCCCTCTTTATGGGACGTCCTCTCACGACAGATCTTCTCAAGACCCTCAAAGAACAAATCGTCTACTACTACAGGGAACATGACCACCCGGTCGTTTCAGTTTGGGTGCCCGAGCAAGAGGTCACTGATGGTGTCCTTCAACTCGTAGTGATGGAAGGGTGCGTGGGACAGATAGCCTGCAGTGGGCAGTGTTGGTTTTCCAGTCGCTTGTATGAAAACGCGATCAGCCTTGGCCCTGGCGATGCTATCACAGCAGATACTCTCCTTACCGATGTCTCTTGGATCAACCGCAACCCTTTTCGCAATGTCGATCTTGTCTTCACACCGGGGTGCGATCCTGGGACGACCAATATCGAGCTTCTTGTGGATGATCGGTTTCCGGTCCAAGTCTATGGAGGCGCGGACAATGCTGGAACCAGCTCGACAGGGAGCTTTCGGTGGTATACAGGGGTCACTTGGGGCAACGCCTTCTTCCTTGACCACATCCTCAACTATCAATTTGCAAGCACGAAAGATCTCCATGAGTTCAAGTCCCACACCGTCCACTACACAGCCCCTCTTCCTTGGCGCCATCTCCTCATCCTCTATGGGGGATATTCCTCTGTCCATCCCGACCTAGAGAATTTCCGATCGAAAGGGCATAACTCCACTGCGAGCCTTCGCTATACTATTCCCTTCGGCAAAAACTACTGCACTGTTCTCGGTGAATTCACCCTTGGCTTCGATTACAAGAATTTCAACAACAACCTCGACTTCGTCAGTGGGGAGGTGCTTCCCCTCATCACAAGCTCAGTGAACCTCTCCCAGTTCATGCTTGGCTATGCGATTGCAACTGAAGACTGTTGCCGCCGTTTTTCTTTTAATCTCGATGTGTATGGCTCACCTGCAAAAATGCTCCCTAAAGAGAGTCGGAGTCGTTATGAAGAGCTGAGTCGCGGGGCACGAGTGCGATACGCCTACGGTCTTCTCACCACAGGCTATACCCGTTTTCTTCCTTACTGCTTCTCTTTTTCTGCCCTTGGAAGGCTCCAGCTGGCTAGTGGGGCTCTGCTTCCCAGTGAGCGGTTTGGGATAGGAGGGTATGATACTGTGAGAGGCTATGAAGAACGGCAGTTCAATGTGGACAATGCCCTTGTCCTCAATGCAGAATTGCGCACCCCGCCATTTAGCTTTTTCAATTTCTTCAACTGCTGTTACAACGATGAGATGTTCTTTTTGGTCTTCTTCGACTACGGATTAGGGAATCTCAGAGATCGGAAGCCTCCGAAGGGTCTCCCATCCGTTGGAGATAAAATTGGAAAGACTGAGTACTTCATGAGTTTTGGGCCTGGTTGGCGCTACACGATCTGTGACCACCTCTCAGCGCGTCTTGACTGGGGGATTAAGCTGCATAGAAGCATTCATGGAACTAAAGCTAGAAGCCGCTTTCATGGCGGCTTCGTCTTGAGCTTTTAACGGGGCTTTTTGAGTTAGCTTTCTACTGTCTTGTTTCCCTCGAAATATCCATTTTCTTTTGCAATAGATGTTGGAGTCTCTCCGTATTCGTTTTCGATGTTGGAGTCAATTTTCTTCGCTTGCATCGCAGTGAGAAGTTCGCCTCCTATGTCGTATCTCCTTTCTCTGATGGCATAATGTAGAGGTGTATCTCCATACCAGTTTTGAGGAGTGAGCGCAGCTCCTTTATTGATGAGATAGAGGGCGAGATCCGTATAGCCTTTCGTCGCTGCGATGTGAAGGGGGGTATTTTTCAACCCGTCAGCGATGTTGAGATCAGCCCCAGCTTCAATGAGAAGTTTCGCTTTTTCTTCGTCATTATCTACAGCAGCTGCAGTAAGCAGTGTATTGTGATCTTCGCCTGGCAAGTTGAGATTTTCGCCAAAGGCTCCGACTATTTGGATGTTTCTGGTTTCTAAGGCGACGTCTATGGGAGTCATTTCGTTTTTATCAGCAAGAGTTGCCTTCGCACCAGCTTGAAGAAGGGCTTTTATCATATCGACCTTTCCCTCTGATGCTGCCAAGTGGAGTGGTGTTTGCCCCTTCGCATTAGTGCTGTTGAGATCGGCTTTTTTGGCTACAAATGCTTGAATCAACTCATCTGCATTTCTATCGGCATCTGCAAATCCCACTGCTAAATGGAGCGGAGAATTGCCTTCGGTGTCTCTTTTCTCTATGTTGATGTCTTTTTGAAGGCAGACAATGCCAAGTGCATAGCTCTTCTGAGCAGCTTGGAGAAAAATCTCCTGTACGACTCGATCTGATGAGTTTGCAATTCTGGGTATGAGCACTTCTACAGATTTTGTCTTAATGCCTTGAGACAGGGATAGCTTAGGAGCCATATGCCTCCTTAGGGGCATATTTGCTGGTGTGGATGGAGCTAGAGGGGCTATTATTACTGTCATTTTTATATACCTTTAGTTTGCTTGTATTATCTATTAATAATTATGCATAAAAACTAGTTATTTGTCAATACAAATATTTGCAATTATGTGGGCGATAGAAAAAAGAATTGATTTGATATAACCCTCAAGCTTTTAAGGATCAAGGGCCTCTAGCATGGGAAGAGGGCGATGCGAGACTTCTTTTCTTGGTAATCTTTGTTGAGCAATTAGGGGAGGAGCTGCTTGACCAAACCCTCAAATTCTTTTGGATCGGTCGCCTTTGGCATCGCAAAGGTATGTCGCTCCACCTCTTTTCCTTTTTGTCTTTCGATTGAGAGAAATAGCCTCAGGCGGTGCCATGCATACAAGTAGGTATCTTTTCCATAAGCGATTGTGGAATTGTCACCTCTCTTTTCGCATTGAAAAAGAGAATTTTTAGGGAGGTTAAGCTCTCAAGAGAGTCCGGGAATGCTTCGAAGCTATGCCCCTCGAGAAAGAGAACTTCTAAACGGGTCAGGTTGCCAAAAGACTCTGTGAGTTTTTTGATCTTATTGCCGCAGAGAAAGAGTTTGAGAAGATGGGGAAATTGTTTAGCGAAAGAGCCTGGGAGCGTTGTGAGATTATTCGAGGTGAGATCAAGCGATGTGAGAGAAGGAAATGCATCATTTGCTTCTGCAATCGATGCGATCTTATTTTCGCTCAAATCTAGCTTGATTAGAGTGGAGATTTTACAAAGAGTCTGTGGAAACCCTTTGAACTTATTGCTGTTGAGATTGAGATTTGTTAGAGAGGGTAAGAGGACAAACGATTCTGGGAGTGTAGAGAGATTGTTGCCTGTGAGATTGATCTTTGTAACAGAGAGAAATCCACCAAAGGAATCTGGAAGCACACAAAATTGATAGCAATAGAGATGAAGAGCTGATATTTTTCCCAGGGTTTCTTTAACGGCTTCAAGCCTATGAATGGCCTCAATCCTATTTTTTAATGATTGCAGACTCGTGGTATCAGCAGACTCGATCTTTGAATCGCTTGTCTGTAATATAATCACATAGAATTCAAATATGCTCCGTATATGAGCAATTTCTTCTAAAAGTTGTAGATCATCTGAACTGCGTATTGTCTCTATGCGTTGATCCATCTCGGGAAGCCCCCCGGACGTATCTTTTACGCGTTCTTCGAGTACGGAGCGAACATGTTGAGAAAGATTTGCTGAGGAGATGTTTTCGGTAGAAATACCAATTCTTTCCGCAAGTCGTGTCCAACGACTATCGTTGTCGCAGGGGACTGTCAATTCTCCGCCTAATTGTGGCTCGCCAGCGCTCTCTTCAGAATAGGAAGGATCTTCACCTCCTTGGGCGCTGTTATATGTAGGTGAGGGGGCACGATGTAGGCTTAGGTCTGAACTCAATGCAAAAGTCTCCGTTGTTGGAGAAATTCTATTAGAGATTTTAGATTTTGCCAAGGGTTTGTTTTCGCATTGCCATAAGGAATGGATGAGTCTGCTTGGACAGAGAATCATGGCAGGAGCTGCTTGACCAAGGCCTCAAACTCTTTTGGATCGGTCGCCTTTGGCATCGCAAAGGTGTGCCGCTCGGTCTCTTTTCCTTTTTGTCTTTCGGCGGTGAAGGTGAACTTCTCGAACTTGAGAAGGGTCAGGCGCCTCTCTGCTGCGTGGATCCGGAGGCGGGTGAGGGTTATCAGCCAGATGACTTCTTCGGGAGGAGGACCAAAGCGGTCGGACATCTCTTCGAGAATGGCATCGGTCTCTTCGGAGGAAGAGGCCTCGCCGAGGCGGTGGTAGAGCTCCATGCGAAGGGAGGGCTCGGCGATGTAGTCTTCGGGAAGGCGGGCGTCGAAGGAGCTTTCGATTTTGGTTTCGATGAAGCTGGGGGCCCGCTTTTTTTTCATTGCATCGATGGTTTTTTTGAGGAGTTTGCAGTAGAGGTGGAAGCCGATGGAGGAGATCTGTCCTGATTGTTTCACGCCGAGGATATCGCCTGCTCCGCGGATCTCAAGATCGCGCATGGCGATCTTCATCCCCCCTCCGTAGCCGGAGGACTCGAGAAGAACGCCGAGTCTTTTGGTGGAGAGCTCGGCGAGCTCGCGAGAGACGGGAACGAGGAAGTAGGCGTAGGCGGGGCGGTTCCAACGGCCTACTCTACCACGGAGCTGGTAGAGATCGGCGAGACCAAATTGGTGGGAGCGATCGATGAGGATGGTGTTGGCATTGGGGATGTCCACGCCGTTTTCGACGATGGTGGTTGCCACGAGGATGTCGGCTTCGCCTTGTTTGAAGAGGTGGTAGACTCTATCGAGCTCATTGGCTGACATCTGTCCATGCCCGACGACGATGCGGGCTTGGGGGACGAGTTTTTGGAGCTCTTCTGCGACTTTTTGTATGGTCTCAACGCGGTTGTGAATGAAGAAGGCTTGGCCGTCTCGGGAGAGTTCTCGAAGGAGGGCATTTTGGATGGTGCTCTCTTGTCTTTCAGCGATATAGGATTTAATGGGAAGGCGATCTTGAGGTGGGGTATTGATGACGGAGATATCGCGGCCGCCGATGAGGGAGAGGTAGAGGGTGCGGGGGATAGGTGTGGCGGAGAGGGTGAGGCAGTCGACGCCGATCTTGAGTTTTTTTAGGTGCTCTTTTACCCGTACGCCGAAGCGCTGCTCTTCATCGATGATGATGAGTCCGAGGTCTGCAAAGGCGACATCTTTGCTGACGATCCGGTGGGTCCCGATCAGGATGTCTATCTCTCCGTTTTTGGCTTTCTCGATGGTCTCGCGTATCTTTTTAGGGGGGAGAAAACGGGAAACAATACCGATGCTGATGGGATAGTTGGCCATCCGCGCGGAGAAGGTCTCGTAGTGCTGCATGGCGAGGACGGTGGTGGGGACGAGCACTGCGACCTGTTTATTGCCATCGGCGACCGCTTTGAAGGCAGCGCGCATGGCAACTTCTGTTTTTCCATAGCCGACATCGCCGCAGATGAGCCGGTCCATCGCCTTTTCTGAGGTCATGTCTTGTTTGAGGGCGTTGATGGCGAGGAGTTGGTCATCGGTCTCGACAAAGGGAAAATCACTTTCAAAATTGATCAGATCTTCTGAATCGGGGGCATAGACAAAGCCTCCCTGAACTTCTCTTTCTGCATGCATGCGGAGCATCTCTTCGGCATAGCCGATGATTGCCTTTTGAGCTTGGAGGCGGGCTCTTTGCCACTTTTGTGTACCGATCGGGCTTAATGTGGGGACCTCTTCGTGGGCGCCGATGTAGCGGGAGACGAGATAGCTCGAAGCGATGGGGACGTAGAGGGTGCTCGCGTTGGCGTACTCGATGACGAGAAATTCGGCTTCTTTGCCGAGGTGGTTTTTTCTCTTTTCCACACCGAGGTACTTGCCGATGCCATTGTGAAAGTGGACGACGAGATCTCCCTTTTTAAGCTCGTGGAATTCTGCTGCTGGGGTGTGGTAGGTTCCCCGCCACTTCTGCCGGCGCACGCGGAAGCGGCGGGTGATCTCGGTCATGGGGAGAAGGGCGAGCTGCTGGTCAGCAATGACAAAACCACTTGAGAGGTAGCCCCGCTCAAAGAAAGTCTTCTCGGGAAGGAGGATGTCTTGTTCTTGGATTTTTTGTTTCAGGGTCTTTTCTTCTGATTCTGTTGCGGAGAGGAGGTAGAGCTGGAGGTGAGATTTGCTGAAGAGGTGGACACCGCGCAAGATCTCATCACCACTCGCTGCACTGGTCTGTTCTGAGGGAGAGAAGAAGTCGCCAATGGTCTGGAAGGGGTGGATGAGTCGTTGCGCTTCTATTGGGAGTCCAAACATCTCAAAGCTGACGGGCTGCAGAGGGGTTTTCCCGCTGTAGTAGTCACGGCCGACTCTTTTTCCTTCTACTTCTGAGAGTTCTTCCAGGGGCTCTTTGGTCCAGTAGATTTTTTGCATCTCTTTGGTCTGAGCAAAGATCTCTTCCATTGTCGCAAAGAAGCGGGAACGGCTTCCTGGAAGTCCCTTGAGGTTGACATATTTGTCTTCTAGGGAAAGGAGATCATCGAAGATGACGATGGTCTCATTGCCGAGGTAGGTGAGGAGGGTGGCGAGCTCGGTTTCTTCCTCGAGGAGTTTTGGCTCGGAGGCTGGACAAAGGAAGATCTCGTCTACCTTTTCAATCGACTTCTGTCCGATGGGATCGAAGGTGCGGATCGTCTCGATCTCATCACCAAAAAACTCAATCCGATAGGGTTCAGGAGTAGAGAGGGGGAAGATATCGAGGATGCCGCGTCGCAGGGCGTACTGTCCCTTATCTGCGACGACGGGTTCCTTCCGATAGCCGAGCGCTTCTAGAAAGCTGTCGAGTACGTCGAAGGGGACCTCTTCTCCGACTTTCCATAAGTTGCAATTGGGTTTCAGTTTTTTTGGGGAGGGGAGTTTTTGTAGGCAGGCTTGGATGGGGGCGAGGACGATTTTTGGAGTGCTTCTTGTGAGGAGGGTGTGGAGGATCTCAAGGCGACGGCCGACGATATCGGGGCTCGGGGGGATCTCTTCGCCAGGGAGGGTCTCCCAAGCGGGAAACTCGAGGAAGCGGTTCATCCCAAAGTAGTCGAGATTCGGGGCAAGGCGGCATTCATTTCTGTCTGAGGTGATGACGAGGATGTTTTTCCCGTGTCTTTGTAAAAGAGAGATGAGGGCGGCTTTAGGGCTATCCCAGAGCTCCTCGAGGAGCAGCGCTGGCTGCGATCGGCTGGCTTCAAAGAACTGGGCGAGGCGATCGCTGGTGAGGAGCTCTTCTTCGATGGTCACTGGAGTCGGTCTTTAATCGTTGTGAAGGCGGCATCGATGCCGTCTGGGTTTTTTCCTCCCGCTTGCGCAGCATCGGGGCGGCCGCCACCGCCGCCGGAGATGCTTGGGGAGGCCTCTTTGATGAGAGAGACGGCGCTAATCCCTTCTTTGATAAGGTCGGGGCTCACCTTGATCACGAGCTGGGCCCTGGTCCCGAGGTTGACAGCGAGGGCGACGACGCCACTCTTTAACTGGGCGAGAAGGTCATCGGCAAGTTCAGAGAGGTCTTCCGCGTCGACATCGACGAGGGACAAGACGAGGCTCTTGCCACCGATCTCTTCCCGTTTTTCGGAAAGTGATTGGGCGAGCTCTCGGAGATGGACCCGCTTTAGGGAGCGGACTTGTGTTTTAAGAGAACTGTTTTCATCGAGTAGTCCGGAGACCTTTTCTGTGAGTTTAGTGGGCTGGGCTTTGAGTAACGTTGCTGATTCTTGAAGCAGGGCCTCTTCTTTGCGGACAAACTCTTCAGCGGCCTTGCCACAGCTCGCTTCGATCCGGCGAATCCCGGCAGCGATGCTGCTCTCTTTTGTGATCCGGAAGTAGCCGAGCATCCCTACATGATAGGCGTGGGTTCCTCCGCAGAGTTCTTTCGAGTAGTTGATGTCGACGACTCTTACGTGGGAGCCATACTTCTCCCCGAAAAACTGTTTGATCTCAGGGTGATTTTGTGCCTCATCGAAAGGGATCTCATACGTGCTGATCGACAGGTTTTCTCGAATTTTTTCATTGACGAGGTCTTCGAGTGTGCGGATCTCTTCTGGCGTTAGGGATTTGTGATGGTTGAAGTCGAACCGGAAACGGTTTGCTTCGACAAGGGATCCCGCCTGTTTGATGTGGGGACCGAGGACCTGTTGCAAAGCCCAGTGGAGGAGGTGGGTGGCAGTGTGGTGAGCGGAAATGTTTTGGCGTTTGGGCTCATCGATGGCTGCTGTCACGCTGTCTCCTGTGGAGAGTGTACCGAGCTCGAGAACACCGGTGTGGATGATCACGCCGGGGTAGGGGTTTCGGCAATCTTGGACTTGGAAACGGGAAGCTTTATTGGAGAGGATACCGGTGTCGGCAACCTGTCCTCCCTTCTCGGCGTAGAAGGGTGTCTCTTTGAGGATGAGGGTCCCTTCAGACCCTTCCGTAAGCGTGTCGACAAACTCTCCCCCCTGGACGATGGCGATCACCTCGCTCTCTGCTTTTGTCTCGCTGTAGCCGACGAAGCTGCACTCTCCATGCTTTTCTGTGAAATCTGCGTAGAGGGTCTCTGCTACCTCTTCTCCTTTGACAGTGCGGGCGCTTCGTGAGCGCACTTTTGCCTTTTCTTCGAGGAGTTGATAGGAGTCGATATTCACCTGGAGGTTCGTGTCTTTTGCGATGAGGAGGATCTCCTCGAGCGGGAAGCCATAGGTGTCTTTTAACTTGAAGGCATCTTCTCCGCTGATCTGCTTATGGGGGCTTTGCAGGGCTTTTTCAACGATGGTGGAAAGGATGTTGCCTCCTCGCTGGAGGGTGCGGATGAAGCCCTCTTCTTCGACGGTGAGGATCTCAGAGATTCGATCCTTGGAGAGGGTGATTTCTTGGAAATCCTCTCCCATGGTCTCGATGAGGGCGGGAAAGATATCGGCTAAGAAGGGGTTCTCGACGCCGAGCAGGGTTCTTCCGTAGCGCACCGCGCGGCGAAGGAGCTTGCGAAGGACGTACCCCCGCTCGATGTTGCTCGGCTGCGCTCCATCGGCAATCGCAAAGGCAAGTGAGCGGATGTGATCGGCAATCACGTGGAAGGCCGGAGCGATTTTCTCATCGGACGGGTCGTATTTGCGTCCACTGATCTCTTCGATTTTGCTTATGATGTGGCGGAGGATATCGGTGTGGAAAACGTTATCCACGCCCATCATCAGTGAGATGATCCGCTCGAGCCCGGCTCCCGTATCGATCGATTGGTTGGGAAGGCTGTGCATTTTCCCATTTTGGTCTCGGTTGAACTGCATGAAGACGAGATTCCAGAACTCGAGGTAGCGCTCTTCGGTAGCGTCTTCTTTCGGATTGGGAGCATCGCCAAAGGCGCTGCCCCGATCGTAGTAGAGTTCAGAACAGGGGCCACAGGGGCCTGTCTCGCCCATCGACCAGAAGTTGTCTTTCTCTCCCATCCGCACGATCCGGTTTTCAGGAACGTAGGGCTTCCAAAGTTCATAGGCTTCGTCATCGTCCTCAAAGATAGTGATCCAGAGTTTTTCTGGGGCAAACTCGAAGATTTCTGTGGTCACTTCCCAGGCAAAGGCGATTGCCTCTTTTTTGAAGTAGTCGCCAAAAGAGAAGTTGCCGAGCATCTCGAAGAAAGTGAGGTGACGAGAGGTGTGCCCCACGTTGTCGAGGTCGTTGTGTTTGCCACCGACGCGGATGCATTTTTGTGTCGAGGTGGCCCGGGTATAATCTCGTTTGCTTTGTCCGAGAAAGACATCTTTGAATTGGTTCATCCCAGCATTGATGAAAAGGAGAGTGGGGTCGTCATGGGGGACGACAGAAGCTGAAGGGACGACCGTATGGCCATTCCGCTTATAATAGTCGATAAACTTGCGACGGATTTCTTGTGAGAGCATAGGAGACAGAGTTTACTCCTGGCTCTAATTTCCTTGCAAGAATTCCCTTTTCCCAGTACAAATGTTAAATTTACAGCAGATTAGGGGTAAGTATGGACGATGATCTAAAGAAGCAACTTGGCAAAATTGCCAATACTGTAAGGCAGCTCTCCATGGAGGCAGTGCAAAAAGCCAACTCAGGGCATCCGGGCCTTCCGATGGGGTGTGCGGAATTTGCCGCCTATCTTTGGGGGAGAGAGCTCCGCTACAATCCTAAAAACCCCAAGTGGCTGGGGCGGGATCGATTTCTTCTCTCTGCTGGACACGGCTCGATGCTCCTCTACTCGATGCTTCACCTGAGTGGGTATAACCTTTCTATCGATGATATCAAAGCCTTTCGCCAGCTGCACTCGAAGACTCCTGGACACCCTGAGTTTCATTTGACTGAAGGGATTGAGGCGACCACCGGCCCTCTTGGGCAAGGGGTCGGCAATGCGGTTGGGCAAGCCCTTGGGATGAAACTCCTCTCTGCAAAGTTCAACTCGAGGGACTTCCCGCTATTCAACAACAAAGTCTTTTGCTTAGCGGGAGATGGATGCATCATGGAGGGGATCACATCGGAAGCCTCCTCTCTTGCCGGTCACCTCCAGCTCGATAACCTTATTCTTGTCTATGATTCCAATAAGATCTGTCTCGACGGCGACCTAATAGAATGTTGCTCTGAAGACACCAAGAAGCGATATGAAGCCTACGGCTGGGAGACCTACGAGATTGATGGGTATGACTTCGACCAGATGGAGAAGACCTTCACTCATCTCCGAGAAAATCAGAAGAGTCCTGCATTTATCGTGATGCACACCATCATCGGCAAGGGCTCTCCTCATAAAGCGGGGACCAGCAAAGCCCATGGTGCACCCCTCGGTGTCGAAGAGGTGGAAGAGGTTAAAAAGGCGCTCGGCCTACCCGAAGAGGAGTTTTACGTTCCGCAATCGGTTCGCACGTTCTTCGATCAGCGCCTTGTGAAATGCGCCTCGATGGAGCAGCAGTGGAAAGAACTCTACCGCCGTTTCTCCGAAGTGCAGCCAGAGCTCCATGAAGACTTCATGAAAATGGTCGAGAAGCGTCAACCTGAAGACTTAGAGCAAAAGCTCAAGGACCTTGAAATCAAAAACCCCATTGGAGGGAGAAGTGCCTCTCAGGAGTGTCTCGGTCTCCTCGGAGATCAACTTCCGTTCCTGATTGGGGGCTCGGCAGACCTATCTGGCTCAGACAAGACGATGATGAAAGCATTCCCCCTTGTCGCTCCGGGGAAATTCGATGGACGGAACATCAAGTATGGGGTCCGCGAGTTTGCGATGGCCGCCTCTGCGACAGGGCTCGCCGAGACCGATATGATCGTTCCCTTCATCGGAACCTTTCTCACTTTTTCCGATTACATGCGCAATGCGATCCGCCTGGCAGCGCTATCGCAGGTGCAGGTCGTCTACCAGTTCACCCACGACTCAATTTTCCTTGGAGAGGATGGGCCGACTCACCAGCCAGTAGAGCATTATGCGACACTCCGGGCGATTCCTGGTCTTCAGGTGATCCGTCCTGCAGATGCCAATGAAGTGAAGATGGCGTGGCTCGCGGCTCTTCGGTATCGCGGTCCAACAGCGATTATCCTCTCTCGCCAAAATCTCCCCGAGCTTGAAGGATCAAAAGTCTCCTACGATGAAGGGATGGGAAGAGGGGCCTATATTGTGAAGAAAGAGAGTGGAAAGCCTGAGTTCTGCTTGCTTGCTACAGGCTCAGAGGTTTCTCTCGCGCTTGATGTCGCCTCAGCTCTCAAGAAGAGAGGAAAAGCTGTGCGCGTTGTTTCAATGCCTTGTTGGGAGCTCTTTCAGAACCAGAAGGACGAGTACAAAGATGAGTTGCTCGGCGGGGATCTCGGCCAAAGGGTGAGCATTGAAGCGGGGATCTCGATGGGGTGGGACAAATGGATCGGGCCAAGTGGCATTTCCATTAGCGTTGAGACCTTTGGAGAGTCCGCACCAATGAGTGATCTGCAGGCGGAGTTTGGGTTCAACGTCGATGCGATTCTAGGGCGTCTTCTTTCCTGATGATCTCTTCCGTGCTGTAGCAAAATGTGATGGGGTTTTCTTTCTTATTGAAATCAGCATGAATCTGCAGCTTGATGACGCCGTAAGGCTCCTCTCTTTCAAAGGGACCACTGCGAGCGTAGAAGGCAGAGTAGCAGGTGGAAGTCACTATGGGTTGATCTTTTCGTCTATCTACGCGGTATTCGATAATGAAAAAGTCCGTTTCTTTTTTAGCCCTTTTTTGGAGATATTCGCTATCATTCGTCAAAGTGAAATCGGACATTCCGAGAGTGTTAATACGCTCGCTTAGCTCGAATAGCGGAATCGCAAAGACCCCTTGGTGGAGAAGCTCCATGACCTTTGGCTCGAGTTTTTCTTTTGGAAAGGCCGCAGCGTTCTCAGGGGTGTAAGTAGTATTGTCGATCATGAAACGACCCGCGCCGTCATTTTGCCCATGTAGATCCCGGTCAACTTGCTTTAGGATGTCTTCTTTAGATCGCGGCTCTTCTTCATCTAAAGAACCACTCGCCCATAGATGCTCTAGCAAACGGTAGATGCCTTCTTTGCTTTTGACATTTTCGAGTGATTCAGGAGGGGCGAGGGCGTATCCAATTGAGATTCGTTCTTTTTCCAAGTCGATGTTTTTCTCTTCGGAGATTTCTTGGAACCCTTTCTCGAGTCTCTCTCGCATGATGTAGGCAATGAATGCTCCACTATCTTGGGCTATTACGCCTTTGTTTTCATAGTGTTGTTCTGAGAATCCCTTGAGTCCTTCGACAAATGCTGCCAAACCAGGAGGAAGGGTCGGAGTTGTCCCTTTAGTAGAGTAATACTCGAGAGTTTGGTATGTAGGATCGACGATGAGTAGAGCGTATTCGGTAGGGGTTGTGGAAATTTTTTCCCAATCGGCATCAGCTTGAAGTTGGAAAGGAATGTAAAGAAGATTGGTGTCAGAGAGATCTGTGGCAAAAGCCTCTTCGCTATTTGCAAGGCCTTGAGAATAGACGTTGACATCGTTGTTAGAACTGAGGAATCGGCCGTACTCAATGATTGCTTTCTCATCTACGCTGGTCTCTGGCTCCAGAAACGCCTTACTTGCTTCTTTGTAGCCTGCATCGATGGCTGGTGGCGCGGCAGGGAAGCTAAAGGGAAGAGTAGGTTTCGTGAGGAAAGAGGAGATGAGCATATCCAAAATCATGCACCCAGAGAGGAAGTAAAAGGGAAGGTAGCTTGCTGTTGTCACTGCAAGAGCCGTAGCAGATGTTCCTCCAGCTATGGGGAGATGATTCTTGTAAAGGGAGTAGAGAAGTGAGTAGGCTCGTCTTGTTGCGTCGGCTGATCTGGAGACACCTTGGAATGGGTCTCCTTTAAAAAGGCCGCAGGGAAAAGCGATCTGGGCGATTTTGACTGCTGAGGCAACCACACTCCGGGCAAACGTCTCCAGAGCTCCGCCGAGGAGGAGGGTATGGCCTACAAGCGATTGGCTCGTGAGCTTAAGCACTTTGACGAAGGTATAATCGTCCTTAGTTGGCTGGAGCCAATGGGCAAACTCCAATCCATAATGGGTAAAAGATTCTGTATTATTCATTGCTTTATAATAGCAGAAATCCAACTTTATTTCAATGTAATTAAAAATTTAATAGATTGCGTACTTTGCACTCATAAGAAGAAAAATGATCGGTCATTCGAAAATTTATTGCAAGGGGGGAGAGTAGAGGTGGTGGGTCTCGTCGGAAAGAAGGCCTCCAGCTCCGTAGCTCATTTTCTTGAGCTCATTCTTATGAGGGTCTGCTTCATTGCTGACATAGCGGGCTATCTTACCAGCGAAAACTATGAGAAGGGAAGAGCCCTCTCTTTCGCCGTAGTCGATCGCAAAGGTGGGGCTAAAAAAGAGGCCGCTGCCAGGGGTTTCTCCATCGAAGTTGATGAGGAGTCCTCCGAGAAGATCGGTGATTGAGCTGGTCTCTTCGAGGATTTGTGATCCTTCTGTAGGTACAGGGTAGAGGGTATAGCCGATGCGGAGTCTGTGCTTTTGGAAAAGAGGAGCACCCATCTGGGTGAGCTTTGAGAAGTGCAAGGCCTTCTCAAGAGAGGGGTCTTCTCTATGGAGGTCGTAGCCGGAGGGCTTTTGCGCATGGCTTTTTTCTAATAGTGCGTGGAGGGTACTTGCTTGCTCAGGAGTGAAAAGTTCTTCGAACTCGATGAATCCCTCTTCGACGAAATGGTCGACCTGACCTGGAGTTACAACGTAGCGCATAGAGCCTCGATTCTTTGACCCGCTTTTTGGGCGATTTTTTCGGAGATAAAAGAGGAGAGGCGGATGTAGCCCTCCCCACATGAACCAAACCCACTGCCGGGGATGGCGATAATTTGCTCCCTTTCAAGAAGGATATCGAAGAACTCCCAAGAGCTCATGCCATCTGGTGTAGCCCACCAGATGTAAGGGGAGTTCAAGCCGCCATAGAAGGTATGTCCGCTTCGTGTCAGCGCCTGGCGGAGGATTTTTGCTGACGAGGTGTAGGTGGCAATTTGTTTTTGGATTTCTTCTTGCCCTTGCTCTGAAAAGCAGGCGAGGGCTCCTTTTTGGATAGGGTAGGGGACTCCATTGAATTTTGCGCTCATACGGCGAAACCACATCGAGTGGAGCTCAGGGATATGAAGACTTTTGGGGACCACCGTGTAGCTACAGCGCAGGCCGGTGAAACCGGCGGTTTTTGAGAAGCTGCGCATCTCGATTGCCACTTCTTTCGCGCCATCTAGAGAGTAGATGGAATCGGGAATCTCGTCAGAGGTAATGAACGCATTGTAGACATTGTCGATGATGAGGATGGCTGAGTGTTCTTTTGCCCAGTCGATCCACTGTTGCAAGTCTTCCACTGTGAGAGCAACTCCGATGGGGTTCGAAGGGGTGCAGAGGTAGACGAGATCGGCCCTTTCTTTAGGTGGGCGGGGGACGAATCCCTCTTCTTTGATGCAAGGGAGGAAGAGGATTTTTTTCCCAGCGATTCGATTGGCGTCGAGGTAGGCCGGGTAGGTGGGATCGGGCATGGCGACGATGGTCTCATTGGAGAAGAGCTCTTGGATGGAGGAGGAGTCGGAGTTGGTCCCATCGGAGACAAAGATCTCTTCTGGGGTGAGGCCATACTGGGCGTATTCATGGGAGCAGATTGCTTCGCGCAAGAAAGGATAGCCTTCTGAGGGTCCGTATCCTCTTGGGGTGATGGTCATCTCTTGGGTAGCTGTGCAGATCGCATGGGCTATCGTTGGCGCGAGGGGAAGGGAGATGTCTCCAACGCCGAGGTTGAGAACTTCTGCATCGGGACTTGCTTTTCTCTGCTCAGCGAGTTTTTGGCGGATGAGGGGGAATAAGTAGGTCCCTTTAAGGGATTGTAGGTGGGGGTTGGGAGTAGCCATATAGGGGAAATTCTCCTCTATAGGGGGCATATTCTGCAACTACTAAATGCGAAGCAAAATCCAATCTAATAAGATCACAAACTGATTTTTTTATCCAAATAGAGAAAACTCGGCCCTAGGGCCGAGTTTACGGCTGAACTGGTCGACAAAGAGCAAAGGCGTTGGTACAATGCATAAAAAACTAGGAGATTTTATGAGGGTCACCAAAAAGCTGACTAAACACGGGAATAGCTATGCTCTTGTCATTGAACCGGCTATTCTTGACCTTCTAGGAATCGATGCTGACACTTTGCTTCAGGTTTCTACTCCCGATGGTTCATCTATTGTTATCACTCCTCTCAAAAGTGAAGCAGAAAAGCGACGCTTTAAAGCTTCAATGGAGGAGCTCAATAAGAAGTATGGTCGTACTTTGAAACGTCTAGCTGAGTAAAAACATGGAGCTCTACTTTCTTACACTTGATGACCTATTAGAGATTCATACTGATCAGATTAGTCGATATGGGGGCTAGGCCCTTCGTACCCCTGTGAAAAAACCGCCTCATGAGCAAAAAAGGGACATTTTAATAGTGCTCAAAGGGGGTGACATTTTAACTTTGCTCTGACACTACTAAAAACGATTCAAGGTGCGTGGCTCCAAGAATGTAAACAAAATTCATTCATGTTCCTTCGATCTATCGTGACGATCTCGTTTGCTCGAAAAATAATAATTTGTTCTGCAGTTTTCCTATTGACTTAATTTATCGATTTTTATAAAATCGATGTAACTTTTTTAAAAACATCTAAAATTTGGTATTAATATGTTTGATGGGTTAGTAGGATATTTTGTTGGTTCTAGAGATAACAGTATCGTAGATGGTTCGGCAGAGCCAGATGAACTTCCTTCTAGCGAAGCAACTGTTGAGGGATCCTTGGATGGACGAGAATGGGGAGATCTAACCAATCTCGCAACACCTTATCTGGCGGTGATAACAGCTGTTTGTCTGGGGGTGATCACATATGCTTGTCATCGGTTCAACTCATATGCACACCCACCAGTTGATGAACCTGAGGGGGGCGATGTGGACGCCGAGGCCCCAGCAAGTACATCTAGTGGAAGCACAGACGGCGAAGAGGTGGCAGCGCGGAGAGAGTCTGCAGCGAGCTCATCTGGTTCAGGTAGTGCATCTGAGGCTGAGGGAGCAGATGAGGAAAAGGCGAAGTCTGCAGAGAGCTCATCTGGTTCAGATGTTGCAGCTGGGGCTAGCGGAGCTGGTGAGGAAGCAATCGCCGAACCGATTCACGGTCCTGAAGAGCCTGCAATGCCCGTGTTAGAGGCTTTGGCAATTGTGCAGAAGGCTACTATGGAAGCAGTCGCGGGTAGAGTCGAACAATGTAGACGAGAGATGACTGAAAAGCATGCGAGCTTTTCAGAAGTTTCTGAAAAATTGTCACAAGCAAGGATAGCTAGAGGATCTTTAATAAAAAGAATAGATGTCAAAGGAAGAAGCAAGACAGGGAATGAATTCCAGGAACTAGAAAGATTGCAGGAAAAAGAGAAGAGATTGAGACTAGAAATAGAGGAGGCTCGGAGTGCAGTTGCTGAAGCACGCAGTGTGGCAGCTAGTGCGGCTAGGAGCGCTCCGGAGCGTAGACGTAGTAGTAGTAAGGCCCTTAAAGCTGAAGAAAAATCGGTGTCTAGGGCTTTTACTAAACTTTCAACTCTTAATGGTTCATTGTCAGAAGTACAAGGTAAAATCAATAATTTAGAGCAAAGAATAGCCGATAAAGAGCAGCTAAAAAAACTGAAGAAACGCTGCGACAGGTTGGCGAGAAAACTATTCAAGGCTCGAAATGCAGATGCTAAAGCAGTCAAAAAATTTGAGAAAGCTGAGGATTATGCGGAGAATGTTCGTAGGTCAATGGCAGTTCAATCCAGTGTCCTGAGCGCAGACGGTGGCGAATTGAGCGATCTGCCTAAGGTATCATTGCGGGGTCTGAACATAGTTGCTATTCCCGAGGAAATCGGACAAATAACTCTTTCAAACGTTATAAAGGGTAAGGATGGCGCACCCCCGCTAGCGGCTACAATGCTAAAAGTACTACTGGTCATTGCAAAAAATGCTCTTGGACGCCCGGCCCGGCCTGATACGTCGGATCTCTCCGCCAAGCGAAGAGCGTCGAGATGGTTTGGTGGATTTAAGGGGATGGAGCATCTTTCAGGGAGTATCTTCGAAGAGAGTGATGAAGCGGCCGATAAGAGACGTGTAGAGGCTATCAACGCGATTCTGAGGATGAGTTGGGAATATCATGACTTGTCAACTCCCTTATTTGTCCAAATGACCGCTGGGCTAAAAAATTTGGTAGGTTCTATACCCAGGCTTTGGTGGTTGGATGAGACGGATAGAGAGCCTCGTCTAAAAAAAACACCACGTCCGGATGACTATAGTCCTCCTCCATCCTTTAGCAGAAACCCGACAGAGGAAAGAGCCCTTCGCCTCAGTTATTTTGAAGGCTTAGCTGCCTCCATTCAAAATCTATTCTTATCTGCAGATCCAGAGGACGAGAGTGCACCAAAAGGAATTGATGAGGAGGTTTCGACATTAGAGACGCTACTGAGTCTTGTGGAAGTTTTCGATATCCCATCTTTTTCTACGGATCGACGAGCTGTGAAGTTTTTTCAAGGTATAAAAGAGGACACCAAAAAATGGATAGAGGCCACTGGGGCAAGTGACAGGGGTGCAGGAAATTCTATTGAATTAGGAAAGCTGAGCGGGAGTGATCATTCCGATGCAGGCGTTGTGAGGATTTTAAATACCTTAAAATGTCATAAACCCGGTTTTGCCTTTGTTGTAAAGAAGTTGCTCAAAACTTTACTTCTAGAGCCGATAGATGAGTGCAAAGCCTATTTTCTAGAGTCTGGGGGAGCATCCTCTGGCAGCAAGAGAGATCCTAGAGAAGATATGGAAAGACCTTACTTACTTGGTATGAATGCTAGTAAATTTATCGATGTCCGAGAAGCAATAGCCAAGTTATCTGGCCGGCTGCATGTAGATGTGGTGGGTAAAGGTGTTATGAAAGTTTTCATGACCCCAGCTCGAATGAACACGCCTGACGGGAGAGAGAAAATAATAGAGAGCATAGCGAAATCGCTAGCAAAAAGTCCTGAAGATAATGTAGGTGCCGAAGTTGTAGATAACATGGAAAAGACAGAATTTATTCAGAAGCTCTTATCTGATCAACTTAACCTCGCGTATCGTTTCATCCAACAGTTATATGCTTCTTTCCTCACCAATGGGGTTATTGATATAGATCAGCAACCCTCAATCCCATTCCTTGAGCATGTTTGGAATATTACGGCTCTGATGGAGATTCTTGTGCGAAAGGGAAAAAGTGTTAAAAATATCTTCCAAGATGAACGTTCACCTGATGAAAGTATGGTAGATGGGCTTTTCAACATTTCAAGTGAATCAGCAGGAAAGGAAAAACCAGATCCCAAATTATTGAGCGATTTCGAAAGGAATTTTGATCCATATGATGCAGCATCGTGGGATAAGATAAAGGCTGCCCTCACAATTGAGTTTCTGAAGGCAGCGGATTGTTTGTTCGAATACCTGACGGAGGTAGCGAAAACGAAGGTAGCGAAAGGTGGGGAAAAAGCACAAAACGCTTTCGAACCTATTCTCGGAGCGATTCCATATGCAATAGAGGTCGCTAAATATATAAGCGAGCTCGTAAGCCAGCCCCAAGCATCGTCGTCTTCCGCCTCCTCTCCTCCTTCTGAGCTGGCTAGTGAGGCGGAGGGCTCCTAAGTCTAGACCAAAAATTAGGAAAATTAAGCTACCCTCTTTGGTTCATCTAAGCTCTTATAGCTCCTCGGGGGAGCTCTCCTTCCTCCCCCTAGGGGGAGGGTGTAATTTTTTTTTAACTCGCATATTGTACTTCCCAACGCGTCTTGTACGCCAGTGATAGGTGGGGCCGCTCCTTGTTATGAACCTATCTCACTAAAATTTATAGGAGAGTTCAAAGAGAAACTCTGGCCTCCTTGGAAGGCATCGATGAGATCGAATCTTTTTGCCGCCACTAAATGCTAGTACCTTTTCTCTATTTTCTCTATTTTAGAGACTATGGATGAAAACATTCCTGCGATTGAAAAGATTCTTGGTTATACCTTTTTGGAGAAGGAGCTCTTGACCCTCGCTTTTACCCATCGCTCTTATTCTAATGAACACAGAGGACTCGTAGAGGGGCATAATGAACGGCTCGAGTTTCTAGGTGATTCTGTCCTGGGGCTCATGATCTCTGGGTATCTTTACAGGCACCTTCCCGCGCAGTCGGAGGGGCATCTCTCACATTTGCGAGCGAGCCTCGTTGATGCTGAGGCATGCGTTCGGTATACACGGCAACTCGATTTAGAGGAGTACCTCCTTCTCGGTAAAGGCGAGGCAATCAATGTGGGAAGGGGAAGAGAGCGCCTTCTTGCAAATCTGTTTGAAGCGATCATCGGCGCAATTTACCTCGATGGAGGACTGCCAGCAGCGGAAACGTTTTTCTTGGAGCATTTTTCTTCTGCACTCGATCAAGCGATGTCTAAACCTCTTCGGAATTGGAAGGCTGATCTACAAGATTATGCGCAAAAAAAGACGCAAAAGCCCCCCATTTATCAGGTAGTCGAAGAGGAGGGTCCTCCACATCAGAGGGTTTTTGTGATTGCTGTCTCGATTGAGAATGTAAAACTCGGAAGGGGAGAGGGCCCCTCGAAAAAAGAAGCGGAGCAGACGGCGGCAGAGGATGCTCTGAGACGCATTGAAAAAGGGGAAGAGGATGGCCAAGATTAATCGGCTTTGGTGTTGTACTGGGTGTGGGAATACCCAGTACAAATGGACGGGGAGTTGCTCGGTCTGCAAGGAATGGAATACCTATGTCGAAGAGGTTGCTGTTCCGAGTAGCGGGAAGCGGTTCGAGGGACAGTCAGAAAAAAGCTCCCATCCAGTCCGGGTTAAAGAGGTGGATACGACCGAGTCTAAGCGGATACAAACGGGCATTCAGGAACTCGATCGTTTGATGGGAGGGGGGATTGTCCCGGGATCTCTGACCCTTATCGGTGGAAATCCAGGCATTGGAAAGTCGACCTTGATGCTGCAGATCTCTGAGCGTTTGGCTCAGCAGGGACTAACGGTTCTCTATATCTGCGGAGAGGAGTCGGTTGAGCAGACATCTTTGCGTGCCGAACGCCTTGGTGTGCAGAGTGACAACCTCTACCTTCTATCAGAGACTCTCTTTTCTCAAATTAAGCTGCATATTGATCAACTGAAGCCCGATATCTTAATCGTCGATTCTATTCAGATTATGTATAAGCAGGAAATCCCCTCATCGCCGGGGAGTGTGACGCAGGTACGAGAGATCACAACCGAGTTCATGCATTTGTCAAAGGGAATGGGAATATCGACTTTTTTGATTGGTCATGTGACCAAAAGCGGGGAGATCGCAGGGCCCCGCGTTCTCGAACACATGGTCGATACTGTTCTCGATTTTGATGGGGACCAGCAACATGGGTACCGGATGCTCAGGGGGATCAAAAATCGCTTTGGCCCGACCGATGACCTTGCCCTTTTTCAAATGACTTCTTCTGGCCTTTCCGAGGTGCGTAATCCCTCACTTCTTTTCTTGGAGGAGCGGATGCAGAAGCGCTCGGGTTCAGCGATCGTTCCCACTATCGAAGGATCCCGTGCTTTTCTGGTGGAGATGCAAGCACTGGTTGCTCCATCGGCCTACTCCAACTCGACACGAAAGTCGACAGGTCTGAATCCCAACAGGCTCGCTCTTCTTTTGGCTGTGCTTGAAAAGCGGATGGGATACCAGCTTCATAACAAGGATGTTTTCGTCTCTATTGCCGGAGGTCTCAAGATCACAGAACCGGCTATTGACCTGGCTGTGGTGATGGCGATTAGCTCCTCGTTCAGCAATCGGGTATTGGATCCCAAGACCGTTGTGATTGGAGAGGTGGGACTTGGGGGTGAGGTGCGGAGTGTCTCTCGGATCGAGAGTCGAATCAAAGAGGCGATCAACATGGGCTTTTCCCGCTGTATCCTTCCGAAAAGAAACTGCGAAGGATTGCCGAAAGAGCTCGCAGAGAAGATCGAACTGGTCGGCATCGTTTTTGTCGAGGAAGCGATGGGCTCTCTCGCTACTGTGTAAATCTGGTGACTTTGTAAATATTCTTTCTTTGCCGTATGATCAGACAAAACCCGTAATTAAAAGGAGAACGTAATGCAGGATTTTACCCCCTACGATCAAGAAGAACTTCCCTATGACTTTGGGGCCCTTGAGCCCGTGATCTCGGGAGAGATCATGCAGCTCCACTACGAGAAACACCACAAAGGCTATGTGAATGGCCTCAATGCTGCATTGGAAAAATATTTTAACGCAAGTAGTGAGATGGATTTGCAGACGATGATCGCGCTGCAAAGGACGATCAAGTTCACCGGCGGTGGGCACATCAATCACTCGATTTTCTGGACCAACCTCGCTCCTGAAGGGAATGGGGGAGGAGGAGAGCCCGAAGGAGACCTTGCGATAGCTATCAACAAAGAATTTGGATCGTTTCAAAAGTTTGTTGAGATGTTCAATGCGCAAACCGCTCCGATTCAGGGATCGGGATGGGGGTGGCTCGGCTTCTGCCCAAAAGAGAAGATAGTGGTGATGACCACCTGCCAAAACCAGGATCCTTTAAGCACAAAAGGTCTCATTCCTCTGCTCGGTGTTGATGTTTGGGAGCATGCTTACTACCTCCAGTATAAGAACCTACGACCCGAGTATCTAAAAAATATTTGGAGAGTGGTCAACTGGGGAAATGTGGCTGAGCGGTACGCAAAAGCAGCCTCAGGGAGTTAAACCTTTAGGTTGTAATATTTGCTAAATTCAAGGATAATAGAGATAAACATTTCTATGTGGTAATTATGGGACTATTTTCATCAAAACCAAAAATTAAAGTGCAGACCACCAAAAAGGATGGGTTTAGTGGTTGGCTTAAGTGTACCCACTGTACGGAGCTGATCCATGTCAATGAGCTGAAGGACAATCTCCACTGTTGTCCAAAATGTAACTATCACTATCGTCTAACTGCTGCTCAACGTGTGGAACTTCTCGCCGATCCGGGGACGTTTAAGGAGCTCTTCCAAGAGTACAAGCCGACCGATCCTTTAGGCTTTGTCGATTCGGAAAAGTACACCGATCGCCTGGACAGGGCCAAGAAGAAGACCAATCGCGATGAAGCTGTGATGGCGGGGCTGTGCTCCATTGAGAAACGGACGATTGCGCTCGGGGTTCTCGACTTCAGTTTTATGGGTGGATCGATGGGATCGGTTGTCGGAGAACGGCTGACCCTTTTGATCGAGATGGCAATCCGAGAGCACCTTCCCCTGTTGATTGTCTCAGCTTCGGGAGGAGCGCGGATGCAGGAGTCGATCCTCTCCCTTATGCAAATGGCTAAAACTTCAGCGGCGATAGCAAAGTACCAAGAGACATGCCTGCCCTACATCTCTCTTCTCACCAATCCAACTACTGGAGGGGTGACTGCCTCCTTTGCAACGCTCGGTGATATCATCATTGCAGAACCCGATGCCCTGATCGGTTTTGCTGGTCCTCGCGTTGTCGAGCAGACTACGAGAGAAAAACTTCCCCCAGGTGCACAAAAATCGGAGTTTCTCCTCGAAAAAGGAATGATTGATTGCATTGTGAATCGCCATCAGTTAAAAGATAAGTTGTCGCTTTTTTTGGACTTTTTAACGGGCAATGCTCGGGGTGGCAAAAAAGCTCAGGAAGCCCTGCCGAAGAAGCTCCAAGAGATTCTAGATAGCGTTGAGCAGACGGAAGAAGAGGAGCCGGCGTCAGCCAAAAAATAACACGGTGAGTGTATGAAAAAACAACCTGTTATGATTCTCATTGAGGATCAGGACCAGATTCCCTTTTATGGGTCTGTTCTTGCGGCAGGCGCAGATGTCCGCGCTGCGAACCGGGAAGAAATTCTCATTGCTCCACGCGAGTCGGCGCTGATCCCTACGGGGATACGGCTGGAGATTCCAGACGGGTATGAGATCCAGATCCGTCCTCGAAGCGGTCTTGCTTTTAAGAATCAGATCACCGTTCTCAATACTCCAGGTACAATTGATGCTGACTATCGAGGTGAACTCAAAATCCTTTTGATCAACCACGGGAATGAACCCTTCACCGTTACATACGGTATGCGCATCGCACAGATTGTTTTAGCAGAGGTCACGCAGGCTGAGTTCATCGTTAAAGAAGCCTTGGCAGCTACCGAGCGTGGGGAAGGGGGCTTCGGCCATACAGGAACACACTAACAACACACACACACACACACACGCGTGAGGTCAAGTGGGCATTTCCAGATATTTTGATGAGAGTCTCATCACTTTCTTCGAGGTAGATAATCAGAAAGAGGCACTCCAAAACCTTGTCGATCTTCTAGATACATCCGGGAAACTCCAGGATAAAGAGGCCTTTTTTCAGGCGATCCTTAAACGGGAGGAGATCGTCTCGACAGGGATAGGGATTGGAGTTGCGATTCCCCATGCGAAGCTCAAAGGGTACGAGGATTTTTTCATCGCCATAGGGATCCAAAAAGCTGAGGGGATCGACTGGCAGGCACTCGATGGTTTGCCTGTAAGGATTGTCTTCATGATCGGTGGGCCAGACAACTTTCAGACAGAATACCTCAACATTTTATCAATGATCACGACCGCTATCAAAGATGAAGAGCGGCGCAAAAATCTCGTCAAAGCAAATACACCATCAGAAGTCATTGCCATTTTTGGTGATCTTTAATACTCTTAAGTTTACTTGGGCGTGCAATAGTAGTCATGTCCTTATGTGAAATTTGTGGCTAGCCAAACAACTGGGAAGGTATAAATATGGATCTGAAGATTAAAGATGTAGCAGAGCTCTTAAGCGTTTCAGAGACAACCATTCGCAGATGGCTTCTCGATGGGAAAATCCCAGCATATAAACTCAACAGGCAGTACCGCTTCAGTAAGATAGAAATTGAGAACTGGATGATGGAGCAACGACTCAACCCTTTAGCTGCGAAGACCTCCTTTCCCCCTGTAGCAGAGCCCGTGCAAATCTATCCTCGGGGTGAAGAACCCCCAGCGCGCTCTGGCATGCAGCAGTTTAGTCTCTACCGTGCGATCAACCGCGGGGGAGTGCTCGTAGATGTTGCAGGAGAGACCAAAGAAGAGATCATCCGTAATGTTATGGGTGAGATATCCGCTACCTTGCGCATGGATAGGGATGTCCTCTCAGAGCTCCTTCTCGACAGGGAAAAAATGATGCCCACTGCTTTCAACAATGGGATCGCTGTTCCTCACGCGCGGGAATGTCTGCAGCATGTTCCCTTTGATCTGATCACTGTTGCATTCCCCCAAAAACCAATTGAATATGGCGCCCTCGATAAGAAACCGGTAGAAGCCCTCTTTTTCCTTTTTGCTACGGGGGATAAAATTCACCTTCATCTTCTCGCAAAACTTGCACATCTCAGCAGCAATGAAAAGGCCCTCAATTTTCTCAGCACCAAGCCCACGAAGTCGAGCCTCCTAGAATTCATCCGCGAATGGGAGACCACTCTTTAGGCTGGCTGACAGGCCTCAATAATAGCGAGAAACTCCTCTTTCCAATAGTAGTGGTCGAGAAGGCCATCCGTGTTGCGACCTAAGATCATGTAGGCGAGATAGAGAGCCTCCACTGAAGCGAGTCCTCTAGTTGGATCGGGGCAGTCTTCTTGCTTGCGGGGATAGGCCGTGCGCACAGAAGGAAGGCTCCTCACTAGATTGGGTCCATGAATAGAGCGGCCCATCTTCTCGGCATACCGCCATGTCCCATCAATTAAAAAAATCCCCTTGTCACGGTCATTAGCTGTTAATGGGGGTCCATCCATCGAGAGAACTACATAGGCAGAGAGATCGGGTTGTTCTTCCGCTAATGGGTAAGAGTAAAAGCGAATATCGCTCCGTTTTTCCAGCCCGCGAAGAGAGCATTTCTTTAAATTTTCCTTGCGGTGGCGTAAAATAATAGTAGGAAGAAATTGATCCATTTTCTATACATTAAGAAGAAAGATTAGCAGTACAAGTATAGGGAATCGATGATTATGCGGAAAGTTCTTCTCGGCCTTCTTCTTTGCAAGGCCTGTTTTGCTGGAATTGAGGATCACCTGATCTCTTCCCAAGAGGTAAGGGTAGCCCAGAGTACCCATTTAGAGGGGTGGCTTGATGATTACAACGAGGCGCAAAAACTCGCTGAGAAAAAAAATCTTCCTTTACTTATCGCTTTTTTAGGCCCCAACTGGTGTCCCTGGTCAGACAAGCTTGAGGCAGAGGTCCTCACTCGCACGAGTTTTTTAAGTAGCCTCGAAAAAGAGGTGGTCTTTCTCAAAGTGGATATTCCGGAGCATTACGATCAGGAAGCAGAGCAAAATCACCCCTCCCTCCCACTGAAGGAGAGATATTTTGTCGATGAGTGTCCATCTCTTGTCCTTGCTTCTCCAAACGGTAAGGAAATCGCTAAACTTGAGTACTTACCTATTTCTTCCACAGATTTTGCTGGGACAATCAAGGAGATGCTCAGCGATTATGAAAAACTGGTCGCACTCACAGAAAAAAAAGAGCTGAAACACTTGAAGTCGGATGAACTCCAGACTCTCTATACAAAGGCGGGGAGACTTGCCGACGAGACGATAAAAAAGTCCCTCCTCAAGCAAGGGCTCAAAATCGACTCAGGACCCTATTTTTTGCTCGAAAAATATGGAGAGAGACTCGCAAGTGGAAAAGTCACTAGTAGGAAATCCCGCAGCATCAGAAAAAAAATCGAAGCTCTCGATCCTGAAAACGCTGCAGGGTCCCAAAGAAAACTCGCCATTATGGATTTTGAGGCGCTGAAGACAACCCTCACACCAAACCACAATGCAAAAGTTGCTATTCAGCCTATTCTCCAGTACTTGCAGAAATTTGGGCCAAAGGACCGGGATCATACGTGGAAACTTCAAATGAAGGTCTCCCAATACCTCTTTGGTAAAAACGAGGTGGAAGAGGCGCTGAAGCATGCAAAGCTCTCTCTTGAGGCGGCTCCACAGTCTGCCCATGCAGAGATCAATCAGTCGATTGAATATCTCCTCACTCATCTTGAAATAAAATCCGAGTAAGTACTCTGTTTTAAAAATTTTTTAGAGAATCTGTCCCCACCTTTTCCAGTCAGGCTTTGTTCTCGATCTCGCTAACTTTCTCCAAGTTATACACATTCTGATTCAAGAATTGGCTTTTACCTTCTTTGTGCAGTCGACCCTTTCTTCCATTGCATGGACGCTCGGGCGGATTGTCATTAATATGGGTTTTTCCAGGGAACGATTTGGAGGAGTTCCTTCGGGATCTCGAAGAGAAAGCGAGAAGGATTCGACGCCTCCTCTTTTCCATAGCGCATCCGTTGACTTGACATGCTCAAGTTCAAGTGCCTCTTCGCTCTAGTGATCGCCACATACATGAGCCGCCTTTCTTCCTCTAGGCGATTTTCTGAGAGACTTTTCTCATGAGGGATGATGTTATCTTCGAGACCGACCAAAAAACAGGCCTCAAATTCAAGCCCTTTAGCGCTGTGAAAGGTCATCACATTGACCTGGTCTTCAAAAAGGGATCTGTCCTTCTTTGGAAAGCGATTCTGGCCTAGAAGGGTGGTCGATAAGAATTCCTGAAGAGAGGGATCTTCTGCTTCTTCTTCATAGGTTCCTATCGCTCCAATACAGGCCTTAACGTTTTCCCATTTAAAGAGGCGCATCTTCTCACTATTGACCTCTTCTTCGATTGCTTTTTTGTAGTCAATCTCCTCTAAAAAAGCATTGAGGGAAATTTGCAGAGTACTTTTCTTAAAGCCCTCTCTGGCCTTCTTGATGAGATTGACGAACTTGCCCACTGCATCGATCGCTCGATCTTTGAGCTCTGGGTGAGTGGATAGCCCTTCCATCAGCTCCCAAAGAGGGACCTTCTCACTTCTGTTCTCTTCAGTTAAAATCGCCATAGTCTTATCAGAGATTCCTCTGCGGGGAACATTGACAATACGGAGAAGAGCCTCTTCATCCTTTGGGTTGGCAATGAGACGCAAATAGGCCATCAGATCCTTGATCTCACTCCTCTCATATAGCTCGGTTCCACCGAAAACTCGATAGGGGATCCCTCGTAGCCATTTCCCTTCTTTTTGCCACATCGCTTGGAGAAGGGCCATTTCAAAGGGACGGGAGAGAATGTTGGAGCGATAGAGAATCGCAAAATCCCGCCAACGGAGATTCTCTTTTTTTTTCAGATGAAGAAGGCGCTGGATCACAGCTGAGGCCTCATCAGCCTCTGTTGGGGCGTGGAAGAGAGTGATCGGGGTTTCTCCCTGCGAAGAAGAGTAGAGTTCTTTCTCGTGCCGCTCACTATTGTGACGGATCAGGTGGTTCGCAGCTTTGAGGATGGATGGAAGTGAGCGGTAGTTCTGCTCCAGTCGGATGATTTCCTTCGATTCAAATGAGAGAATATTTTTGATCTCCGCTCCTCTCCACCCATAGATCGACTGGTCATCATCACCTACGACACAGAGATTATTGTGATTGGCCGAGAGGAGCTTTGCAATCTTGTACTGAATCGGATTGGTGTCTTGGTACTCATCGATCATGATGTAGCGAATCGCCTCTTGGTATTTGGTGAGCACCTCTGGATGCTTTTCAAATAGCTCAACGGTTAGCGACAAAAGACTGTCGAAGTCGACAGCATTGAATGCGCGCATCGAACTGTGGAGCCTTTCAAAGAGATTTCTAGAGAGGGAGTCTTTCCAATCAGGTGAGGCGGCAGTGATGTCACTAGGCAAGGTGCCGCGCCCCTTTGCATAGGAGATTTTCGCAGCGATCTTTTCTATTGAGGGGAGATCTCCTTCTTGGTCGAGAAGATCTCGTGCAATTTGTTTAAGAAGGCGTTTGATGTCTCTCTCGTCATAAAGGCTGAAGTCTCGGGTATACCCTAAGTGGTGGATCTCTCTCCGCAGTACCCGCATGCAAAAGCTGTGGAAAGTTGAGAGGATCACCTTTTTTGCAACTCCGGGAGAGAGAAGAGAGGCGATCCTCTCCCGCATCTCTATAGCTGCTTTATTGGTGAAGGTGAGCCCCAAGATGCTACTTGGAGAAACCCCTTTGTTTTCGATGAGGTGGGCGATCCTGTGGACGATCACACGTGTCTTGCCGCTTCCCGCTCCCGCTAGGACGAGAACCCGTCCTTCGGTTGCCTCAACGGCTCGTTTCTGCTGGGGATTGAGAGTGTGCACCCGTTTGGATCCTCATATTGAGATTGAGCAGATCATTTGCGATCCCTTCTTTTGAAATATCAGCTCCCTTTTTGGGAAAGACATTCATTTCGAGCTGCTGGAAAAAATGCTGTCGCCTAGTTCTAAAAACTTCACGCACGAGTCGCTTGAATCGGTTTCTCTTTACCGCGTTGCCAAATTGTCTGGGGACGGTTAGACCGAGTTTTGGAGATTTAGAAGCGCCTGTTCGATAGTTAATAATGATTGCATCGCCAACAAAGCGACACCTATTTTGCGCGAGGGCCTTGAAATGCCCCCTCTTTAGAATGCGGGCAGACTTCGGAAAAGAGAGACTTATACGCTTAAGCGCTTGCGCCCTTTGCGACGGCGACGGCTGATCACTTTTCGGCCCCCGACGGTTGACATCCTTTTGCGAAACCCACATGTTGTTTGACGCTTTCTTTTACTTGGTTGATAGGTTCTTTTCATAACATTCCTCTTAACTCTTAGAGGAGAATCTTAGCTGAATTCCTGGAATAAGAC
This sequence comes from Chlamydiota bacterium, assembly GCA_011064965.1. GTDB lineage: Bacteria > Chlamydiota > Chlamydiia > Chlamydiales > Rhabdochlamydiaceae > Sacchariniichlamydia. The sequence continues at coordinate 58,014 of JAAKFS010000001.1, forward strand.
AATACAAATTTTTTTTTCATCCTTGATGGGAAATGGAGGTGTGGAGTACACTGGCCTTTTACGTATTGGAACAGACCTATGAAAGTAAAAGCATCAGTAAAAGCCGACCCATCCAAGGGGGATAAGATTGTCCGCCGTAAGGGAAGGGTCTATGTCATCAATAAAATTGATCCGAATCGCAAGCAGCGGCAAAAAGGCCCTGCTCGCAAGAAGTAGAGGACTATGACCAAAGCACTTATCGCCAAACAAAAACGTCGTCAGAAGCTTGTTGATCGCAGATGGGATCAGCGACAAAAGCTCAAAAAAACTATACGAGACCTCAACGTGAGTGACGAGGATAGAAAAGAGGCGCAGGTCAAACTCAACAAGTTGCCTCGCAACTCCTCACCTGTTCGTTTGCGCAACCGTTGCAAGCTTACCGGGAGACCGCGCGGCTACCTTCGTAAGTTCCAGATGTCTAGAATTTGCTTTCGGAAGCTCGCCAATGACGGAACTATTCCCGGCGTTTTCAAAGCCAGCTGGTAAAACTTTTAATTGCTATAACTCAGGAAAAGCTCATCTTCTTTCGAAGAGGGCGCAGCTTCTAGCTCCTCGTTCTAGCTTCAGATTTTAGTGTAGCCACAAATACAGCGCTGCTGAAAAGCAATCCACAAAGAATATTGAATTCACATCTCATATGTTTCCGTTGATATCGCATATAAAAAGTGGCTGCATAGCTAAAGGCGTGCGCGGCAATCTTTCCACTTTCTACGATGGTTCCTTGGGGAATTTTTTGATTAGCGGTAAGCCCAGCTGTCAAGCTGGCTGCGCATAATGCGGCAGTAATACTTCCTGAGACGAGGGCGTCAAAAGATCTGCCTGTAGAAGTATCTGGAGCTAGAAGAGCGCTTACGAGCGTTGCTATTGAAGCTGCCACAATTGTTGAAAAAACGACCGCCCTAATCATCGGATTTCCTATTTCATCATCTGAAAAGTAGCGCGGCAATGAAGAGTATTTGCCCGTGAGAAAAATCAGAACAGTCCCTAATGACGCGTATCCGCAGGAAGTGGCATAAGCTACAGAAGTAATTGCAGCGCAAGCAACTGAGCCAATGACAGAACGTCTCGTTAGCGGTACTTCGGCAAGATATTCGCGGCATCTACCTGGAATGAAATTAGTGATGCTTTGAAAGCAGTTGGAAACGTTCATGGGTTCCTTTCATTCTTTTCACCGTTGATTTGGTCATTTTTTCCCTTGCAAGCTCTTTTGAAGTGGTAAAAAGTTCGTCTATTTCGTATATCATTTTAAATCTCGGGGATTCTCGCAATCCTTTCAGAAAGGCTGTGCTCTCGTCTGAAAGGATTTTCAGGCTTAAGACCGCACAAAAAAAGGAAAATGCCAGAAGCAAGCCCTACAATGACGTCGGCTTGACATCTTAAAGGCTCAAACTGATTTCGCATATAAAAAGCAAACGCGGAAAAACCCAAGGCTAGTAAGGCGATTTTTCCACTTTCTAAGACAACTCTTGTGGGAACTACTCGATTTGCTAGGAGACCAGCTGTCAAGTTAGCTGCGCATATCGCGCCCGATAGAGTTCCTGCGGCTAAAGCATTAAATGTTTTTCCGATGGTATCTGGGCTTTCTACCATACTAACAAACGCGCTTATTCCAGCTGCCGTGATAGTGCCAATGGCGATGGCTTTGACGATACGTGTCTCGATGTCAGCATCCGCAAGGTCACTCGCGTAGATTGCGAATTTAGCAGCAAGGAAACATCCCACAGCTCCATATGGGGCATATCTACATGATACTGCATAAGCTACAGAAGCAATTGCTGCCGCTGCAATAGTGCCGAAGATGCAGCGATTCGTGTGAGGGGCAAGAGTGGGACATCGAGAGTGTCTTTCCTCGGTCGGCGATGTTGCGGATGAACTGGTGGTGGCAACAAGCATAAGCCTCTATTGGATTTAGTTAGGCGTCTGAATGAACTCATCGAAGGGTTTCCAGTTATCCAGAGATTCATTCCATACGTAGGTTGATTTCGTCACTTTTCCCTCGGTCCACGCTTTCGTTAGAGCGTCGAAACTCATTGGGCCGTTTTGCGTGTTTTGAGGTCCTAAGTAGTACCAAAAAAATTTCTTGTGCTCAGGGTCGAAGGTCGGAGTGATATCGATGACCGTCTCATCTTTTTTTGATTTTTGGCGTGGGCGCATCGCTCGATCTCCAAACAGGAGAAAAAGAAGGCCAAAAATCCCGAAGAGAACTCCGAGAAAGAACCATAGATAGGGATTTTTTCCCTTTTGGTGGGCCATGTAACCTGAGATAGCCCCGAAGGCTAAAGATGATAGAAAAGAGGGCAATAACATAACGGAATCGATTTTCGCAAAAAAATGCTGTTCAAATCAAGGAAAATCAGATAAAATAGAGGGAGCCATTTAAAAAATTTTGAGGTATCCATGAACGAGAAGTACACCCAAGTTGACACCAAAGAACTCGAACTGCCCGACACTGTGTTCATTCGGGATATCGAGACCAGGGTGTTTCAAACAATTGCTTTGCAAACTCTCTGCTCCATTGAAGGGGTCTCTATGGTTGAAGGGAATCTCATCGATAGCTTTTTAGGGCGCGATGGTTCCGATCGACTTAAAGGGATCCATGTTGAGCAGGACCAGAAGAACCATTCGGTCAAGCTCAAACTTGAGATCAACGTCCTGTATGGGGTTTCCCTTCCAGAGAAAGCAGATGAGATCCAGACCAAGATTGCTAAGGAAGTGAGTGCTCTGACGGGGCTGCATGTGAGCAGCGTCCATATTGTATTCAAGAACCTCATCACTCCTAAGCTAGAAGGGGAAGAAGAGGTTCAAGAGATCAAAGAAATCGAAGACGCAACCGAATACTCGGAAAGTTTTGAATGAGAAATTACAATCTCCTGATTTCAGCAATGCAGTTTTTACTGATCGCAGCCCTCTTTGGATTGGGGGCTGTTTTTTTTGGTCTCCATTATCTTCCCTCTTTTCGGGAGAGTCTTGTCGATTGGCTCCTTGCTCCAAAGGGGAGTTTACATCTCATTGGAGGATTGACTTTTGGCGTTGCATTTCTTCTTGCAATCGGTTTTTGGTCGGTTCAAAAAGAAAAGTTCATTCGACTCCAAATGCAACATGTCCCAATCTCTATTGAAGAGAGCCTCGTTAGAAAAACTATTGAAGAGTTCTGGAAGAAGAGCTTTCCTCAGTTGGATCTACCGATCGAGGTTTACATCGCTCATCAAAAGATCGAAGTGATTGCTTCGATGCCAAAAGATTTTGAGACCCTTGAAGAGATCGAGCACCGTCTCGGTTCTCATCTTTTTTCCCAGCTCGGTTATGAGAAGGAATTCTTCCTTACATTCAAAACCTGAGTCCCTAAGTAGTAGCAAACCTCTCCAGATATCAAAGTAATCGCTCGGTGGTCATCAAGCTTTGAACCCATGAAGAAACTGAGGGGCTGATTGAGATACAAGCTCCCATCTCATGTTATGAAGAGGCAATCCATATTCAGGTGTAAGCGTTCAGAAACAGGATCTAGACGAGGATCAGGCTGTCGCAAGGTGATGTATCTGCTGCGAGTGTATCCGACCGGGTAAGGAGAAATGAAAAAGGCTTGGGGCATAAACCCCAAGCCTCTTTGGAAACCCTGGTGGAAATCCGATTACCAGTTCCAGGCAACTTGGTATCCCATCCGGTTTCTTAGACTTGGTAAGAAACGGTAGATTGCCTTTTCATGGTCTTGAATTTGATATCCATCAGCAAGGATCTGATCTGCCTCTTTTTCAGTGAGGAGACGGTGATCGATGCATAGGGACTCTTTCTCTCTTGCGAAATCAAGATAACCCTTGTAGCGGTGGACATATCTGTTGACGCGGAGATCAGACCGATCAACTTGAGCAGCATAGCAATTTCCTTTGAAGATCTGCTTGTAATTAGGCCAGTGGAACATTGTGGCTTGATCAGGTTTGAAGATGCACTTCTCCATTGTGAGCATGCTGTGTTCTTTTGGCGCAGCGGTTAGATCAACAGATTCGATGAGCAGGCTCTTTCCAGAGAACTGATCAAAACTGTATGCATCGTAGCAGTTGCTAGAAAGTGCAATCCCAGGAAACTCGTCATACTTTTCTAGTAGGGCGGTGAGTGAGCTTGCATATAGAGGCAAGAGATACTCATCGACACTAAGGAAAGTGAGCCACTTGGTCTCATCTTTTGAGAGCCACTTAGAGCAGTTCTCATATGCAGGGACATGAGTGGTAAGTGCATAGAGGAAAGGCTCTTCGTCGGTTTTTTTCCCTGCACGAGTTGGCCAGTTAACAAGAGTGACAACGCCTTCTTCAATGTAAGGACGAAGTACTTCGTAATAGTTATCTGTGCTGTCATTGTTGTAGAGATAGAAGTGGTCAACGCCGAGCATTTTGTGATACTCGAGCCACTCTCTAAGGTATGGCGCTTCATCTTTAAAAAGAGCGCAAGCTGAGAGGTTGTACTTCTTGGATTCGACAGAAGCATTTTCTGCCTGAAGCTGTCCTCCTAGTAGAGCTGCTAACATGCAGATCATTGTGATAAAAGATGTCTTTTTCATGGGCAACCTTCTTGGTTTGGATTCTTTTGATGACTGCATCATATCTTCCGTCTGGATGTGTGTCAAGCAGATATTGTCATTTTTTTTTCTACTAAGGGATTTACCCAACGAATTTCCGAATGGCTTCGACATCTGTTTTTGTAATCCCTTCAGTGCTAATAAGATCTTCATCAGTGGCAAGTTGGATTCGTTTGAAACTTCCAAACTTCTTAAGCAGTCTTTTTTTCTTTGTCGGGCCGATTCCAGGAATGCTCTCGAGGGCACTAGCGATGACCCGTTTTTTTCGCCGTTTTCTGTGAAAACCGATTGCCTTCTCGTGAGCGGCATCGCGGATTTGCTGGAGGAGGAAGAGGATGGGAGAGCGGAGATGCAGGGAGATCGCCTCTTTTTGATCGGGGAGGAAGACCCGCTCAGCGGTCATCCCTTTTGTGTGTTTAGCCTCTTCTTTGGTGATGGCAGCGAGATCGATAACGGCAATATTGAGCTCTTTAAGGACATTTAATGCAATGCCGAGTTGTCCTTTCCCACCGTCGATGAGGATGAGGTCGGGGAGGTCGTTTTCTTCTTTAGCTCTTATGAGACGTCGGGTGAGAACTTGGCGAAGCGCCGCGTAATCATCGGATGTAGAGAGGTCTTTGAGTTTGTAGAGGCGGCCCCTTTTTTTATCATACTTTCCTTCGGTGAAGGCGACCATAGAGGCGACGGGGTCGGATCCCTGGATGTTCGAGGTGTCGAAACATTCGATCCTTTTGGGGAAGCGGGCGAGTTTTAGGATCTCTACGAGGTCGAGGAGCATTTTCTCCCGGATTTCCTGCTCGTCTTTTTCCTGTTCAAAGGTCGTGCGGGCATTTTTTTCTGCTAGCCGGACGAGGCTTTTTTTGTCCCCTTTTTGTGGGGAGATCAGCTCGATTTTTCTCTTGTGGATATCTGTGAGGATCTCTTGGATGGAAGGGGCCTCTTTAATGGTGCGAGGAAGGAGGATCTCTTTGGGGAGGTTTTGGGCCTTGGGATAGTATTGGAGGAGGAAGGAAGAGAGGAGTTCTTCATCGTGTTCGAGGGCTTTATAGAAAGAGTAGTGCTCGGAGCCGACGAGTCTTCCCTCTCGGACAAAAAGGAGCATGAGGATCACTTCGTCCCCTTGACGAAAGAGGCCGATACTGTCGCTGTCCACAGCTTTAGCTTTTTGGACGACTTGTTTCGTTTGTGTGACATATTCGAGTTGTTTAATGGTGTTGAGAAGGGCAGCTGCCCGCTCAAACTCGAGCTCTTCCGATGCTTTGTTCATTTGAGAGTTGAGAGTCTCTATAATCTCTTGGTCTTTTCCTTTGAGGAACTCGATCGCCCCTTGCGCGAAACTATCGTATTCTTCTTTTGTGCAGAGATCAACGCATGGGGCGATGCATCGTTTGATTCCATAGAGAAGACAAGGTCGGGTTCTCCTTTTGAGTTCTTCATCGGAGCATTGCCTAAGTGGGAAAATCTTAGAGAGAATCTCGAGGGTCTGGCGGGCGGCAAAGGCGCTAGTATAGGGACCGAAGTAGAGACCCTTTTCTTTGGGTTTTCCTTTATAGCGGATGAGGCGCAGACGGGGCCATTTGTGCTGGATGTTGACCAGGATGCTGATGAAGGTCTTGTCATCTTTGAGACAGGCGTTGTACTTCGGCTTATGTTTTTTGATGAGGGTGTTTTCAACGAGTAGAGCTTCTTTCTCTGTTTCGACCACGATCGTTTCGATGTGGTCGATCTCTTTAACGAGATAGGGGATCATCGGGCGGCTATCCCCCGTTCTAGCAAAGTACTGCTTGACCCGTTTTTTGAGGTGTTTGGCTTTGCCGACATAGATCACCGTGCCAGCGGCGTTTTTCATGAGGTAGACGCCCGGGTCTATGGGGAACCGGTCGAGACTCTTTGGATCAAAGGGCATCTCCCTTCTCCTTCCATTTGGCGATGAGTTGGAGTGCATCAATAGGGGTGAGGGCATTTGGATCGAGTGTTTCGAGTTCGCGGACCAGGGGGTGCTCTTTGATTGGGGGAGGGGCACTAAAGAAATCGGGTTGTGAGGTCTGTTTTTTTATCGGTTTTGTCCCTTCGATTTTTTCAAGCTGGTGGAGTTTTTCCTCCGCTGCCTTGAGGACTGATTGGGGAAGGCCGGCGAGCCTTGCGACATGGATTCCATAACTCTTATCAGCGCACCCTTCGACAATTTTTCTTAAGAAAGTGATCCCCTCGTCGCTCTCTTCGACAGCGACGTTGAGGTTGTAAGCGCGGGGGTAGATTTCAGAGAGCTCAGTCATCTCGAAATAATGGGTAGCGAAAAGCGTTTTGGCCTGCCTGCCTGTTTCTGTGAGAAGATGCACTGCAACAGCCCAGGCGATGGAGACTCCATCGTAGGTGCTGGTTCCCCGACCAATCTCATCGAGGATGACAAGAGAGCGGTCGGTGGCATTGTGGAGGATATTGGCTGTCTCAGTCATCTCGACCATAAATGTAGACTGTCCTCTTGCAAGATCGTCGCTGGCGCCGATCCGGCTAAAAACTTTGTCGATTACTCCGATATGGGCCTTTTCTGCAGGGATAAAAGAGCCGATCTGCGCCAAAATGGCAATGAGTGCCGCTTGCCTAATAAAGGTCGATTTCCCCGCCATGTTGGGACCGGTGATGAGGGCGAGCTGTCTCTTAGTCCCATCAAACGAAAGGTCATTGGGGATGAAGTCGACCCCATCTTGGGCTTCAATCACCGGATGCCGCCCTCCTGTAACCATAAAGAGAGAACTCTCATCGACAACAGGACGGATGTACTCCCTTTCCAAAGCGACTTTAGCAAGAGCGGTGAAGCAGTCGATCTGGGCTACTTTCCGAGCGATCGTTCGGACAGTAGGAGCGAACTCTGAGACATATCCCACAAGCTCTTTGAAGAGTTTAGCTTCTAGAGCAGAGATCCGCTCATCAGCTGATAGAATTTTGTATTCGAAGTTCTTGAGCTCTTCCGTAACAAAACGCTCAGCATTCACGAGGGTCTGCCTTCTGTGGAAATGCTCAGGCACTTTATCGCACTGTCCTTTACTCACCTCGATATAGTAGCCGAACGCTCTGGTGTAGCCCACTTTGATCGTTTTGATCCCGAGGGTCTCTCGGAGTTTGGTTTGATAGGCGGCGGTCCACACCTTGCTATCCCGCTTGATGGTGAGGAATTGATCGAGCTCATTATCTGTTCCCTCTTTAAACAGCCCTCCATCGGAGAGGCGCATCGGAGGGGCATCAACCAAGGTCTTTGCAACCCGATCGACAAGCAAGCTCACATCGGGAAGGGGCTCCGCCTCTCTTGTGAAAGAAAGGAGGGCCTCAGAAATCATGGGAGTTTGCTCAAGAGAAAAACGAAGAGCTGCAAGGTCCCTTGGACTTGCAAACCCCGTTTCAATCCGCATCATCAGCCGCTCGAGATCGCGCACTTCAGAAAGTGCGCGCCGAAGCTGCAAAAGTGCTGAGAAGTCACGAGAGAAAAGCTCGACCTTGTCTTGCCTATTTGCGATCTGCTCCGCAGAGAGAAGGGGGTTTAGGAGCCACTTGCGCAAGAGGCGTCCTCCCATTGGGGTTTCTGTCTGGTCAATCAGATGAAGAAGGGTCGACTCCTTTTGTCCTTCATGCAAGGGACGGATCAACTCGAGGTTTTTCTGAGTACTCGTATCGATCTGCATGACCCCCTCTTTTGTTTGTGTGCGGAGAAGGGTGATGTGACCGGTGGGAAGATGGAGGTCTTCCTTAACATGGGAGAGAAGTGAGCCGGCTGCGTTGATCCCTGAAATCATCCCTTTGAGGCCAAAACCATCGAGGGTCTCCACTTTAAAATGGGAATGAAGAAGATCGAGGGCACTCTTGTGATCGAAATGCCAGTTCTCGAGATAGTGCACAGTGGGACGGATCGTTCTAAGAAGTTCTTCCAGAAAAAGAGGAGGACTTTCCTTCCATTTTTTAGAGAGGAGAAGCTCTTTTGGAGAGACCCGACTGATCTCATCGAGAAGGGCCTCTTCATTCTCAAACTCCACGACAAAAAAATCAGCCGTTGTGATGTCGAGATAAGAGAGTCCCCACAACTTGTTGACCTGAATGATGCTCGCTAAAAAACTCTGCTCTTTGTCTTTGATGAGGCTCGAATTGATCACCGTTCCCGGCGTGACGATACGGACCACTTTTCGTTTGACGATCCCTTTAACCTGTTTGGGATCTTCCATCTGCTCGGCAATGGCGACCCGGTGTCCTTTGGCTACGAGACGGTCGGTGTAGACCTCACACATATGATGGGGAACACCCGCCATGGGGGTGCCTTGACGTTTCGTCAGGGTGATGCCGAGTTCTTTTGCCATGACCTCAGCATCCGTATAGAATGCCTCGTAGAAATCCCCCAGACGAAAAAAAAGAAGTGCATTGGGGGCCGCCTCTTTGCAGGCCTGCCATTGCGTCATCATGGGTGTTTGCGCTATAGTCGTCATAATCCACTATGGAAAATACCCCCCTATTGGTATAAAATCAATAGGATGGCACTCTATACCAAAGAAAGTCTCGACCTCCTTCGGGAGAGGATTGATTTAAGAGAAGTTCTCTCTTCCCACATCGACCTCAAACGGGCGGGAGCAAGTTACAAAGCGCTCTGTCCCTTCCATGAGGAGAAGACCCCCTCTTTTGTCATGCAATCAGGCGATACCCACTACCACTGTTTTGGATGTGGGGCTCATGGGGATGCGATCGCATTCTTGATGAACCACCAGAAGATGACCTTTGTCGATGCGGTCGATAGCCTCGGCGAGCGTTTTGGTGTCGTACTCAAAAAAGAAGAGGGATCTGGGGAGCCTAGAGGAGCCTCTCGGATCCTTTTAAAAGAAGCGCTCGAGCTTGCAACACGCCTCTACCACACCCTTCTCCTTCACACCAAAGAGGGACACGTCGCACTCGAGTATCTCTACAGAAGAGGAATCGATCTCGATTTCATTCGCGCCTTCCGTCTGGGGTATGCCCCCTCAATGCCGGGGACCCTTCTTAAACTTGCAAAAGGAGAGGGGATCACAGAGGAGGTCCTCCTCTCATCAGGACTCATCTCCGAGAGACGAAGAGACTTTTTCTCCGAAAGAATCACCTTTCCGGTCACCGATCCCTTTGGGGCGGTGATCGCATTCTCTGCCCGGAAAATTAGAGAAGAGACCTTTGGAGGAAAGTACATCAACACCCCCGAGACCCCTCTCTTTAAAAAATCGCACACCCTCTTTGGGCTCAGCCACTCTCGTTCGACGATTGCAAAAGAAAGAAAAGCCCTCATTGTCGAGGGGCAGATCGATGCCCTTCGCCTCATCCATAATGGCATCAACTTCACAGTGGCTGCGCAGGGGACAGCTTTTGGCGATGGGCATGTGAAACTCCTCACCGACCTCGGCGTAAGCAGGGTCTTGCTTGCCACTGATGGGGACAAAGCCGGTAAATCCGCTGCGGTGAAGATCGGCCACCTCTTCCAGAAAAAAGGGATCGATGTCTCCATTGTGCCGATCCCAAAAGGAAGTGATCCAGATAGCTTGATCCAAAGACAGGGAAAGGAGGCCTTCCTCGCTCTAATTGATAAAGCAGAGGAGTATTTGCCCTTCCTTGTGAGGTACCATTCAGAAAATCTCGACCCTTCTGTTCCCGCTCAAAAAAATGAGCTCATCAATGTCCTCTCTAAGCAAATTCGCTCTTGGGAAGAACCGGTGATGATCCACGAGAGTCTGCGTAAAATTGCGCAGCTCACCTCGGTCCCTGAATCGGTCGTTGGTGTTGGGGCTACTCCCCAACCCGCTTTTTTGAAGCGGTTTGGTCGAGTAGATAAACAGGAAGTAGATCCCGATCGGATCCTCGAGACAGACCTCTTGCGCTGGCTCATTCTTCAGGGGGAAGAGCGTTTGGGGAAGATTGTGGAGCTCAATGTGGCACCCGATCTCTTTCGTCATCCCATTTGCAAGCGGATCTTTGAGTGCCTATCAAATGAAGAGGGGCCTAGCGATCTTATTGCTCTTGGGAGCGTTCTTGAGAAAGAAGATGAGCAGAAGCTCCTCTCAGAGATCGTGCAGAAAAAGGTGAATATCGACAAAGCCGAAGAGGGGCTAGTTGAAGTGATTCATCGGCTGCTAATCCGCAAATGGATGGAAGAGAGAGAGGCGATCAAGGCCAAGATCCAAAGCGGGACTTGTTCCGATGAGGAGGTGTTGAGGCTGGCGAAAGCCTTCGATGAGATCAAAAAGAGCCAGCCTACGGTGGTGATGCCATGACCCATAAGATCTATTACGATGCGACTTGTCCCATGTGTCAAAAGACTGTGAGGCGGATTCGTGAGAGAGATGAGAAGGGGCGTTTTGAGTACATCCCACTCGATAGTGATCGCGCTCGGAGTGTTCTTTCTCCTGAGCTCTTGAAAGGGGATACCATAGTGCTTATTGAGGAAAATGGGAAGATTTGGCTCCGCTCCAAGGCGGTCTTCCGGATCCTGAAATTTCTCGGTGGTAAGGGGAGCTGGCTGGGCTTCCTTGTCTATGTTCCGGGGCTAGATCTGTTCTATCGGATGATTGCCCACAACAGGCATTTGTTTCGCTGAGAGGTTAGCCTCTGTCTATTTGAGACTGTGCGTGGTTATTGGAAAAGCCAGAAGCAGATCTGATTCGGGGGTGTCGTAGAGTAAAAAGCTGTATCATTCTTTGGGCGTTTGCCCTTCGGTATACCGCTTGAGTTAGTTCACCAAACGCCGCACGTAGATCCGAGTTTGAAGCATTCTGCCAATGATGAAAACGTCCTAATTTATCTCCGATAAATTGGCTGAGGCTAGTGATATCCACTGCAATCTAGCGGTTTGTGCCGGAGACAATTGATTATAGCAGGAAAGAACTGACTGGGTACAACTGAGGAGCTGAAAGACCTTTTTAAGGCTAGCAGCGGAGAGTCAATAGGTAATCTATACCCGGTACGAATCAAGTTTCCAAGTATCATCAGCGGCCATGAACATAAAGCCCCTTGTGGTGGCGCAGGAAGGCATTCTATTCGTCTGGATTTTTCCATTTTAGGTTCAATCATATCAATGAACGGAATAGGCCTCTAGAATTTCTACTCAGTGAGATAATCGAAGCATCTGCGGAAAATATTCAGAAGGCAGTTTCTCCTTGGTGCAGGAGCTTCATTTGCTATGTGCGGATTTCTAATGCGATTGCGCTCCGGATGATTTCTTGCGAAACATTCCACATGGACAAATAGTCCAACCATGATCGCTAGTGCAATCATCCCCTGGCAGACAAGGATGGGGGTTGGATTGAAGTTAGGGTATTTTTCTGCTAATTTAGCCAATTGAACTGGATGATTGAAAAACATAATAAAAAATTAGTTAAGTTAGTGTTATCTAGCTTATTATATATAAAATAGAGATATAAAATCAAGCGTTTTGCATGAATCGCTGAGCATTTCTTGAGGCGATTTTCTCTAGCAGGTCTGCGGGAAGAGAGAGGCTCTCTAGGATCTGAGGGTACTTCGAGGCATCGGACATCTCATCGAAGTAGCCCGGAGAGCTTTGGAGATCGGGATGATCGGCGATGCAGAAGAAGTCAGCGCCGAAGGCGAGAGCATCAGAGCCCCCAAGTTTAAGGCCGTATTCGATGTGCTCGATGAGCTGGGAGGGCGATTTGAGGAACTGGCTGTAGAAGACGAGGCCAATGAGCCCGCTTCTAGCAATGATCTCACGGGCGATCTCATCGGGGACGTTGCGCTCTTTGGAGTGGACAGAGCGGAAGTTACTGTGGCTGGCGAGGATTTTTAGAGAGAGATTTTTTCGGTCGATGGTGTTGAGGATATCATGGGCTAAGAGATCGGAGGCGTGGCTGAGGTCGATGGCGATGTTTTTGTTGGAGAGGAAAGAGAGGAGCTCTTCTCCATCGGGCTTGAGTCCCTTTTTGCTGCCACAACCACCTCCGAAGCGGTTTTCTCCGTTCCAGGTGAGGCTGATGTAGAGGGGAGTGATCTGGGAGAGGATGTTGTCCAGACGAGAGAAGACAGAGGTGAGGGGTTCTGTTTCTAGGCAAAAGGCCGAGGCATTTTCAAAGGCGGGGATGATGTTATCTGAGAAGTGCTCTGGGTACTTTTGGGAGAGCTTAAGGAAGATGTCGAGCTCTTGAAGTCCAAAGGCGAGGGAGTAGGGGTTTGTTTCTGCGAAGATGGCGAGGACTTGTTTTTGGACATTGCCCTGTTTGAGCTGATGGGCGGAGCAGCGGGAGATCGGATCAAAGGGATCTCTTTCAGGGTTCATCGCAAGGTAGAGAAGGAGATCGCAATGCAGATCGATGATTGGAATAGCCATCTATTTTTCCTGGATTTTTCCAAAGTCGAGGAGTTCTTGGAAATAGGCAAAGACTTTATGGAGAAGGGCAAGGCGGTTGTCGCGGAGTTTGGGGTCGTCGGCGAGGATTTTCACAGTATCGAAGAGATGGGCGAGGGGAGGTTGGAGTTTGGCGATCTCTGCAAAGGCCTTGGTGTAGTCTTTTTCCGCGAGAAGGGATGTCCATACTTTTGAGAGAGTGTTTAGAGCAGTCGAGAGTTCCTTTTCGGCTGGTTCCTGGGCGAGGGAGGGGTCGAAGGGGCGAGGAGGGGTCTTTACGAGTTGTCCTTTGGCCCGTTTGTAAACCTCGAAGAGTTTGGCAAAGCTTGTCTGTTGACGAAAGTCGTGGAGGGCTTTGACCTTGCAATACTGATCGAAGGGGTTCTTGCAAAGGCCTGCGAGGGAGGCCTCGATCTCGTCTTTTGCAAACCCAAGCTCTAGGAACACTCCCTTGGCGCGGCTGGTCACATAGGTGAGAACCTCTTCAGAGAGCAATTCTGAGAGATCGAGGGGGAGTTTGTTCTCGATGAGAATTTTTAAGAGCCCGATCGTTTGACGGCGCAGGGCGTAAGGATCGGAGGAAGAGGTGGGTTTGAGGCCCACGGAGAAATAGCTGATCAGGTTGTCGAGTTTGTCGGCAAGGCTAAGGAGGATCCCAGTGGGTGTTTGAGGGAGGGGGCCTCCTTCCATGCGGGGCATCCAGTGCTCTTCGATGGCGGTGGCAACTTCTTTGTCTTCTTTCTGGGCGAGGGCGTAGTATTTCCCGATGGTTCCTTGCAGTTCAGGGAACTCTCCCACCATCTCTGAAGCGAGGTCTGCTTTGCAGAGGAGAGAAGCTCTGGCGAGCTTCTGATCATCTGCGATGGTGAGTTTTTCGTTGAGTTTTTCTGTGAGTGATGCGATCCGCATCACTTTGTCGAGGACAGAGCCGAGCTCTTTTTGGAAGGTCATCTTGGCGAGCTTCTGATTGAAAGCCTCGAGGGGAGTTTTGAGGTCTTGTTTGTAGAGGAATACTCCATCGGCAAGGCGGGCGGAGAGGACTTTTTGGTTGCCGCTGCGGATGAGATCGTTCGGTGTATTATCGGCGGTGATGACGAAGAGGTTTTGAAGATCTCCTGAAGAGTTAGCGAGAGGGAAATACTTTTGGTGCTGAACCATCTCGGAGATGAGAACTTCGGGAGGGGCTTTTAAAAACTCGGGGTTGAAGTCAGCAGTGATGAGCATGGGCCACTCAGAGAGAAAGAGGACCTCTTTGAGGACTCGGTTTTTTTCAAGGGGTTGGACCGAGTGCTTCTCTTCGATCTCTTTTAGCTGCGAAAGGATCCTCGCTCTTCTTTCTGTAACATCTGCAAGGACGTTGTGCTCTTTTAGAGTAGCAAAGAAGTCCTTTCCTTTTAGGGGGATTTGATCTGGGCTTAGTTGGCTGTGACCGTAGGTATAATCACCAGAGGTGATGTTGCCGAGGACGAAGGGAATCACTTGATCGTTGTAGAGAGCGGTGATCCAGTGGATCGGACGGGGATAGAAAATGTCGAGGATGCCCCAGCGCATTTTTTTAGGAAAATCGAGGTTTTGGATGAGGGTTGGAAGGGCGCTTGAGAGGATCTGATGGACAGATTGTCCCTCTTTTTTCAGTGTGGCAAAGAGATATTCCTGATCTTTGATCGTTTTGATTTCGAGCTGTGGGACTTTGCCTGAGCGGATCTCTGTGAGGGGAGGCGCATCGCAGCCGATGGAGTGCAAGAACCCTTCTCCCTGTTTGGTCGGTTTGCCATCTGGGGCAAACGCGGTAGTGATGGGAGGTCCTTTTCTTTCTATTTGCTGGTCAGCAGAGCCTTCTGCAAGTTCTTTGACGAGGACGCCGAGGCGTCTGGGGGTTCCAAAGAGTTGGATCTCATCAAAGGGGAGATCGGAGTCTTTAAGAAGGGTGGTGATGGCTCTCTCGAGGCTTTGCATCCCAATGGGAACGAAGGTAGCAGGGAGCTCCTCAGAGCCAATTTCGAAGAGGAAATCCCCTCTGCGATTCGGATCAAAGGTTTTTGGAATCTCTTTTAGGTCTGGGGTGGGAGTGGGCTCTTGGGGGAGTTTTTCAAGTAATGGGAAACCCAACCTCTCTCGCATGGCGAGATATTCACTGGCGATGAGCCTTGAGAGATCGCGGATCCGAGCGATGTAGCCCGCTCGTTCGGTGACGGAGATCGCCCCTCTTGCTTCGAGGAGATTGAAAGCATGGGAGGCCTTGACGACGAAGTCGTAGGCGGGTAGGGGGAGTTGTTTGGCAATGAGTTGTTTGGCTTCTTTCTCGTAGTCGTCAAAGTGGCGGAGCCACATCTCAGTTGTAGCGAAGGTGAAGTTGTAGGCGCTCCATTCGATTTCGCTTTGTTTGACAATATCGCCGAAGGTGTAAGTCTCATTCCATTGCATGTCGAAGAAGTTGTCCTTGTTCTGGACATAGAGGCAGAGTCTTTCAAGGCCGTAGGTGATCTCTACACTGATCGGTTTTAGGGGAACATTTGCGACGGCTTGGAAATAGGTGAATTGGGTCACTTCCATCCCATCGATCCATACTTCCCATCCAAGGCCATGGGCTCCGATGGTGGGAGACTCCCAATCATCGTGAACAAAACGGAGGTCATGCTCTTTTAAATTGATCCCAATTTCTTGGAGGGATTGCTTATAAAGGGCGATGATGTTTAACGGGGATGGCTTAATGACCACCTGAAACTGATGAAAAAGTTGGAGCCTATTGGGGTTCTCGCCATACCGTCCATCGCTCGGGCGGCGGGAGGGCTCGACATAAGCAGTATTGTAGGGCTCGGGGCCAAGGCAGCGCAAGAAGGTCGCAGGGTTGAAGGTTCCCGCTCCGGTCTCGAGATCATGCCCTTGGTGAATGAGGCACCCTTGCTTCTCCCAAAATTCTGTCAGTTTGTGGATGATCTGTTGAAATGTCAGCATGTCAGGAGTTTACAGCCGTGGGTGGTTTTTCTCAAGAGAGGAAAGGAGAGAGGACCGCATGTCAAAAAGCGTTAAATATTTATATCAAAGTTGGAGAAATCTTCAGTTCCAAGATACAGACACTAGCAATTAAAAATTTATTTTTCTATTTGATTTGCTGGGCAAAATATGGTATACTAGTGTCTTATGACGGACGATGAATTAAAAATCGGGGAAATCCCTGAAATTGACAGGCAGAAGAGGCGTCAACTCCTATGGGAAATAGCGCGAGAAACTTTGCTTGGTGGTGCTATTGCTCCTGGGAGCTCTCCGTGCAGTGCTTTATGTCCCGATGTTGTTTTATCGCCGGAACTTGTAAAAGGCTGGTTGTCCCAACATGAATCTGATGTAGTAACCAAGAATCTCCACCGGAACATGAAAGAAAAAAAAGAGTGGGTAAAGCAAGATCAAGTCGCTCAAAAAAATGCGCAGGCTGCTATGAAGTATCGCAGAGCGGAGAGACGAAAGCATTTAGATGGAAGAACCAACGTGAAAAAATTGCGTTCGGAGTAAAAAAAACAAACAAATACCCTCGTTGAGAGAGGAAAAAATTGAATATTGCACTAGGACTGACCCTAAGTCGGATTTTTCTCAGCCCTGTTTTTCTCGTTATCTATCTTTACCATGTGCAGCTCGGGATTAGCTTCATTGTTTTGCCCTTTATTTTGATAGGGCTGGTTGTTTTAGCTGAGCTCACCGATCTCTTTGATGGGCTGGCTGCGCGCAAGCGGGGAGAGGTGACAGAGCTCGGGAAACTGCTCGATCCAATGGCGGATAGTATTTTTCGTCTATCGGTCTTCCTTGCTCTGACGCAAGGGGTGATCAATCTTCCCCTTTGGCTCGTTCTCTTCTTTTTCTATAGGGATTCGGTGATTAGTCTCTTGCGCACTGTCTGTGCTCTCAGAGGCTTTACCCTCGCTGCTCGGTTTTCTGGAAAGGTCAAAGCGGTTGTGCAGGCCTGTTCGGCGCTTGTGATTCTCGTGCTCATGATTCCTTATGCGTTTGGTTTTCTGTCTTTGGCAGTGCTTCAAAGCACCTCATTCTACATCGTTCTCGGAGCGGTGGTGTACAGTCTGTTCTCAGGAGCGGAGTATCTCAAAGCCAATCAGAGCTACATCAAAAAGGCTCTGGTGAAGTAGGCGCCTCTTTATCTACCGAGGCTGCGAGATTTTTAAAGATCTATTCACCACCGATGGAAAAACTATATTAATTTTTTACTTAAGTTCATGTGATTTTAACAGGGAGCTGAAATCGATGATTTCAGAGAAATATCCCTTATCTTGGAGACTATCGTTGACTCCATTCACATGAATGAGAATAGGCCAACAGGAATAACGCTTTGGTAGAGCGATACTTGCAATACGGTCTTTGACCTCTCGGATCACGGTCGATTTTATCGGATGAATCGAGAATTTGATTTCACAGGCAAAAAGAGTATTGAATCGTGTTTGAATGAGGTAATCAACTTGACATCCCTTGCGACGAGTGGTCTGTTTTTGAAAGTAGGGATTGTCTGCAATGATGTCGGCTGGCTTGAGTCCCAACGCTTGCCAGATTTTTTTTCTATTTTTTAGGACTAAATTCTCGAACTGGAGTCCCATCACAGTGTTCCATCCAGGTAATGAGGAGATATCTCTACTTTCAAAACCTCCTCGCTCAATTCGATTTCGGTTAGGAGCAATATTCTTGAGATAAAAGCGCAAATAATTGTCACTCAATCGATATTGACTTAGATTCGAAGGCTTTCCCGATTTGACCCACCAGGTATAATCCCGCGTGATGAAACCCGATTCGATTAGGTCATTGAGATACTTACTCATCGTACCAGTTTTTGAGATCTTTAAAGCTTGACAGATGGCTCCATAATCCATAGGTCCCTTAGCAAGGGTTTCTACAATGGGTTGATAGATTTTACTTCGTCTTTCAAAGAGATCATGAAAAATGCTGTCGAATTCATTGAAAAGCACTCCATCACTGCGAAAACAGAGATCTCTGATATTGTCATCTGCATTAAGCCCGGATTGTACTTGTTCTAAGTACCAAGGAATTCCTCCGGTAACTCCGAGGAATTTGAACACCTCATAAATTGATCCTCTAAATCCTCGTGATCGGAGTAGTTCATAGCAAGTATGTAGAGGCAATTCCTCCAATTTCAAAAGAAGAGAAATTCTCCCAAAAAAAGCGGTGCTGCTGATGATGTTTTTCTCGATCCATGTAGAAACCGATCCACAGAGAATCAGTATCAATTTGGGATTTTTTTTGAATTCAAGATCCCAAGCATTTTTAAGTTTGCCTAAAAAAGAAGGATCTTTGGATCCCATCCATGAAATTTCATCGAGTAGGATAATGACTTGTCCCTGATCAGTATGTTTTGCTAGTAAGGAAAATAGAGTTGACCAATCTTTGGCAGCGATTCCGGGAAGGCCCATCTGTTTAGATAACTGCTCTGCAAAAATATCTCTCTGGGATTGCGCATCGATTTCAGACGTGGGAGGGATACCGGCAAATGAGAGGAATTTTTTGCCTTTAGCAAACTCTTCAATCAACCGGCTTTTACCGATTCTTCGTCTGCCTCTGACGACAATGAGGCTGGCTGACTTCTTTTTGAGGTATGAAGAGAGTCTGGCGAGCTCTTCTTTTCTCCCTACAAATACATCACTTGTCATCACATATCCTCTTCACAATATGTGCAAATGATAGCTTTTGTGCAAAAATTTAACAAGAAAAAAAAGTTGCACGAAATCGACAAATGGTCACTTTTGTGCAAAGTTTGGGGGGATAAATAAGTTGCACGGAAATGACATTTGCATGTTTTGTGCAAGAAAGTCTCTCTTTTTTCCTATGTCAGAAACTGTGATCAGCAGTCTCTTTTTTTCTTTAATCTACCAGAGAACAGCGCCTGTTTTCGTTGTCTACCTACGACTTCATTGAAAGGTTTTATTTTGAACTTCTACAATGAACACATCAAAAGCACCCAAAACTAGGTGCTTTCTATGCGTGCATTGTAGAAATGAAAACCAAAGTGCAGAAAATATTTTACAAAGATTCTTCTGAATGGGATGCAAGTACGAGGTTACAAATGACTTGGTAAGATTATTAGATTGTTCTTTAAGAGATTCTGTCTGCCGCGAACGTTGCACGAAATCGACAAATGGTCACTTTTGTGAAGAGTTTGGAGGGCAGAAAAAGTTGCACGAAAATACCATTTGCATGTTTTGTGAAGAGTTTGCTTAGCTCTTGTAAATCTCGAGATACTTCTTTGCCGATGTTTTCCAGCTCACGTCGATCTCCATCGCCCTAGTAACAAGAGCCTGCCACTCGAGGGGCTTATCGTGATAGAGGGCAAAGGAACGCTCGAGGACCGAGGCGACCCCTTTATTGTCGGGGATAGAGAAGGTGAATCCATTGGGCTCATCGGAGCGCTCGGGGTCGAAAATGGTATCCTTGAGCCCGCCGGTCTCGCGGACGAGGGGAATCGAACCATAGCGAAGGGCAATCATCTGTGTGAGGCCGCAAGGCTCGAAAATCGAAGGCATCAGGAGCATGTCGCTAGCGGCAAAGAAGAGGTGGGAGAGGGGCTCGTCATAGTCGAGGAGGATCACGACGTTTCCAAAACCCTCGTAGTGCTTTTTCAGTTTGATGAATTGTTGTTTGATCTCCGGATCGGGAGTTGAGCCGAGGAGGGCGAACTGTCCTCCAAGGCTGGCTGTTTTTTCGATGCCGTACTCGATGAGATCTGTTCCCTTTTGGGGAGCTAGGCGAGTCACTGAGACGACAAGGGGCTTATGCTCGGGCGCGAGACCTAGTTGTTGTTGGAGCTCCCGTTTATTATCGAACTTGGCATGAAAGGGCATCTCGGCAGTGTAGTGAGAATGGATGAGGGGATCAGTTGCTGGATTCCAGTAATCGGTGTCGACGCCGTTGAGGATTCCAGTTAATTTCTTTTTGTTGTCAGCGAGGGCATGCTCAAGACCTCTTCCTCCTTCAGCTGTCTGGATCTCTTCCATGTAGGTAGGGGAAACTGTTGTCACAGCATCGGCAGCATAGATCGCCCCTTTTAAGAGATTGATGGTGTCAGAAAAGATGGGATCGTCGAGTAAACTATCTTCCTTTTTTGTGTAGCCGAGATTTTCAAGCGCGGCGGGAGAACATTGTCCTTGATGGGCGAGGTTGTGAATGGTAAGAACCAGTTTCTCTGGTTTGTTTTCCTGCAGAAAAAGGGGGAGGGCTGCAGCAGGCCAATCGTGCAAATGAAGCACATCGGGGAGCTGTTCTCGTTGCTTGATGACTTTAGCGACTGCTTTGCAAAAGAAGAGAAAACGCTCTGTATCATCCTGTTCTCCGTAAATGGTCTTTCTTTGAAAGTATTTTTTCGGATGGTTGGCATCGATAAGAAAAATGCGTGTACCGCCGAACTCCGACAGCCAAAGGGTGCAGGGGATCTCTACTCCATTTTCTTTCACAGAAAAGGATTTATCGAGCTTGTCCATTTTCCCTGAGAAGAGATCGTATTTAGGAAGGAAAATCGAGACGTTGTGACCGGTTTTTGCGAGGGCTTTGCAAAGCGAGGAGGTGGCATCTCCCAGGCCTCCTGCTTTTGCAAAGGGTGCAAATTCACTTGCTATGTGGACAACTTCTAACGGCATAGTTAAGGTGCGATTATACACGTTACTGAATTTATGGAACATTTTCCTGTTATTATTTCTTTTTATACCAAGGAAACTCCCTATGAGAAAGAGGTGGAGAACTTGATCGCTTCGTGTGAGCGTTTTGGTCTTGAGCATTCCATAGAAGGGGTGGAGTCTTTCGGCACTAGGGAGTTGAACTGCACCTTCAAGCCTTTCTTTCTTTTGCAGAAGTTGCAGGAGCTAAAAAAGCCCCTTCTGTGGATTGATGCAGACGGGGTAGTTGTGCAAAAGCCCAAGTGGCAAGAGGCCTTTGCAGCTGATCTCGCTGTTCGGATGCATCCAGAACTCGCTGATGATCATCGATCGAAGGTGATCACTTCGACGGTGTTCATTCGCCCAACGGATGGCGCGAAAGTTTTGTTGAAGCTGTGGATAAAGCAGTGCCAGGAAACGCTTCTCGATCCCAATCGCACAGATGAGTTTTGGGATCAGACCGCTCTTCGTGATGCGATTTTGAAAAGGCCTTCTGGAATTTCTGTCTCTGCACTGCCTCTCTCTTATGCAAAAATCTTCGATCATCCCACCGATAGGCTGCTGGCCCCTGAACCGGTGATTGAGCATTTTCAGGCTTCACGTCGTTTCAAGAAGAGTATTTCGTTAGGAAGCTAACTAGCGCTTTGTAAACTAAATTATTCAGAGAATCTGCCCCCATCTGTTCCCGCCAGGCTTCGTGCTCAACTTCTCTAACTTAGTGCAAGTTAGCTTCGATCTCCGCCCTTTGCCTAACAGAAAAATCTGGAGCCATTTTCTTGTGAAAATTTAGGTTACAAAGCGCAAAGCTTTTTGTCTTTGACAATTTGTAGAAAACATTTCATAATCTTTGCATCCGAATGGAGAAATCAAGTTATGTCACAGACTGTTGCCCCTTATTCAGGGGCGCCCGGTAGTTCCAGCCATGGAGAGAGTGAATTTACAGACCAAATGTTACACTACCCTGGGATCCGCCCGAGGAATAGTGTTTGTTGGCTATTATACCTTCCCCAGCTAGCTTTCTTCAAAATCGCAGAAGTGTTCCCGCGAAGTCCAATAAATATTTTTTGAGAGAGACTCACTATCCCCCTAGTCAAGTCACTTGTATTTTATTTCGAGCCGCTCTAGTATGGTAGGATCGATTTTTGTTGGGGTGTAGCCAAGTGGTAAGGCAGCGGTTTTTGGTTCCGCCATGCGGAGGTTCGAATCCTCCCACCCCAAGAGCTTTGGGTTTTTGTATAGCAAAAGCTTTAAGTTAATGGAGATTTTTTTTGGCTGACCATCCTTTTCTTTTTTTTGCTGGGAGCTCCCATCCGGAGTTAGGAAAGCAAATTGCTAAGGGGCTGGGTGCTCCGCTGGGAAAAGTCTCAATATCGACTTTTCCTGATGGCGAGATAGGCATTGAAATTTTAGAAAATGTCCGCGGTCGGGACGCTTTCGTTCTGCAAACGATCGCACGGCGTCCCAATCACTATCTCCTGGAATTGTTGATTTTTGTCGATGCTTTGAAACGGGCCTCTGCTCGATCGATCACCGCTGTGATTCCCTATTTTGGGTATGCACGGCAAGATCGAAGGGAAGGAGGCAAACGGGTACCGATCACTGCAAAACTCGTCGCGCATCTGTTAGAGGCGGCGGGAGTAGATCGGGTTTTGGTTATGGATTTGCATACTGAGCAGATCCAGGGATTTTTCGGCATACCTGTCGATCATCTCTTTGCCAGGCCCCTATTGCTAGATGCAGTGAGACAGGCGGGTTTGAACCCCTTTACGGTGGTTGCACCCGATCTGGGGAGTATCAAGCTAGCCCGTGCTTTTGCCTCGAGTGCAAAGGCCGATTTAGCCTTCATTGATAAGCGTCGCGTGAATGCAGAACGTGTGCAGACCGGAGCCTTGATTGGCAATGTCAAAGACCGAGATCTCCTTCTCGTCGATGATATGGTCTCCACAGGTGATACGCTTCTGAGAGCCGCTGAGGTTTGCAGGGAGAGAGGAGCCAATAGGATCTTCGCTGCTGCGACTCATGGGATATTCTCATCGGGAGCGATTGAAGGAAGTGCGATTGAGAAGATGTTTGTAACGAATACGATTCCGTTCTTGCCAGAAGTGGAGAATGGGGTAGAGGTCGTATCGGTTGCCCCTCTTTTTAGTCAGGCCCTCGATGCTATCCGATCGAGCGGATCCATTTCCTCCCTGCATGATTAGGTAAGAAAAGTTGTCATATAAATTGGAGAACGTTCATGAAACTGAGCGCAAAAACAAGAGTGAGTACGACAAAAGGCGTAGTGAAGCAATCGCGTCGTGAAAAGAACATACCCGCTGTTATCTATTCTCCCGGAAGCCCTGCTCAATCGATCGAGGTGAATGGAGTAGAATTCGATGCTGTTATGAGAAATATGAAACAAGGGAGGCTCGCTACGACGATCTTTACCCTCGATCTCGATGGGAAACCCGTTAAGGCGATCGTCAAGGACATTCAGTACAATCTGACGAATTACCAGGTGATTCATCTCGACTTTGAGGAGTTGAAAGATGACACACCTGTGAAGGTCAAAGTCCCTGTAGAATGCGTCGGAGAGGCAGAGTGTGTTGGAATCAAACTAGGGGGCGTAATGCGCCAGGTGATTCGCCAAGTGAAGGTCAAGTGTTTACCGAAAGATATTCCCGCTGAATTTGAGCTGGATATTCAAGAGTTAAAAATGAAACAGGTTAAACGGTTGTCTGACATTGTGATGCCAAAAGGAGTGAAACCGATTGCAGCCACCGACGAAGTGGTGGTCGTGATTGCAAAACGATAACATGACCCAGGAGCGCTGGTTAATTGTTGGCCTGGGAAACCCCGGCAGAGATTATGACGACACGCGGCATAATGTCGGCTTTCGCATAGTCAAAGCTCTCGCAGCGAAGTATGCGATCTCGCTTAGACCCGCACTCGTTCGCGCTAAGGGGGGCCTAGGGGACGGTGTGATCCGAGAGAAAAAAGCGCTGCTGCTTCTGCCACTCACCTTTATGAATGAGAGTGGCCGAGCAGTGAGAAAATGTATGGACTATTACAAGGTCCCCATGAGCCAGTTGATCGTCGTTACTGACGATGTCGCACTGCCCTTCGGGCAGCTGCGGATCAGGCAAAAGGGGAGTCCCGGTGGCCACAATGGCTTAAAGAGTGTCCAGGCCTATTTAGGGACAGAGGAATACACCCGCCTTCGCGTTGGAGTTGGGGATCAATCGAAAGGAGAACTTTCGGACTATGTCCTTGGGAAGTTCACTGCAGAGGAACAACAGTTGCTGCCTGATGTTGTCGATAGATCGACACGAGCAATCGAGCTCTGGCTCACAGAAGGCACCGAGGCGGCAATGCAAGAGGCAAATAGAGTAGGAGAAGAGTAATGCCAAAATCAAGAAACAACCTCTACGAGGGGATGTACATTTTGAGCGCAACACTTAGCGAAGATGCGCGCAAGAAAGCAATTGAGAAGATCACTTCTTCCATCACCCATCATGCGGGAGAGGTGCATAAAATCATCGAGCGGGGACGAAGAAAACTCGCTTATGAGATCGCTGGACGCCGTGAAGGGTACTACTATGTGCTCTACTTCACTGCAGGCTCTACAAGTATGCCTGAGCTCTGGAGGGAGTACCAGTTGAATGAAGACCTCGTTCGTTTCATGACGCTTCGCGTTGAAGAGGTCCCTGAGAGTTTAGAATTCAAAGAACTAGTTAGAGATTAAGGGGGAAAAATATGAGTATGAGACCGAGACGAGAAAGAATGTTCGGCAAAAGAAAAAGGAGCTGTCCTTTTACCGCTGCTGGGATTCGCCACATAGACTATAAGGATGTGAATACTCTTTCTCAGTTCATTACTGAGAGAGGGAAGATCATCCCTAGAAGAATCACCGGTGTGTCTCTGCATCATCAGAGATTGCTCACCAATGCAATTAAAAGAGCCCGTTGCATGGCTCTCATTCCTTTTGTTGCGCAAGATTAAGTAGAGAGGATCAATGAAAAATCAACTATTATTGTTAAAAGATGTCGAGAACCTAGGACGCAGTGGGGACATTGTCACTACAGCTCCAGGCTTTGCTCGCAACTTTTTATTGCCCCAAGGCAAGGCCGTCATTGCCAAGAAGCATACAGTGCGCTTGCAAGAAAAACTCAAGGCCGAGAGGGTGAAGAAAGCCGCTGCCGATAAAAAAGAAGCGGACGCCTTTGCTAAAGAGCTCGTGGGTAAGACCATTGAAGTGCGAGTGAAGATCGATGGAGCTGGACACATGTATGGCTCAGTTACCGCCGTTGATATTGTCCGTTTCCTAGAAGAACAGCTAAAAATGGTCGTAGACCGTAAGGGTGTTCTTCTTCCTAAGGCGATCAAAAAACTAGGCACCCATAAAATTGCGCTCAAGCTCACGGAAGGGGTACCGGCCAGCATCACTCTAGAGGTTCAGGCTGAAGAAGAGGCAGCAAAGGAATAATAGAGACGTGGCATCTTCTTTGTCGCTCTTTTCTCCTGCAAAGCTGAATCTCTTTTTTCGAGTCCTCTCGAAGAGAGAAGAGGGATATCACGAGATTGCTTCGCTCTACCAAGCGATCAATCTCGGTGATACCCTATCGATTGATTTTGCTGAGGGAGATTCTCTTACCTGTTCAGACCCCACGCTTCCTGTTGATGAGACCAACCTCGTTCTTCGTGCGCTTGATCTCTTTCGAAAAAAAACAAAAATCAAAAAGTTTTTCCAGTTCTCTCTCTCCAAGCGAATCCCGATAGAGGCTGGCCTTGGGGGAGGGAGTAGTAATGCTGCGACCACTCTTTGGGGGCTCAACCACCTCATGCAGCTGGGGATCAATGATGTAACTTTAGCCGAGTGGGGGAAAGAGCTCGGGGCTGATGTCCCTTTTTTTCTCTCTTTAGGGACAGCCTATTGTGAAGGGATTGGAGAAATCCTCACACACCTTCCCTCTGCTGAAGCGGAAGCGCTCTGGGTTGCAAAACCACGGCAAGGGCTTTCAACAGCACGTGTGTTTCAGGGGGTGGACTTTTCGAAAGTGAAAAAGAGGGATCCTAGAAAAACTCTCCAGAGGCTTCTAGATAAACAGGATTCTTATTATAACGACCTCGAGCATTCTGCTTTTGCTCTTTTGCCCAGTTTAAAAGTTCTAAAGAAGAACTTAGAGTCGCTCGGCTTTTCCCATGTGCAGATGACAGGAAGCGGCACCTCCTTTTTCTGCATGGGTTCTGTTCGCGATCCAAAACTACCCGCAGTTACCTTTTTTCCGGTGAAGTACCTCTCTAGAGCTGCAGATGAGTGGTACAAATTTCCTGGATAAGATATAGTCATCTCTCACTCGTTATTTCGATAATATCCCTGTTTGGAGCGAATATGGTGAAGAGTTCCTTAAAAGATCAAATGATCATAGTCACAGGCGCCGCGGGTTTCATTGGATCGGCCGTTGTCCGTTACCTCAATGACCTGGGGTATCGCCGACTTCTTCTCGTCGATGATATTGAATCGACTGAGAAGTGGAAGAATCTTCTCGGGAAAAAATTCTCTGACTTCATCTCTAAACACACCCTCTTTGACTGGCTCGATACTCGAGCCCATGATGTTGGGGGAATCATCCATCTTGGGGCCTGTTCTGATACTCTGGAGAAAGATGGCGACTTTTTGATGGAAAATAACTTCCGGTATACGCAGCGCCTTGCTGAGGTGGCTTTGAGCCATAATATCCGTTTCATCTACGCCTCTTCCGCTGCGACTTATGGGGATGGGAGTCTTGGCTTCTCCGATGATGTCGATCTGCTAGAAGATCTTCGCCCTCTCAACTTATATGGCTTCTCTAAACATTTCTTTGATCTCTGGGCTAAGCAACAAGGAGTATTGGATCGCATTGTAGGGCTCAAGTACTTCAATGTCTTCGGCCCGAACGAGAACCACAAAGGGAACATGGCCTCAATGGTTCACAAGATGGCTCCCAAAGTGCAAAAGGAAGGAGTTGTTCACCTCTTTAAATCCTCAGATCCCGATCGGTTTGCCGATGGGGAACAGTGTCGGGATTTCATCTATGTCAAAGATGCAGCAAAGATGACATGCGATTTTTTGTTCA
Organism: Chlamydiota bacterium; assembly: GCA_011064965.1. Taxonomy (GTDB): domain Bacteria; phylum Chlamydiota; class Chlamydiia; order Chlamydiales; family Rhabdochlamydiaceae; genus Sacchariniichlamydia. The sequence goes on from JAAKFS010000001.1 coordinate 84,723, forward strand.
ATAATATCTCTGGAATTTTTAATATCGGAAGAGGAAGCCCAACAACCTGGAATACGCTCGCTTCCGCTTTATTTCAGGCACTGGGTAAGGAGAAAAAAATCGAGTATATCGAGATGCCCCTCTCATTAAAAAAGCAGTACCAGAACTACACCTGTGCGCAGATGGATAAATACTTTAAGCGCCTCGGGTATCAGGATGAGAAGCTTTCTCCCTTTTCCTACTCGATCGAAGAGTCTGTGGTTGATTATGTGCAAGGATACCTACTAGAGGATAAACGATGGTAAAGCTCATTGGAATGCTCAGCCGGCTCGGACCGGTCAAAGTTCTCGTCATTGGGGACTATATGCTCGACACCTACACAAGTGGAAAGATTCTAAGGATTTCTCCAGAAGCTCCTGTCTCCGTCCTGCAGGCCAACCGCGAAGAGAGCCGACCAGGTGGAGCGGGGAACGTCGTCTTGAACCTTTGCTCTCTCGGCGCTCAGGTGATAGCTATCGGTCGGGTTGGACGGGACTTTGCCGGTGAGGAGATCCGTAACGCCCTCGAAAATGAAGGGGTTGATGTCCGCGGCCTTGTCACAGAGAAGCGTCATAAGACCCCTGTCAAGAACCGATTCATTGCCGACTCCCAGCAGGTACTCCGTGTCGATTTTGAGGAGAATTCCCCTCTGACAGAAGAACTCGAACAGGAGATCATCCGCAAGCTTCCCGATCTCATGGATGATTGCCACATTGTCGCTGTCTCTGACTATGGAAAAGGGTTTCTCTCCCATGCGCTGCTAGGGGTTGTGATCGAGATGGCTAAGATCCGCCAAGTTCCGGTCATTGTCGACCCCAAAGGAGTTGATTTCACAAAGTACCGGGGCGCAACCATTTTAAAGCCCAACCTCGCCGAAGCCTATGCAGCGGCGAAACTTCCATCTGAGGTCTCACTTAAAGAGGTCGCTTCGACCATTTTGAAGATATGCGGGATCGATCAACTTCTCATCACTAGGTCTCAAGAGGGGATGTCCCTCTTCACCAAGTCTGGGGAGTATGCAGATTTTCCTGTCCGATCTAAAGAGGTAAAAGATGTCACCGGTGCTGGTGACACCGTCCTCTCCATGCTCAGTGTGGCGCTCGGTAATGGGATTGCCCTCAACTATGCCGCGCAACTGGCCAATATCGCAGCTGGAATGGTCATCGAGAGGATCGGGTGTGCGAAGATCAATCTCTCCGACATGGCAGAGCGGCTCATGGAGTTCGATGTCGAAAATAAGATCTTCGATGGCGAGCATATGTTTGCGCTGCAACAGTGTCTCAAAGGAAAGCGGTGCAGTGTTCTTAGCATCCAGAGTAACCATGGGATGTCAACAGCTGTTTTCAAAAGCTTGCGCAAGCTAGCAGCAAGAGATCCGGAAAATAAACTCGTCGTCTATCTGCGGGATCAAAAACCCGATCAGGAGTTCATCTCACTCCTCTCATCTCTCTCTGATGTCGATTTCATTGTCATTGAGGAGAGCAGTTTGAAGAACCTTTGCGATCTGATCGATCCCTCTGAGATCTACGCCATTGAGGCGAGCAAGTTGATCGATCTCGAAAAATCTCCCGCCCATCTCGCGAGTGTCTAGTATTCTTCATCTGCATATTCGGCGATGTAGCCTTTGAGCTTGAGATATTCTTCGTTTTTTCTCACAGATTCGGGGAAACTCTCGTCAATTGTTTGAGGAGGGATTGAGAAAACCTCTTCTATGAGCTCATCGAGGATATCGAGGTGCTCTGGGTGGTTGTAATTCGCAAGCTTCGACCTGACCATGTCAAACCCTCCCATAGACGAAAAATGCCAACCTCCATCTGGGACTAGGCTCACCAGATGGGGAAAGTGGTTTGAGCAGAGACGCATCCTTCGCAAATTTGCAGGGCGCATCACAGCCATGTTATGGGCTGTTGTGATCGTGCTTCCTTGACACTTCCCTTTCTTCTTTCTGTTGAGCTGGAAGGAGAAGTTATCCATTTCGAAGGTGACTATCTTCTTTGGGAACCATCCACTTGTGATCACTTTCTCCAGAGTGGTCCTTCGAGGAATTTCATCACAGTCGGAAAGGATCACAAGGTCGCCTGGCGCAGCCTTCTGGAGCCCCCTTAAAATGCAGTCGCGCTGATAGCTCTCCCTTCCCCAGCCACTGAGTTCGGGATGCCTCTCAAGGACAACGTGGATCACCTTGTCGAGGAATGGGGCGAAGAGCTCTTTGTTTTCCTCAAAGAAGAGGGGTTTGGGATTTCCCTGGAAGGTCTCTTCCGCTTCGACGAGAACAAAGTGATCGACCACGGGATCGAGCTCAGCAAAACGGATTTTTAGGATCTCAAGCTCATTGTAGAAGATGAAACAGTCGTAAACCTTTCCGCAAAGAGGAGAGCAGAGAAGGAGGAGGGAAAGGAGGAATGTTTTCATGCCCAGGTTTTGAGCCTCTCAATCCTCTCTTCGAGAGGTGGATGGGAAGAAAAGAGACGGGCAAGCCCCGTTTTTGTCTGAGTGGAGATCTTCATCGTCTGCAAAGCGGCCTTTTCAGTGACCTTGTAGCGCTTATTTACATGGCTCTTAAGACCTTGGAGGGCACTGATCATCTTCTCCCTTCCTGCGAGCTTTGCACCCCCTGCATCCGCGCGAAATTCCCTCCATCTGGAGAACCAGAGAACAATCATTGAGCCTAGAATCATGAAGACGATCTGAAAGAGCATGGTGAAAAGAAAATAAGAGCCATAGGAACCCCGGCGATCTCCTCTGCCTAGCCCCGAGAGGACAAAAGCAAGGACCCGAGCGAGGAACATCACAAATGCATTCACAACTCCCTGCAAAAGGGTCATTGTGACCATATCCCCATTGGCGATGTGGGTGATCTCATGGGCAAGAACCCCAGCGACTTGGTCGTTGTCCATCTTTTCTAGAAGGCCTGAAGAGACGGCGACAAGAGAGCGTTTCTTTGTGGGACCCGTTGCAAAAGCATTGACTTCAGGGGATTTAAAGATCCCCACTTCGGGCATGGGGATTTTGGCTTTTTTTGTAAGCGCTGCAACCTCGGCGATGAGTGCTTTTTGACTGGGTTCTAAGGTCTTAGGATCAATCACTTTTACCCCCATCATCCACTTAGCCATCTTACGCGAAAGAGCCAAAGAGATGAATGCTCCTCCCATTCCCCAGACGAAGCAGAAAATCAGAAGGTGGGCATAGTCGATCCCATACTCTGTGAGATAGGGGCGGACATTAAAAATACTCAGCAAAATCGATACAGTGATAACAACAAGGAAGTTAACAGCTAAGAAGAGTAAGATACGCTTTGCAATTCTCACGAGGCCTCCTAATTTTGAGTAGGGCATGTAATACACATTCCAATTCAAGGATTGGCTTTTGACGTCATCGGCTTGTCTTCAAGTTTTCCGTCTGTACTTCGCTCCGTGTCTCTAACACTGCAGCTCATTGCTTTCAAAAAACTTAAAAGACCTCCTTGACAAAATTTCAATTCTTGAACAGGAATGTGTATAACAAATTCGTTTTTATTTGCATATAAATGTCCCGTGTGAGATCAATCAGATATAAGAACAAACACCGAGATTGCTGCCATGTCCAAGATGCGTCGTCGACCGAAAAAGAATGCCTGTAGAATCTTGATCTCCTGCGATGAGCCAACAGAAGACGGGAAAATGCAAGTGGAAATGACATGCGAAGGAGATGAGATCCTCGCGGCATTTCTTTTGGAAAATGCCCAGTCGATTCTCGATAACTCTGGTGCCCCGGGCTCTAAGATCACCTCTATCGGAAATTAGCCCCTTTTTGCTATAACAGCTGGGTATGAACCTAGACCTAGCTGCAAGTAAGAAGTGGTTTGCCGAAAATCGAGAACCCATTCTCTCTGATTACTTTGACTTCCTTCGATTTAAAACCATAGCCACCGATCCCGCTTACCATGATGAGTGCCAAAAGTGCGCTGAATGGCTTGTAAGCTATCTGCAAGGAATTGGCCTTGAGGCCACCCTTTGGGAGACCTCCGGCCAACCTGTCGTCTTTGCAAGCCACCTCGAAGCGGGGGAAGCTCGCCCCACCCTTCTCGTCTATCACCACTATGATGTACAACCCATCGATCCTCTAGAACTCTGGAAGTCAGATCCTTTTGAGCCAACAATTCGCGACAATAAAGTCTACGCCAGAGGTGCGCAAGACAACAAAGGCCAGTGCTTCTATTCCATTGCTGCGATTAAAGCTCTCCTCCAAAGCGCCAAGGAGATCGGTTTCAATCTCAAAGTCTTTATAGAAGGAGAAGAGGAATCGGGGAGCTCCGGAACCAAGGACGTCTTTGCTTCGCGCCAGCAAGAGCTAAAAAGCGATTACCTCCTCGTTGTTGATTCGGGGATCCCAGCAAAAGGAGTTCCAGCGATCACCTTAGGGATGCGGGGGATCATCACCGCAGAGGTGAAGGCACGCGGCTCCAATGAAGATCTTCACTCCGGTACATTTGGGGGGATTGTCTATAGCCCCTTAAGGGCTCTTACCGAGGCCCTTTCCTCTCTTTGGGATCCTTCTGGGAAAATCACCATTCCGGGCTTTTACGATGATGTGAAAGACTACTCAAAAGAAGAGCTCGAGTTGATCGATACCGAGGTGGATCAAAATCGCCTCCAGAAAGAAGCGGGCTTAAGAGCATTTGCTCCTGAACCCGGCTATACCATTGGCCAGTCAGGGAGTATTCGCCCCACAGTGGAGATCAACGGCCTTTCTGGAGGCTACACAGGAGAAGGGTTCAAAACGGTGATCCCAGCCGTTGCCAGCGCCAAAATCTCCTGTCGCCTTGTCTCCGAGCAAAACCCCGAGAAAGTGGCCGCATCGCTTAAAGAGTATCTCCTAGGGAAGTTCCCTAAAGGAATGGAAGTGGAAGTAGAGATCGATCAGGGAGCTGCTCCCTTTCGGTGCAACCAAAACTCCCCCATTGCGAAAGTAGCAGCAACAGCGTATGAAGAAGTGATGGGAAAACCCTGCAAGAGCATCATGGGTGGCGGGTCGGTCCCTATCGTGAGTGAACTGGCAAAAGCCACTGGCGCTGAATCGCTCGCAATCGGTTACGGCCTTGACTCCGATCTCATCCATGCTCCAAATGAGCATTTTGGTTTGGATCGCTTTGAGTTAGGGTTTTTGACAATGGGAAGGATCTTTAGCAGACTGTATGAAGAACGCAAATAACTCATTTTCCTTCAAATTGCTGATCATGGGACCCCTCTTTCTTTTGACCTCTCTCATTCTCCTTTTCACTAGGACAGCACCCATTTTGGGTAGACCGACTTGGCTCACGGCCTTTGGGATTACCGTGGCTATTGCTTGTTGGATCATCTACCTCTCCTACTGTGAGCTCCGCTCAATAGAAAAAAGCCACGATGCGATGCAGACCGGTAAAGAAAAAGAGGCCGATCAGATGCGCTCTCTTTTCGATGAAGCGAGAGGGATCTACAGGGAAAAAATCGATAAGCTCGAAGAGATACTCCAGGAGATAGAAAGTGAGCACCAGAGTACGCTCCTTTCCAAAGAGCAGGCGCTAGAAGAGATCACAGAGGGGGCTCAAGCCCTAACAGAAGAGGCTGCTGAGAAAAGGACAAGGGCCAGCTCCTTGCAAGATTCTTTAGAAGAGGCTCTCGATGAGCTCCGCGCTCTTCGTCAACACACCTATCTCAAAGATGAGAGCCTAAAACAGATCCCAATAGATCTTCCCCAGCAGCATCAGCAATTAAGGGGTCAGTTCGAAGAAAAATCGGTGATTCTCGATCAGACAAGGCGTCGCCTTTTCACCATAGAAGGGCACCTCCTCTCTTTGAAGAAGGATTGGGGAATGGAAAAACTCGATGAGAGTGTTGATCAGAAAAAATTGATCGGGCTCATCCAAAGCCTCACAGAAGAAAATGAACGTCTTGAAGAGGAGGTCACTAGCCTAGAGCTTCTTATCTCCGACTTCCTCACAAAGAAAAAGAAATCTCCTTCAAAGAAAAAAGAGAAACTCGAACGGATGCTAGAGTTGCAGTTCTAGCCCCTTATCCCCCGGCTATTTGATTTGCGTCATAATCTTACTCTTCTTTAGGTTCTTTTTTCTCAATCTTTCCAATGGATTTTTACAACACAGCCGAGCAGCCAGCTAGGAATACTATTTTTATCGGCACAAAACACTCGATTTATGTTGTAAGTTATTGCTTGTCTTTGCCTTACTTACAAGGGCATCCCTTATTCTTAGAGCTTAGCACTCATTTCTCTGCCAAAAAACCTATAAAAAGTATAGGTTTTGTGGTGGAAAAAAAGGACAAGCTCTGGAGGGTTGCTGAAAAGCAGCACGGTTATTTTACAGCTAAACAAGCCAAAGAAGCAGGGTATCGTGATTCGAATTTTGCAAGATACATTCAGTCAGGTATATGGAAAAAAATCCAAAGAGGAATTTATTGTTTCACACATTTCCCTGCATATGAAAGGCCCGAACTCATCATTTGGTTTCTCTGGTCTCAGACTCGCAAAGACCCAGGTTGTGGTGTTTGGTCTCATGAGACTGCTCTTGAGATTCACGACTTGAGTGATGTAAATCCGCTGAAGATGCATATGACTGTTCCAGAAAGATTTAGAAAAAGAGGAAAACCAGGTTTCATCTCATTGCATTGTGGGACGTTCTCTAAAATGGAAATTCAGGAGAAAGATGGATACTTGATCACTACACCTTTGAGAACTCTTGTTGATGTTTTCCGAGAAGAAAGTCTTGAACCCTCCCTTCTCCGGCAAAGTGTGAGAGAAGCTCTATCTAAGGGAATGGTTACAAAGATCGAACTTGCAAAGATGAAAAAGTTCTACCCTGAAGTTGAGAAAATTTTGGAGGTCGTCGATGGCTAATCGATTTAACTCAGCAAGAGATTCTCGAATGCTCGAAACAAATGCGGTTTATTCCGGAAAGGGAGTGAGGATTTCGCATCCCGTTTCGGTGACTAGAAGAGTGTGTTCCCACTGTGCGCTTGGTTTCCCATCTTTTGTGTAGGCGATCCACTGGGTTTTGGGATCGATCACTGCTGTTGGAACTCCCGCATTGATCATCGGCTCGATCGTGAAGGTCATCCCCGCTGCAAGTGGGATCTTCACCTCATTGTGATGGTGGGGGACTTGAGGCTCTTCATGAAACTCAAGACCAACCCCATGCCCGACAAATTGATGGACAACAGAGCACCCTCGCTCAGCTGCGATCTTTTCGATCACTTCTCCAATCTCATAGAGCATCACATCTGGTTTCAGGATCTCAATAGATCCCATGAGACAATCGTAAGAGGTCTTCACGACATTCGCCTTCTCTTCATCGATTTTACCGATAGTGACCATTTTGCTGCAGTCACCAAAATAGTCATCGATGATACAGCTCACATCGATATTGAGAATATCTCCTTCTTGCAGTGGACGATCATTGGGGATCCCGTGGCAGATCTCCTCATTAAGAGAGGTACAAATGCTCTTTGGAAAAGGGGGACTTCCATATCCTAAAGGAGCTGGAATGGCGCCCGCTTCCACATGAAGCTTATGTGAGAACGTATTGAGCTCGTCTGTTGTGACCCCGGCCTTAGCCTGTTTAGCTGTCTCATCCAATATGAAAGCTGCAAGAGTACATGCTTTGCGGATCCCATCGATTTGCTTCGGGGTTTTCAGGACAATGCCGTATTGCTGTAAGTATTGCTCAGCGAGATCTGTTGTGTGGCCTGACTTTTGAGGATAGTGACACTTCTTCCACTTTTGTCCACTCCCACACCAACAGGGGTCATTTCTTGAAATCATAACGGGTATAGTTTCTGCGGTTTGCCCATATCCTTCAATAGAAAACCTCTTTGAGGCAAAGGCCATGCGCTGGAGCGGTCACCCCCGCAAGTGCCCGTTTTTTACTCGACAGGATCAATGGGAGCTCTTCCAGGGGGATTTTGCCAGCACCGATATGGAGAAGTGTTCCGACGATGTTGCGCACCATCTTATAGAGAAAATTCTCTCCTCTAACTCGAATCAAAAGTGACCCCTCGTCACTGCTGATCTTCACATCGAGAACAGTGCGCACAGCATCCGCATAACGGACAGTTGTGAACGCTGAAAAGTCCTGTTTTCCTACGAGTAGCTTTGCTCCCTTATCCATTAGATCGAGTTGCAAAGGATAGGAATAATGCCAAGAAAACTCCCGATGGAAGGGAAGTTGATAGGGAGCATTACAGACCTTGTAGTGATATTCTTTTCCCTTAGCATGAAGTGTTGGGTGGAAAGTCTCCTCCACTTCTTCAATATTAAGGATAGAGAGGTCATTGGGAAGAAGTTGATTGAGGCTATAGTGGATTTTTTTCAAACAAAGGTCTTTCTTCCCAGTGAAAAAATTGACCACCTGTCCCTCGGCATGGACACCTCGATCGGTCCGGCTGGCTGCTTGCAATTTGATCGGATGTTGAAGAATCTGCACCAGTGATTTCTGGAGCTCTTCTTCAATGCTCGGGCCCATGCGGGTTTTTTGCCAGCCGTGGTACCGGGCTCCCGAATAGGCGAGAAGACACTTAATGTTTTGTTTCATCGGACGCAGAAAATCGGCTGAACTCCATCGATAAACATCTGCACGGCGATCATGACCAAAAGAAGCCCAGTGAGTTTTTCACAGGCGAGAAGACCCCGCTCGCCGAGGAGCTTTTTCAGGGGGATAGAAGAGATAAGGATGAGTGTGGAAGCGGTCCAGGCAATGAGTATGGCGCCCATCGTGATCCACATGCTGACTTCTTGGTGGGAGTAGAGCATCACAGCAGCGAGGACTGCTGGTCCGGAGACAAGGGGAATAGCCAAGGGGACGAGGAAAGGCTCCTTGCTTTTATCCCATTGCATCTCATCCCCTTTTTTCGGGAAGATGAGCTTAATTGCGATAAGAAAGAGGATGATGCCTCCAGAGATCATTACGGCTTCTTGGGAGATGTGGAGGAGCTTGAGGAGGTAGTCTCCGATGAAGTAGAAGGCGATGATGATCAAAAGGGCGAGTAGGAGCTCTCTGATGATCACAAAGCGCTGACGCTGAGGGTCGAGCTCTTTAAGCACAGAGAGGAAGATCGGGACATTGCCAATGGCGTCCATCAAGAGGAAAAGGGATAGTGAGAGGGTAAATAAGGTCATTCACTCATTGTAGTGCTAGGGGGCAATTCGATCAACTTGTAGGGCTCATTCTAGTCTAGTAGAGGAAAAGTGCTCAGGAGCATAATAAAAAGTGCTTGTTCTAGGGTGTGTTAGAGGAGTTTTTAGTTAATTTGCGTGTCTTTAAGCTGTTTATTTAGAAATAGTTGCTTTTTTTGCATGCGTTTTTTGAAGTAGACAAATATTCGAATTTATGTAACAATATACTGTTAACTTGACTTGGAGAAAATGATTAATAGTAGATTTAATTCGGTAGTTGAACATGTTCGGTCTTTTGGTCCTATGAGCTCGCTTCCCTCGGGGTATGTCAAAGTCTGTGCACGAACCTTCGTGCATGCTTCCCGATATAGTTTGACTTTCGCGATCGATAGCATCATCAGAGCTATCATTTTTACTCGAATTATCCATAGCTTATCTTATGACCCGAATGAAGCTTTGTCACGAGCTTGCAAATACGGAAGTCCACTTCTCGCAAAGCTCGCTATCAATAAAGGAGCGGTATCCAGATCTCACAAGTCTCTCCTTGATGAGGTAATAGAAGCAGTAAAACAAGGGAATTGTAGAGAATCGGCTGCTGCAGATGTTCTTTCTGTATTACTCGAATCTGGAAATTCCTTGTTTCCCGCTAATCTTGATCCAAAACCTAATGCTTTACTCAATGCTCTTCGTTTAGAGTTAACAAAAATCGTTCAAGTACTGATCAATGCAGGTGTAGATGTTAACGGTGTAGAAACCGTGTTTGGTAAAGCTCCACTACATGAAGTTTTCAGATTTCTTGAAACAGATGAGGGGATCTGTAAGCCTGAAGGACTAGCTGTAATTGAAGCTTTATCCCGGCATGGGGCAAATATTCATCTGGTCGATGAGGAGGGAAACAGTCCTTATACCCTTGCGATGTCTATTGAGAAACCCGAAGAGCGAATCAAAGCATTCCGCGCGCTATATAGTGGGATGCCTGAAACTCTAGAAATTTTTGAAATCGCAATAGATCCGAATGCGGTTACAAAGATGCTTGGAAGCAAAGATGTACTAATGGGTTGCAAGAAGGCCATTGTAGAAGCTCTTTTGGATGTAGATGCGAGAGATGATAGTGGGAACACAGCTCTTCATACTGTATGTTCTTTGTTGATCATTGATGATGAAATCATCGCTGATCTTTTAGACAGAGGAGCAAGTACCTCAATAATGAATGTTAAGAAAGAAACTCCTCTTGCAATGGCGAGCGCCGCGTTAACAATGCGATTGGCAAGTGAGTCTGAGTCTACCATGAGAAGTGTGCTGGAAAAAATTTTTAGCGCAATATCCCATATGCTGAATGAAAATGTACAGCCATTGTGCAGTCGTCGAAACTCTGCCTTACATCGCGCTGCCAAATCGGGCCGGTGGGAAAGAGTGTCTTCTCTTATAAATAGCCACCATTGTAGGAGAATAACAAATGCTGCAGGCCGGACACCTCTTCAAGAGGCTCAGCAGGCTTTAAAAGAAGTTCACAAAAACATGCAGTTGGAGGAGTTGTCCAAAGAAATTCAAATATGGGACTTAGAGAAAACGCTTGCTCTTTTCGATGTAAATATTGTGCTTGATAATGAGGGGAACACATTTCTGCACCGCTCCGCAGAAGGGGGAGATGTTGAGAGTGTTCGCGACCTTTTGAAAAGGGGCGCGACTAACCATATTATCAATAATGCGAGGAAGTCTCCCTGCGGACTAGCGTTCGCAAAACGGGATGCATTGCGAGAGGCAAAGGTAAAGGATCATACCGAAGGTCTGGACGAGATGATTTCTAATTTAAACAAAGTCATACTCTTGTTATAAGTGCCTCTTTGAACCAAGGGTAGTGTAACATTTGGTCTGTAAATTCACTCTCAATGAAAAGACGGAGAGTTGAAAAAAAAGGTTTCATCCATCGACGATAAAATTTTCGGGACTTCATCTCTCTTTAAAACTCTGAGCATTTGGGAACATTGATTTAAGCAATTGTTAGCTGCTAGTCACCCCTCTTTTTATGAGAGTCTTCCACACTCGATTCAGAGTTTTCTGCTCTTGTCTTTGCAATCCACGAAATAGAAACAAACAGTCCTGATTTTTGGTGAAGGCCGCTACGGTCCAGTTGGCTGAGCCCATGATGAGTGTACTTTCGTCGATAAGGGCCCACTTGTGATGGAGGAGCTCACTTCCCTGGCTCACGATGATCTTCGCTCCAGCCTCTCGGAGCCTAGTGATGGCCTTTTTGCTCGCCCCTTTTTCTGTATAGCGATCGATGGCGATCTCTACTGGTATGTTGTTATTGATGGCTTCTATGAGCGCATCAACGAGGCGGGGATGGGTGAGGGTGAACATGGCAACACGGATGCCTTTTTTAGCTGAGCGGAGCTCTTCTTCGAGATGAGCGAGGGCTTCTTTCCCAAAATCGGGGAGGAGAAAGGAGTGGAGCTCTGTTTCCCCTATTTCAAAAACCTGAAACGAATCTATGGAATCTTTGAGAAAGCAGGAGAGGTCTTTGTCCCATGCCCCGAAGATGAGATTACTGTGCATCTTGAGCGATTGGGGAGTGAAATTTGCGGTACCGAGGAGAGTGAGCTGCTCATCTATTATTAGGATTTTGCGGTGCATGAGGCCTCGGGCTTTTACTGGATAGGCATTGAGCTCTTTGGGGAGCCTTTTGGAGGCTTTGGGATCAAAGAAAACTTTTACGTAGACCCCTTCGGCTTGTTTTTTTTTGAGGAGGCGGATCAGATCGGGATCTGTGAGGCCATAGATATAGAGGACGATAGAGGAGTGGGCATTTTCGATGGCGCGGATGGTGACTCTTTTGAGATCAGAGCAGAGGACATTCGAATAGAATTTTAACGGGTGCTTTGGAGTGGGCAGGGGAGGATAGAGCGCTGCTAGGACAATCCAGAGGAAAAAGCCAAGGGGTATGAAAATGGCTAAGAGAGTCTTAGACCTTTTGCCCACGGGCACGCATCTGTCGGATCACAGTTGAGATCCCTAGCTTGTCGATCGTGCGCATGGCTTGGGTAGAGAGACGGATCGTGACGAAGCGATTCTCATCGGGGAACCAAAATCTTTTTTTCATCAGATTTGGCTTGAACCTTCTTCGGGTGATGCCGGTGATTTTAAGTCCAATGCCCTTTTTCTTTTTGGCAATTCCCCGTCTGGCGTATTTGTTCCCTTTGCGGGTCCTTCTTCCAGTGACTTGGCAAACTCTGGACATGGGAAAAACTCCTTTTTTTGGATAGAATAGCATTTTCTTTCAAATAGGGCAACTTGACAAGGAACAAAAAAAATCTTGTTGGGAAAATTTTTTTAGCAAGTTGTCAAACTCTCATTGTGTCTGTAAAAAAAATTTCTGGAAGATGCAGGGGGGAGAGAGAAAAAATTCGACTCTATACTACCCCCTATCTCAGAAAATCTCCATATCAGAGAAGTTGCGATGACATTTAATGCACCGATCGACTATTTTATTGACCAAGAGTTCAACATGCCCTCGGATGTGCCTAGGGGGCCAGATGGCGGCATTTAACAGCTATAATGTAAGGATAACACGAAAAGAGACGATGGCAATTTTTCAGCTCTTTGACAGAGACACAAAACACGCCTTCACCGAGACCTTCGACCCCTCTGATATCTATCAAGAGAGTTCGGGGAAGAAGCCGGTATTTTCGATGATCATTACCCGGTTTTGCTTTCTGTTGCTTTTCTGTGTTGATCTCGCTTGGTTTGCCCTTAACTCGGTTTTCTTAGTGCTCTCTCTTTTCGGCCTTATAATCACTGGGGGCAAGAGTGCTTTTTTCGACAGAAGGGTGAAAAAAACATGGCTCAATTTTCGCCGTTCCGCTGTTTGTGGCCTCTCTCTTCTCGTCGGGCTTCTCAGCCCTCCATTTGGGATCATGATTGCTTGTACCTATTTCCTCATGTACGACAAAGCAGGAATGGAAGAAGTGGTCCCTGCTCCGCTACAAGCGCAATTCAAAGACATCTTCCATACAGACAGATGATATACAGCGGCCTTACAAGAAGACTATGTGCCTTTAGCCTCGACTGTCTGATTGTTCTCGGTCTTTACATGGCAATCGGGCTCGTATTGGGCTTAAGTGCAATGAAGTATCCATTGCAGAGCTTATCGATGCTTGGAATCTGGTATTTTGGTGGGATGATCGCCTTTTCATGGCTCTACTTTGCCTTATTGGAGAGCTCTGTTTGGCAAGCGACACTTGGCAAAAGGGTACTGGGCCTTAAGGTCATTTCCGAAGAGGGAGAGCGGATCAGCTTCTGGCGGGCTTCTGTCCGTTACTTCTCCAAGGTGCTCTCTCGTCTTGCTTGCTTCATTGGCTTTTTGATGATCCTCTTCACAAAAAAGAAGCAGGCCTTGCATGACAAGATCGCTGCAACCCTTGTCATTATCCAGCAGTGATGCTTGCAAACTCTTTCGTGCATATCCAGAGATTAAGTGTGATTCTTTTTATGGATTTTTTTTATTCTTTACGTGAGTAGGCGTATCGGCCACGAAAGGGGATTTTGTTAGGATAATCAAGTCTTTCGATTCCATCATCCAAAGCATAATTGGGGTCTAATCCTGCGCTTGCTTCTGTTAGTGCACTTTCCCAGAGGTCAATCAAATTTTCAGATATTTCCCCATCGTAATAAAATCGAATAAAAAAACTCCCTTGTCATTATCTAAGTCAACTATAACAGCTCTGAGTTCTGGTGTTACTATATCTAATAAAGCTCTTTGCGTAGCAAGTAGAGCATCGCCTATTTCTTGCATAGGTTATTTCCTTGCTTTTGTGGGTACGATATGGATTCCATCTCGACCATAATGAATTTTCCCCCAATTTGTTGCTAATTTTTTCCCTGTTTTAGGGTCGACAGAGTAACCGATAAACTCTTTGAAATTGACAAGCTCTTTATATCCTGATGCCCCTGGCTGTTTATTCCCAACCCTCATTCCTTTTCCGGCAAAATCATTGATAAGTTTCTGTGGATTGGGATGTTCTAATAGACTTCTATTTCTAGAGATTTGAAAATTTTTGTGCCTGGGAGTTTTCCTTGCTTATCCCATTGAATTTTTAAATTAGCTTGTTTACACTGCTCCCCATTATGAGACTGCACCTTTTTACGGAGTAATTTAAACTGTTAACAGCAAAAAAGAGCATCTAAATGAAGCAAAGAAAATGGGACAACAAAACCAAAGCTAAGGTCGTCTTAGACGGTCTCAAAGGCAAGCCGATCGCCGAGATCTGCAATACTAAAAATACCCGGCTGAAGGCAAAAAGGACACCTAGTTGTCCAAAACACCGAGCAGAGAGGCCGAATCAATTCTGGGGCATAGACATGACTCCTTTAAGCCGAGCAGGAGAGTGCTTGCAAGCCCTAGAAGTAGGAATCCAGGAGCAATTCAAAAATGGGGTCAGAGGAGAAGGATTCAAACTGGTGTCGGATAGCAGATCTTTACAAGCTACAATAACCCTAAAGGAAATGCCGATACAGAGCGAATGCTGAGAACACTGAAGGAAGAGCTCGTATGGCTAAGGGAGTGGTCAAGCTACTACGAGACAGAGAGGGCGCTCGAGGAGGGGATTAAAGGATATAATGAGAACTACCTGCACTCAGCACATGGGTATCGAACTCCAGAGTGGGTTGAGAAGAATTACAAGGAGCAAGCGATAGTATGACCCCCGTCAAAAGCCAGTATCAACTCTCCGACAAAAAGAGCTTGCTAAATGGGGAGCAGTACATGAACTCGAACCCTGAAAACGATATGCTTGTTCAATAAAGAAAAAAAAGACTTCTATCTTGAAGCTAAAATTATGACTACAAGAGTTTCTTTTTCATACCATTCAATACCGCCACCTACTGATGGAAACTGCTCCATCTGTCAATATAAGGATAATGAGAATGGAAACTGGGTAATGCATAATACAGACTGTCAGCCTGTCCACGTCATTTGCATAAAACGTTGGCTTCAAGACAATAGCACCTGCCCGAATTGTCGCACCTTAGTTAATGCAAGCAGTTTGTTGACTCTTAAAGAAAAAACTATTATTTGGTTTATGAATAGGCCCCTTCTTTCTAGAATTACCACCGCAGCTTTTGCGGGAAATTCCTTAGGCTGGTTTTTAGGAACGCAAGCTTCTCAAATAATTCTTTCAGTCGCTAATATCACCAATCATTGGTGCATCAGGCAGCTTGAAAATCTCTTGCCAGAAGTCAGTATTCATCTTATTGGAGAAATCAATGCACGACATATGTTTAGTGTCATGAACGTTTGCGCACATTGTGGATTATGGATTATCAGCAGCCCGATGATCTATAGGTCCCTCAATACTAGGAAGCCTCTACAGAGTTGTTTCACAACTGGCTTGGAAAACGGAATTGCAGTAGGAGTCATCCGTCAATTTTGCGATCCTAAGGTGACAATGCCAATATTTCCAGGCTATTCAATAAATCTAAAACTCGCTCTGGATCTCGCAGCTATTTGTGGATTTCTTTTCGCAACTGTATTTGGATATTTGAGTTTGGGCCCAGAGGAAAGAACCCTACTCCGCTGAATGAAGATCAAAAATCTAGGGGTCTTTCCTTCAATTTCTAGAATTAACAAATTTGTTAATTTTATGAGGTGAAACCGGGCTGCGGGAGAGCCAAAAGCGGTGACTATTCACTCTTCAGAATTTAGTTCCAAGAACTTCTTAAAAGCCTCGCTCTGGCGGATCGGATCAAATTTCGCCCCTTTTAGAACCTCTGTGAGATCTTCTAGCCCCTCCAGAAAAGCCGCTTTTAACCATCCGACAGTGGGCTTATCTTTAGGAAGAGCCGCACATGCATAGGCATTGCGCAGCGCAACTTCCTTAGTTGGCATCACCTGGAAGCAACTTTCCCCGATCTCTTCCACTAGGGGAAAGTCCCTTTCTTCGTAGCGACTTTGTGCAGAAGACAAAGCGCCTCAGAAGAGAGCTGAGAGTTATGGGGCTCAAGTAGCGCGTAAACCTCTTGCTCTTTTCCAAGGTTATACTGCCATCAATAGATTTGGACACGGATTTGCATTAAACTAAAACACGAAACCACCAAATAGCAGGTCAGGGCTTGTAAGGCAACCCGAGACAAATGGAGTCGCTGAGCGGTTCCATAGAACACTGAAAGATCAAGTCATAGCAGAAAGGGTTTTCAAAAATATCGATGAAGTACGAGAAGCGATCAGTCAGTTTGTAGATGTCTATAATGAAGAAAGATTGCTGGAGAGGCATGGCTTCCAGAGTCCATTAGAAGCTCGTCGAAACTATGAGAAAATGAGGGAGATAGCATAAGGCTAAATAAGTGTAGTGCAGACATCGCGAGTGAGCCCTATGCAGCTCGCGGAGACGATGCGAACGGAGCGTCTGCTTCATTGATAAAGTTACCTATGCGCAATTTCGTGTCCAAAAAAATGGCGGCGGTACATTCCCCAATGTTGAGTCGTGCTTTGAGTTGCGACTGCGGTAGTAGTAGAAATCCATGAAGAGAGGATAAGTGGAAAGAAATACGTGATCCTATAGGAACCAAGCATAGGTTGGCGCCGAGCATGCTCTTCATAGCTCGGCGCAGGTGGCGTTCTATGCAGCTAGAACGACGAAAAAAACGGCTTGGGAGGCTAATTTTACAGAAAAATTGTTGCTTAGCCCTTTAACCATACATTTCCGAATGTTCTCAGAGGAGAGGCAGTGTCCATGTCTCTCCTCTATTTTATCCCTAGCAAATGTTGGACCAAATCCGGCATATTCTTCGCTATGTAAAATCTTTAATACTTCAGCTTTTCTTCTGGAGCTACTTGGTTTGGGCCGGGCTTTCCAACGTGTTTGGAAATAAGCCCATTTGCTCCTTCGAGAAGATACCTCTTCCGGATCCTTTTCGTCTGTCTTAGCGATAGCGCAAACTCTTTGCTCGCGCCTTTCAAAGTTAAAATATTCTTATCAATCTGTTGCATTACGCCCAATCTCTAGGCTTCTTTTATACTCATTTTCCTTGTCTCCACTCATATTCCTCCTCATGGCTTGGGTGGTGACATTTTAATATTGCTGAGGGGGTGACATTTTGTCGTTGCTCCTACACTTATTATTTCTTCGTTGACACTCATACCTCTCTGCAATATTCTTCATAGCTATGTAAAATTTTACTTAAGAGGATAAATATGAAAAAATCTTCCCATAAGGTTTTTGCAAAACTGCTGTCCATTCTCGTTATCTGCTCCAGCACAATTTGTGCAAATCCTTCCGCGTACTCTTTCTTTGATTTGCAGTCATTTCTTACTGTAGAGTCATCCTTTCTTCTTACAGCAAGCTGTAAAAGTCCTAAGCAGGGGCCTCCTGGGCCCCAAGGTCCCCGCGGTCCCACAGGCCCACGCGGCCCTGCAGAAGGATGCACAGGTCCTACTGGTGCTACGGGACCAACCGGAGCTACAGGTCCCACGGGTCTCATTGGCCTCCAAGGGAATACAGGTCCCACAGGGCCAACTGGTATGAAAGGAGTGACGGGAGCAACTGGTGCAACAGGCGCTGAAGGTCAACAAGGTTCAACTGGAGCAACTGGAGCAACTGGAGCAACTGGAGCAACTGGAGCAACTGGAGCAACTGGAGCAACTGGAGCAACTGGAGCAACTGGACCTACAGGGATGAAAGGGATAACAGGTCCAACTGGTCCAACTGGCGCTGAAGGTCAACAAGGTCCAACTGGAGCAACTGGATCTACAGGAATGAAAGGGATAACAGGTCCAACTGGTGGAATCGGACCCACGGGTCCTCAAGGGATTCAAGGTGTTACAGGTAGTACCGGTCCTACTGGAGCAACTGGACCTACAGGGATGAAAGGGATAACTGGCCCAACGGGTCCAACTGGTGGAACCGGACCCACAGGGCCTCAAGGGATTCAAGGTGTTACAGGTAGTACCGGTCCAACTGGTGGAACCGGACCTACAGGGATGAAAGGGATGACTGGCCCAACAGGTCCAACTGGTGCGACAGGACCTACAGGTTCTGGAGGAATCTCAGATTTTATCTATGTCATTCTAGATGGATCTCCGTTTGTCAACCTCACTATTACTTCTAATCAAGCAATTCGTTACAATTCTGTGGTAGCATCTGGAGGAACACAGCTCACCCTGAACACAATGACTGGAGAGGTAACAGTTGGCGCTAGTGGTGGAGGGGTCTATATGATCAGCTTTGGTCTAAATGACTTTTATACCAGCCCTATGGGTACAACGGCTGATATCAGGCAAACCCCGCAAATAAACAACATGGATATACTCTCAGCAGCGGGCGCATCTGTAAGTAGATTGACTCAGCAATATAGAGCTAGTCAGTTACCCGCATCGCCGGTAGGGTTTTTTGCCCTTTACCCCTGGCCTTTGAGTACCACATTTATCACCACGTTAAATGGGGGGGACGTCTTCAGGATCCTAAATTCCATAGCGGTATCTGATGGCTCAACAACCGTTCAAGTCTCGTCTGCTACGGTATATCTGAGTATGATGAAAATACAATAATCCAATGAAATCAAACTGATTCTATTCGAGCAGGATCTTTTAGTGAGGCGTAGCTTGTGAGTTTATTGCTAGGTAAATGCTCTCCTATCTAAGAAACTCCTCTTTTCCTAATTTTTGAGAAGAAGAGTGGTCATCGCCATCACCGAAATAGAAGGACGATCTGTTTCGAGATCCTCATGACTCAAGAGTATATGAGAATTGGGAACAAACTACATTCGACCGCTGTTAGCCGTTTCTTGGGGCTCAAGGGGCTCTGTTTTTTGAAGCAATATTTTTCCATCTGTAAGAGAGAGGACTCTCTTTTGATGGGGGGCGAGTTCTCCTTTTAAAAGAGCATTGGAGAGGAGATTGATCACTTCATGCTGGATAAGCCTTTTGAGAGGGCGTGCTCCGAAGACGGGGTCGTATCCCATTTTAGCGAGATGGGCCACTATCTCAGGAGTGATCTCTAGGTCGATCTCTTTCTCTTTAAGACGAGCTTTTACTTCTTCAAGCTGGATGTGGACGATCTTTTCTATCTCCTGTTCCTGCAGGGGTAAGAAGGGGAGGATCTCATCAACACGGTTGATGAATTCGGGACGGAAGTGCCTTTTGATTTCTGGAGAGACGGTGGCGAGAACCTCTTTTTGGGTCCAGGCTTGGGTTGTCTCCATTTTTTCGAGAAGCTGCTGGGAGCCCAGGTTGGAGGTCATGATGATGAGAGTGTTCTTGCAGTTCACCGTCCTTCCTTTGGCATCGGTGAGCCGTCCATCATCAAACATCTGAAGGAGGATGTTGAAGACATCAGGGTGAGCCTTTTCGATCTCATCAAAGAGGACCACGGAATAGGGGCGTCTGCGAATCGCTTCTGTGAGCTGTCCCCCCTCCTCGTAGCCAACGTACCCGGGAGGGGAGCCGATGAGCTTAGCGACACTGTGCTTTTCCATGTACTCGGACATGTCGAGGCGGATGATTGCCTCTTCGCTGTTGAAGAGCTGGTCGGCTAAAGCTTTGGTGAGCTCTGTTTTCCCAACGCCTGTAGGGCCGACGAAGAGAAAAACTCCGATGGGGCGTTTGGGATCGGCGAGACCGCTGCGAGAGCGGCGGATCGCTTCGCTGACCGCTGTAACGGCGAGGGGTTGCCCGACGACCCTTTTTTCGAGCTCTGTTTCGAGCTGGAGGAGCTTGCCTGCTTCTGTTTCGAGCATTTTTTGCAGGGGGATCCCTGTCCACTTAGAGACGATTTGTGCGATGAGCGATTCATCTACCTCTTCCTTGAGGAGTCTGCCATGGGCGCTCTCTAGGGCTTTTTCTCCCTCTTCGAGCTCTTTTTCAAGGGCGGGGATGTCGTTGTAGCGTAATTGCGCTACCTTGTTGTAGTCAGATCCCCGTTCGGCCTCTTCCTCTTGGAAACGGAGGGTCTCAAGGCGATTTTTTTTCTCTTTGAGCGCATCGAGGGTCTTCTTCTCTTGATTCCACCGTTCATTGAGGGTCGTTAAGATCTCTTTTGTGCTAGCGATCTCTTTCTCGAGCTTTTCTTTTTCTACCTTGGCGGTGGGGATCTTTTCTCTCTTGATCGCTTCGAGTTTGACGATCAGGTGACTCAGTTCCCGTTCCTTATTGTCGATGGGTAGTGGTCTTGAGCCGAGCTGCATCCGAATCATACTTGCTGCTTCATCGATTAGGTCGATCGCCTTATCAGGCAGAAAGCGATCGGCGATGTAGCGCCCTGAAAGGGTAGCGGCAGCGTGGATGGCCCCTTCAGTGATGCGCACTCCATGAAAGATCTCATACCGCTCACGAAGGCCTCGCAGGATCGCGATGGCATCTTCTGTTGACGGCTCCGTGACGAGGATAGGTTGAAACCGCCGCTCAAGAGCGGGATCCTTCTCGATGTACTTTTTGTATTCGTTAAGGGTTGTAGCTCCGATGCAGTGAAGGGTTCCCTTGGCCAGTGCGGGCTTTAAGAGGTTCGCAGCGTCCATTGCCCCTTCAGTAGCTCCGGCCCCGACAAGGGTATGGACCTCATCGATGAAGAGGAGGATTTGTCCATCACCTTTTTCTACCTCTTGTAGAATCCCTTTAAGTCTTTCTTCAAACTCTCCTCTATATTTGGTCCCGGCAATGAGACTTCCCATATCGAGAGAAAAAAGATGTTTGCCGATCAGGGGATCGGGGACATCTTCTTGGAAGATGCGGATGGCGAGTCCTTCTGCGATGGCAGTTTTTCCGACGCCAGGATCTCCGATGAGCAAGGGGTTGTTCTTCGTTCTTCTGGAGAGGACTTGCATGGTTCGTCTGATCTCCTCATCCCGTCCAATCACCGGATCGAGCTTGCCCGACTGTGCAAGAGCGGTGAGGTTTTTGCAGTACTTTTCCAGTGCTTGCAATCCCGATTCTGCTGAGGGGTTATCCATTTGTTTACCTCCACGGATGGTTTGGATCTCTTTTTCTACATCACTTAAGTTGAGAGATGTCTTGTTTTTCCATGTTTGGAAGGGCTCTTCGCTCTTTTCCCAAAAGGCATAGAGGAAGTGGTCGGTGCTTAAGTAGGTATCCCCCCATTTTTTTGCTAGGGTGCTCGCTGAATTGATCAGGCTCTGGAGGTGGGTAGAGGGGGAGGGCTCGCCTATGGTGTCTACAAAGGTAGCGAGGGAGGAGAGTTTTTGCTTAAGAGCTTCTCTGAGTGGGGGCACATCGAGGCCATGCCTTTTTGCAAAGGTGGCAAAGTAGCCTCCTTCATCCTCGAGAAAAACGAGGAGCAGGTGATGCTCGGTCAGCTGGGTGTGCTGTTTTTCTTTTGCTAGCTCGAAGGATTTCTCGATTGCAAGAGCCACTGGCTCTGTGAATTGTGTCTTCATTAGCCCTAATATTAGCAGACGGGCTATTTAAGTGCTAGATTTATTTCTTGCCAAGACGGATAACTTCGTAAGTTTTTGTTTTTTAAATAATTAGGATCTGTTGAGAAAGAGGGAAAGGGATGGTGGAGCTCGGAATCGATGGTTTCCCAGACATGAAAAATCTTGAATATTTTGTCATGCTTATGCTTTAATTTTTGTATGTTTACCAGTTCTAGTCCGGTTCAGGGGAAAACCCATTTTTCCCTTCAGCAAGAGATTCCTCTTTTAGTAGGTTCAGCTGCAGTGGCGGCTGTCGGCTCTCTAGGAGTATCGATGGTGACTTCGCTTTCGATCTCTCCAATGGAACTCCTTGGAGTGGGGGTATTCGTCTACCTTGCATCAAAAGTGGGTCAGATTAGCTACCAAAAGTTTTGTGGTCCTTCTCTTAAGGACAAAGATATGTCTGCTCTCGTTAAGCCTACTTCTAATAGTGAGCGATTCCGTCGTCAGCAGAGACCGCCTCGAAGAGCTGGGAGCGAAGCATCATTGCAGAATTTACAGGATGCAGTAAGTGAAGCACAGGCAACTCTAAGTAAAGAGAAATCCGCATATTTAGCTGCAAAGGAACGAGGTGAGGAAGGGAGCGCTGCGGAAAAAGAATTGGTTCGTTCTTATGAATCTAGACAGGCTGCTTTGAAGATCCCAAAACTATTGCTAACTGTTGCTAGGTTAAGAAGTGGCTCTACAGCTTCTTAGAGCGGTGGTGCTTGACGGCGATCCAAATGAGCAGTGCGCTCAGGACGAGAAAAGAGCAGAAGGAGAGGAAGGGGAAGGTCACTGGGTCATTGGAAAGTCCTTCAACTCTGCATCTAGGGCAAGCGCTTTTTTTCTTGAAGATCTCAATCATGATTACGTGGTAGCCAGAGATGATAAGGCCGATGAGGGAGAGGGGAAGGGCGTAGTAGACGATTCGGTATGCCTCTCTAAAGGCGGCGATTCCTAAGATGATGGCGAGGGGGAACATCAGTATCCTCTGATACCAACAAAGAGGACAGGGGTGCTGGTTTTGCACTTCGCCAAAAAATATACTCCCAACAGTTGCGATACAAGCGATGATCCACGGGAGAAAGATTTCATATCTTTTCAACGGTCATTCCTTAAGGTTGTTTTTTTGGTTTTTGGATCTGCGTTTTCGGGGGTCTTTTTTTGCGGGGAGTTTCTCCGAGGAGTTCTTTGGGGGAGATCTCTTTTCCATTGACCGATGTGCCTGAAGTGAGGTTGGTGATCCGAACGGGGTAATTGGGATCATCGCTTTTTCCCAATTCAACGGGGAATGGAGTGATCCAGTAGGTGGTGTAGATCCAATCGTCGGGATCGATCTCGTAGGCTGAGCCATCGGAGAGCTCGAGGCGGGATCCAGAATCGACGTTGAGGGAGAGGTATAGTTGGTCATTTTGCTCGGGCTCTTGCCCAGTTAGGGAGAGTGTGGATATGAGTATGAGTAATACGAAAGGGATCTTCATTGACGGCCTCCTCTCTCTATACTTAAAAAAATTTCCATTAAGTTGCAACTATTGCTGTGAGGGGTCGGGACAATGGGTGCGCAGTTTATTGCGAAATGAGCGCAAGGCGCGGGGAGAGTGGTCTCTTTTTTGGGTGATTTCTTCCGCTTGTTTGAGGTACTTCCAAGTATTTGGGAAGTCGCGGCGTTCTGCGCAGACGATGGAGAGGTAGTACTCAACAGTGGGGTCATTGGGATCGATCTTGTGATACCGCTCTAGTATCTTTTGGGCTTCGCCAGAGCGTCCCAGCTGAAGGTAGGTGACAGCGAGCTGAAGAATCCCTCCTCGAAACTTCGGATGCTTTTTGAGGAGTTTTTTGAGTTCTTGTTGTTTTTCCTTGATCGATTCTCTCGTCTCATCGACAGGGAGAAACATCTTCTTCACCCCTTCTGCATCGATATTGCCTGTAAGGTAATCGGTGGTGAGGGTCTCAGGAGCCACTGCGTAATCAAAGATGTAGTCTTTAAGGGGTTTTAGAAGAGCTTCTCCTTCTTTTTTTCGTCCGACGAAAAGGTAGTTGAATCCTAGGAACATATTGACGAGTGGATCTCCATCGAGGTAGGGAAGGGCTTTTTCGTAGAGATCGACGCATTTCTGGTGCTCGGATCGGGTCCAGTAGACTGAGGCTTGGTTGACGAAGGCGAGGCCGATGACGGCTTTGATGTTGCGCTTTTGCAGTTTTCGGGTGTTCAGACCGAGGTAGGTCTCACAAGGGGGATTGATCCCTCTTGCCGTGGTCTCGATATTGGTGATGGTTTCCCCGTCGTTGTAACGGACGTAGATGTGGCCGGGTGGGGTGATGATCTCAAGGGTGAGGTCGAGTCTTTGGGCGAGGCAGAGATAGAGGATCGATACACCGAGGCAAACCCCTTGCCGACTGTCTAGGACGGAGGGGAGGAAGGTGTAGAGGTCGATGTCTTGTGCATAGATCGAGTGGGGTGGAAATCGAAACTGCATCTCTTGGAAGATGTACCGGTTGATCTCACGGATTTTATCTAGGGGAGTGGCGTCTTCCGGGAGGCGCGCAAAGATCTGCAGAGCCATCAGGTCGAGGCTGGCCTCATACTGACGGATGTCGTTTCTCAGGTTTGAAGAGTCCTCAAACTGTTCAATTAATAGGCTGCGACAGAGGTCGATCTCTTCTGGTGGAAGGGCGAGGACCTCTTCTTTGGTCCAGGCTTTGAGCCCTTTGAGTTTGCGATTGGTGAAGTGGCTGCAGAGCTCTTCAATTGCTGTGAGTTGTTCTTCGGTGAGCTTGACCGGCTCGTCGTAGGGTTGTCTTGTGACGAGGGAGACGACCGCTTGGATATCGAATTTGGGGAGGAGGAATTGGGGAAGATGTTGCGTGTGATTGCCTCCCCTAAGAAGGCGCCAAGCGTGGTTGATTGCTTCTTTTCCCTCGTTGGTGTCGGGGTAGAGTTCATAGAAGGCCATGTACTGGGTGAGGGAATAGGGATCGAGGCTGTTGTAGAGGCTTTTGATCGAGGTGTTGGAAGCCGAGAGGGGAAGGGCGAGGAAAAGAGCGAGGAAAAATTTCATTCTAGGATTTTCTCGATTTCTTGTTTGAGTAGGGGGTGGCTGGAAAGCTCTTCAACACTGGGGCGGATCCGATAGGTCCAGTTATGGGGACCGACGGTTCCAGGGATGTTGATCCTCTCGTCTTGGGGGTTGTCCCAAACGAGCTCGGGGAAAAGGGCGAGGTACTCTCCTATAAGGTTGATGTGGAAGAGGCTCGAGCTGTGGTGGCTATCCCATAAGATCTCTCTTCTCTGGGCTTTTGAGAGAATGTCGTTATGGTGCCATCCTTTGTGATGGGCAAAGCTCTTTCCCTCTTCCCCTTGCCACCAGAGCTGGAGAGTTTCTGAGTCGTGGGTGGAGACGGTGGTCATGCTGATGGGGTTGTAGTGGAGGGGATCGATGAAGGTCTCTGTGTTGTTTTTCCTTTTTTCCCAACGCATCACCTTGGTGCCGCAGATCCCGAGATCGGTGAGGGCTGTGCGCACTGAATCGGGAACTGCTCCGAGGTCTTCGGCGATCGGGAGCATTGGGCTATGGTCGCAAAGAACCGAGAGAATCTCTCTGCCGTGGGGGAGCCACTCGGCTTTGTCGGCGGGTAAGAAGAGGCCATTCTTGGCAGACTTTCCAAGAGGGATAGCGAAAATCCGAAAGAAACCGAGGACGTGATCAATGCGGTAGAGGTCATAGAAATTTTGCGCGTAGTCGAGTCTTGTTTTCCACCAATCGAAGCCCCGCTCTTTCATCACCTCCCAATGAAAGATCGGTAGACCCCATACTTGTCCGTTTTCGTTGTAGGCATCGGGAGGCGCCCCTGCAGAAAAAGAGAGGTCGAACTCGTCTGTATACTTCCATACATCGGCGCTATCGGGGCTGATCAAGATGGGGATATCCCCCTTTATGAGAACTCCTTTTTTATTGGCGTACTTCTTTACAGCGCAGAGTTGCTCGAAACAGAGATACTGCAAGAAGATGTAGAAGCAGACATCGATCCAGTACTTTTCGATTAGGGCATCGAATTGCTTTTCGGTTGGGGCTTGCAACTCTTGAGGCCAGGTTTTCCAGTGGTTTTTGGCCATCACGTCTTTGAGGACTTTGAAGAGGGCGTAGGTCTCTACCCAGGGGTTCTCATCGACAAAGATGGAGAAAGATTCTTCTTTAACGATCCGGGCGCCTTTTTTTTCAAAGTAGGTACGCAAGAAAAGGAGTTTGTGGCTCTGGACATCGTGGTAAGGAACTTTGGCAAGGCGGTTCATGGGCAAAAAGGAGCTGAGGTCACTTTTTTTTACGCCGGGGAGTTTGTAGAGGGAGAGGAAGAGAGGGCTCAAAGCCATTGCAGAGAGAGCGAAGTATGGACTCGGGTCATCTCCGGTGTCATTGATGGGGAGGAGTTGGATCACATCGAAGCCAACCTCTTTGCACCAGTCGATTAAGGGGATGAGATCGTAGAACTCACCGATGCCGCAGCTATTCTCTGAATGGAGAGCGGAGAGGGGAAGGTCAATGCCGTGATGATGATGGGCGCCGATTTGGCTCCATTGGGGGCCAAGGCTAGAATGGAAGAGCTTTTCTTCTAACTGTGTCATGGCTTCAGCCCAAACATTCCCCCACCAGGCTCCTCGTTGGGTGCATGTGAGGGGAGTGATTTGCCTTGTTCTATCGCCTCTTTCCACTCTTCACTCTCCTTAATGAAGGCCTCGAGGAGGGCGAAGAGTTTTCTTTCGTTACACGCTTCATTGGGGACCGAGCTGAAGAGGACGAGCCTATTGTTGCTCTCTGAGTAGGCGAGGGTTCCCACGCGGGGATAGAGGGCGTTACATTTTAAAGCCTCTTTAAGAACTTTTTCTCGGAACTTGCCCGGTGGGGTTTCACAGATGAGGGTGGAGATGAGGAGCTGTTCCTTTGTCTCGTCAAACTCTAGCTGGATATGGAGCACGCCCCGATAGTCGATCTCGCAGATCCGGTTTTCATCGGGGTAGAGCTTGATACCGATTTCTTTGCCGAGGTCATATAGGATTTGCGCAAAGCGGTCCACTACGTCTCGTCCTCTTCTTCGTCTTCTTTTTCTTCTTCCTCTTCTTCTGCTTGTTCTTCTAGCTCTTCCAGAGCTTCAATGAAGGACATGAGGACATCGTAGCGATGTTGTTCAGAGCGGAAGAGCTTGGGAGCGACCCCTCTTACGGCATCACGCATCTGGCTAAAGATGATGATCTGAGCAATCACATTCGCTGAGAGTCCCATCTTGAGCGCCAGCTGAAACACCTTATCCATAGAAGGATACCGTTCGGTGAGTAATAGAACAAACATCTTTGCTAGCATCTCGAAGGTCATCTGCGAGGGAAGGAGCATCCCCCCTCTCTCAAATGCCCCTTTGATCAGGTTCATCCTCCCATTAAAGAAATTGTAGACCCAAAGGATGGCGAGGAGGTTGCGTGCTTCGGTTATGAGACGGTGGAGCTCTGCTCTGGCGATCGAGGGGCCCTTGGCTTTGAGGTCGGCGCCCATAGAATGGAGGATGAAATCGCAGGCGGACTTCATCTTCTCGTAGGAAAATTTCTCATTGAGTTCGCCAAAGAGTTTCGACGCGGGTCTCGGGTTGCCTGTGATGTCTCGGTAGAGATCGCGAAGGCCGGTAGGAGAACCGAGCCCTAGTCTAGAAAAGGCTCTTGCCTCTTCAGCAATATTGCGGCCAGAGCGTACTTCTCTAGCGAAATCTCGGTTGAGGTTCTCTTTGGCTTGTCGAACTCTTTGAGCGGTCTCTTTTGAGGTGGTCTGCTCCAAAAACTCAAGCGCTTCGTCGGCCAGCGAGTGATCGGGGTAGCTCTTCATCACCTTGCGCAGAATCTCTTCTGCTGAATCGCTGCTTTTGATGAGGGAGAGGAGATACTGTAGGCTGCGGGTGGTGAGCTCGGGGTTTCTTTTATTGAACTTCTGGGAGAGCTCTTCGACCTTTTCTACTTCGACAATTTTCCCTTCAGCTTTTTCCAGCTCTTTCTCTTCTGCTGTTTTTTTGCGCATCTTCTCTTCGAGGCTTTCAAAGCGCTTGGACATGATGACGGGGGTGAAGGCAGCTTCATTGGCATATTGGGTGAGCGAGCGTTGGCTTGCCACTTGGTTCATATCCAGTTTGCGTGCTTCGGACTGCTCTTGCTTTTGGATGCGGGAGCTGTCTGTAGGTTCGATAGGAGCTGTGCTGAAATCATCTTGCATAAGACTTACTCATAGCAAGGAACTTTTTCGATGACAAGGGGTTTAAGTCAGTTGAATTCGTCCCAGGGGTTGGATCTTGATCTCGGGGACTACCTCTTGATAAGAGACGACGGCAAGGTCAGGAAATTCCCCTTCGATCAGTTTCCGGACAAAGCGACGAACATCGATAGCGGTGAGCATCACCGGAGGTTGACCACCAGCGGGGGTAGGGGAGATCACTTCTCGCATTGCGCTCATAATCAATTGGACACTATCGGGATCGAGGGCGAGGTAGGAGCCGGCGGAAGTTTGCTTGATCGCTCCGCGGACCATGTCCTCTATCTCAGGGTCGAGCAGGTAGACGGAGAGTATCGACTGTCCTTGCGAGTATTTGTAGCTGATGTAGAGTTTTAAAGAGGAACGGACATACTCGGTGAGAAGGACAGTGTCTTTTTCGGTTTGGGCCCACTCGCTGAGAGACTCCAAGATGGTGCGCAGGTCTTTGATTGAAATCTGTTCCTGCACCAGCCGGCGAAAAATCTCTGTGAGTTTTTGCAAGGGGACGAGACGGGTCACCTCTTTGACAAGATCGGGGAATGACTTTTCTAAGAACTCTAATATACCGCGGACCTCTTGGATTCCGATGAAGTCGGCAGCATGTTGTCTGTAGAAATAGGAGAGGTGGAGGATCATCACATCGAGAGGTTCCCAGAATTTGATCCCTGCCTTTTTCATCACCTCTTCGTATTTTGTCTCAACCCAGTAGGAGGGTTGACCTATGGAATTTTTCGAAGTGGTGTAGGGGATGTTATATCGCTGAAGGGTCTCGACGGCCTCGTTGGTGAGGAGAGCCCCCTCTTCGATTTTTCCACGGACGATGGGGACCTCGTTGAGGAAGATCATGTACTCATCTGCTTCGAGCTGGGGGGATTCTGACCGGACGTGGACACCGGGGAAACGGACTCCGAGGTCTTGGTAGAGGGCGTGACGCATCTTAGGGACCATTTCCTCGATGAAGGTCGTCCCGCCTCGTTGCTTTCGGATCTCTTTGGAGAGGTAGGCTCCCGTTTCTAAGATGACGGGTAGGGTAAGGGCATATTCTTCTACCCCACCTCGAACCACTCGGTGCCCTTCGACATCGGTATCGACAATGCCGCCAACGGCTGCTCTTGCCGTTCGCGTTCCCTTTTTCTTTAGGTTGTAGATAGTGACAGCGCCAGTTGTTATGATTCCAAGGCCAAGGCCAAGGAAGACAAGCGTTGGGAACCCTTTGACGAAACCCATGAGGGTGACGACCGTACCTGAGATGATGATCGCCTTGGGTTGCCCGAGGAGCTGGGTAGCGATCTCACTTCCTAGGTGGGTGTCTTTCTTTTCGCTCGAGACCCGGGTGGTGACGATACCGGCGGTCATTGCAATCAAAAGAGAAGGGATCTGTGCGACGAGGCCACCACCAATTGATAAGAGAGTATAGGTTCTAGCTGCTTGCAAGGCAGTCATCCCATGCATCGCCATCCCGATGATCAGACCCCCGACGATGTTGATCACAGCAATCACAATACCGGCGATCACATCTCCTTTGACGAACTTCATGGCGCCGTCCATTGCTCCGTACATCTGGCTCTCTTTCTGCAAATCAAGGCGGAGTTGACGGGCTTGATTGGCATCAATTATACCGCTTCGAAGGTCAGCATCGATACTCATCTGCTTTCCAGGCATCGCATCAAGAGTGAAACGAGCAGCGACCTCGGCGACCCGTTCAGCACCCTTGGTCACAACGATGAACTGGACAATGGTGATAATAAGGAAGACGATTGCACCGACGACAAAGTTCCCACCTACGACAAATTCTCCAAAGGCATAGATGATCTCACCTGCATCAGCGTAGAGGAGAATCCGCTTGGTTGCGGAGATCTCAATCCCCAACCGGAAAAGAGTTGTGATCAAGAGGAGTGAGGGAAAGATCGAGAGATTGACCGCTTTGGGTATATAGAGGGAAACCATCAAGAGGGTGATCGAGATTGTCAGATTGACCGCGATGAAATTATCGAGCACTCCCGGAGAGATAGGCACGATGATGATCATGATGAGGAGAATGATGAAGATCGCAAGGATGATATCGGTCGAGCGAGTGATCAGGGTGAGTATCTTGTTACTACTCATGATGCGACCGAGAGAATTAAGAAATTTCTTCATTTAAATAGCTCCAAATGGGCGGTCTCTTCGGTTTCAATGGCTTCAAGCCACCTTAGAATCTCAGAGACAGCTTCGTACGCCTCCTCTGGTATATAATCACCGATTTCTCCTTTTTCGAACAGAGTTTGTGCGAGATCGACGTTTCTCATGATCGGAACATCAAACTCACCAGCCAGTTTGACAATATGATCGGCGACGGTCCCTTTGCCCATAGTGACGATCCGAGGAGCAGGCTGCTCCTCCTCATTGTACTGGACGGCAACGGCAATATGGATTGGATTTGTGATGACCGCGCGGGCCATTTTGACGCCTCTAGGTCCTTCTTGGTAAGCGATTTCCTGGGCGACTCGCCTCCGTTGCCCCTTGAGCTCCGGGTTTCCTTCAGTGTCTTTGTACTCCTGCTTCACCTCATATTTTTCCATTCGCATCTCTTTCGCAAAGTTCCGCTTTTGAAAGACCAAATCGGCAATAGCGATAGCTAAAAAGAAAATCCCTACTCGGACGATCACTTTGAAGAGGAAAGTGGCAAAAAGCTTTGCAATTGCGGCAACAGGCAGAGCGGCACAGGCAATGATCTCCGGAACGCTTCCCTGTACGACGCTCCAAATTATTATGAATGCCCCACTGATTTTGAATATCGATTTTAAAAGCTCAAAAATTGTCTTAAACTTAAACATATTTTTGATATTGGTGACGGGATTAAGCTTCTTGATATCAGGCTTCATCGCCTCCATAGAAAACATAGGCCCCACAATTAAAAAACTCGTGAGAAGTCCAGTACAAACCGTTAGAAGCAAAGTAGGAAAACTGCATTTGAAGATCGTGTAGATCGTCTCATGGATGAATCCCTTAGCCATCGTCTGCATATCAATATGTCCCTCCGCTGCGCGGCGGAACATATTGATGATGAAGCTGCCCATCTGTTTAAAGATGTATCCAGAGAGGACAATCACAGAAGAAATCGATACGACAAAGGTAAACGCAGAGGAAAAATCCTTAGATTTTGCCACCTGTCCCTTTTTACGCGCATCGCGGAGTTTCTTCGGGGTCGCCTTTTCGGTTTTTTCGGCCATTGTAATTAGACTTTAAAGCAAATAAGAAATTAATGCATAGATTATGGATTATGGAAAAAAAGAATGACATCTCCATCCTGGACAATGTACTCCTTCCCTTCCGCTCTGGCTTTGCCTACCTCGCGCGCTCCCACCCGACCTTTATACGTAATGAAATCCTCATAAGAGACCACCTCCGCGCGGATGAATCCCTTTTGAATATCGGAGTGGATCTCTCCCGCTGCTTCTTGCGCGGTGCTTCCCGATAGGATCGTCCAAGCCCTCGTCTCCACTTCTCCCGTAGTGAGGTAGTTGATGAGTCCTAAGATTCCAAAAGCCCCCTTGACAAGGCGGCTGAGTCCAGTCTCTTCTAGCCCTAGGGTAAAGAGGTACTCTTTAGCCTCCTCTTCCGTTAGCTGAGCGAGCTCCTCTTCGAGTTTAGCGCAGATGGGAACAACTATGCTTCCCTCTTTTTCTGCGAGGTCTTTCACCGCCTGCACATGGGCGTTGTTCATCTCAGGAAGATCCGACTCTGCCACGTTGGCTGCATAGATCACCTTTTTCTTGGTGAGGAAGGGGTAGATCTTAATCGCCTCCTCTTCCTTCTCAGTGAGTTCTAATGAGCGGACGGGGAGTGTTTGATTCAGATGGGCGATGACTTTAGTCAGGACCTCAACAGTGCTCTTAAGTTCTTTATTTCCCTTGGCCTGCTTGTCTAATTTGGTAGCGACCTTCTCTGCGACCTGAAGATCGGCTAAGATGAGCTCGAGATTGATCACATCGATGTCATGGAGCGGATCGACCCTGCCACAGACATGGATCACATCATCATCATCAAAACAGCGGACCACATGGATGATGGCCTCGGTTTCTCGGATATTAGCTAAGAATTGATTGCCGAGTCCTTCTCCTTTAGAAGCTCCCTCGACAAGACCTGCGATATCGATAAAGGTGACGGTGGCGGGGACGAGTTTTTGGCTTTTAGAAAGAGTGGAGAGCTTGTCGAGTCTCTCGTCGTCCATAGCGACGACTCCCACATTGGGGTCGATCGTACAAAAGGGGTAGTTGGCCGCAGCAGCTGCGGCCTTCTTGATCAGAGCATTGAATAAAGTGGACTTCCCTACGTTAGGAAGTCCGACAATTCCACAGGAGAGATTCGGCATACCCCCGCTATCTTACCACATCTGGCAAAGAGCGGCTAGCGGAAAAAATTCTTATATTCCGCTCCCATCTGATCGAGCGCTGCCGCCATCGCCTGCATCTGAACCGCCGATGCCAGTGCTCGCATCGCTTGCTGCGCCTTCAGCTCCACCTGAGGCACTAGCTGCGGCGTCAATACCAGTTTCTCCGGATCCCGCATCATCTCCTCCTGCTTCTGAGATCCCGCTTGCAGAGCCTTCGGCTGATCCCGCTTCTTGGGGGGCAGCTGCTGCGCCCTGGGGTTTGTTTTCTTCAGGAGTTTCTGCTGCTCTTTCTGGCAGTGCTTCAGCAGCACCTGACATAAGCACAGAAGCTAGAGATTGAGCTGCTCTTTTTTGTAGGATTTCAGGAGGTGTTGCACCTGCCGGAGCCCCGTCAGTTGAGCTGATTGGTGTAGCAGATGGCAAAGGAGTGGCCACGTCATCATCTGCACTGAAGAGAGCTGCGCGTGGTCTGGGAGGGGATGTCAGACTCAAGAGCTTGTTAGCTTCAGATACTAAAGCTGCTATCCTTCGTTGCATCACTGTTGGAATGGCTGTTGTTTCCTCATTTGCTAGACTCACGACATGAGTCATTGGAGATGGCTGCGTGGCTAAATGAGCAAATGGAGTTCCAGTGTTGGCCTTTTCTCTAACAAGTTCCTCTTGGACGGCTGTTGCGATCAATGCTCTAGCTTGAGGGCTTCTTAGCATACTTGCGACAGTAGCGGTTGAAGTGGAGGGAGAAGGAGATTGTGCTTTGAAAGCTTGCAGGGCTTCCTGAACGATAGCCGCACGATTCTGGGGAGACAGGGGAACATCTGCAGAGGAGTTTATTACAAAAGGAGCAGGGGAGGAAGGCAAGAGCATACCAACGGCTAAATGCAGAGCTTTGACAGCTGGAAAGAGAAGGGTGTAGGAAATGACGCTTAAGGTTGCGGCTTCAAATACCTCCCCCAGAGAAATTGGAAGTGGGGTCATTTGACTGGCTGCAGCGACGAGCGCTGTTCCTGCAGCAAGGGAAATTGTCCGACGAATGAGATGGCTCTCTGATAAGAAGAGTCTCTTGGCCACAGCATCGACGGCTTCTTGGGCCATCCCAATGGCTGCGCCAGCTCCCAGTGTGTAAGGGAGAGAAGAGAGTTTGGAAGGGGCGGTGCTGATGACGTGGAAGGCTCCTTCTTTCAGTGTTGCTAGACTCTGGGCAGTGAGATTTTTTTGAAGAGTGTCGAGAGAGAGAGTTGAGGCTTTTTTTGCTAGAGCCAATGGGATCTCTCCAAAGTTGAGGGCTTTTCCGATGCTTGCGTAGAGACCGGTTTGGAAGATGTTTTTGAAGATGCTGGGATGTGCTGCTTGTGCTGCTGGACTTGTGCTCATTTATATTCCTTTATTTGTTTTTCTCGGGTTGGGCATCGCCGAGTGATTGTTATTAGATTCTGATCTTTTGCGGTAAAAAAGATGGTCTATCCGCTGAAAATTTGCACTTGATATTTGTCGATAAATGGCAAAAAATTTTCTTTTTCTATTCACCGATGGGGCAAATGTTTAGGGATTTTAAACAGGGGCTCGAGATTTTGTAAATAGATAATCTTTATTCTCATCCCCTTCGCCTTTCGGCGAGAGGGATGCAGTTATTAGGTAAGGAGAGGTTACTTTTCTCCTATAGAGATGTTTCAACAGAATCTTAGTTATTACGAAGTGTATTGGGAGCCTTCCCTAGGATTTGTCCAATTGCTCCCCAAACACGAAAAAACAACTCGGGGGCAAGGATGTGGAGAGCCGTGTTGAAAACTTCTTCTCTTGTTGCGGGAATAAAAGAGATGCTTTCTCCCAGAACACTTACGAGAACGACTCCAGCGTATAGAGAGAGTCCTGTGCATATTATATCCGAAGATCTGAGATAGGGTATTTTTTTTACTTGGGTTTTGATCAATGCAGTAGTTAAGCCGATACTTGCTCCGAGAGCAAACGAATAAGAATATTTCCTAAGCGTTGTTTTGACCATCGTGTGGTCTATGTTCGAGAGTGTTCCAAGAACAGTGTTTACTATGTGGTTGGGCCCTTTTTTGATTTCTGCAACTGCTTGAGAAGGAAAGGCTCTTAAAGCTTTAAAAAATGCATCCTTTGTTGCAAGTGACACTTTTTTTATTTCGCTTTTAGGCACATCCCCGTAGGGGACGAATAGTCTTCCTATGACTGCATATGTCCCAGACCAAAATGTGCTTTTGAAGTAGGTGTTTGATGAAGGTTGTCCAATGGCTGCCATTTTACTATCTCCTGATTAAACGTTTATTTGTGAGATGCCCCTCTGAGGGCAAATTCCGGGGGAGTATAGAGGTAGATCTTGAATAGATAAAGGTTTTTTCAGGAAAACTCCAAAAGGAGTTTTGTCTGAGAGGAAAAAGAGGTCTCTTCGATATGGATGATTCCCTCTTGAATGCGAACATGTCCATGCTCGGGTTGCCCTTTTTGATGCAAGATCACTGGGTAAGTGCCATCGGGAGGGAGGCAGGGAGTATTTTCGAGAAGGAGAGTTTGATCTTCTTGCAAAGTTCCTGCAATTTGATAGGAGTGGCCGAGA
Source organism: Chlamydiota bacterium (assembly GCA_011064965.1). Lineage (GTDB taxonomy): Bacteria > Chlamydiota > Chlamydiia > Chlamydiales > Rhabdochlamydiaceae > Sacchariniichlamydia. The sequence continues at coordinate 119,515 of JAAKFS010000001.1, forward strand.
AGCTTTGATGCCTCCAAGAGATTGCCCGATTGGATGAGTGTGCGAATCTTGCCAGAGGAGATGGGCTCGTTTTGGGAGTCGAGTTTTTTAATGTAGTGGGCGGTAAAGCCTAGTTCTTCTCCGAGTTTTGTGATTTTTTCTGGGGTGCCCTCTCGCTTGTGACCGATCCTTCCATCTTGGCCGAGGAAGAGGTGGTCGAAGGGGCAGGCATTGTGGAGCTGAGATAGAAAATCTTTGTAGGAAAGTGAGGCGAGTTGAAGCGTGAAGGGGAGGAGATAGAGGAGGTCAACGCCATATTGCTCTAGGAGGCGGGTTTTGATGGTGGGAGAGGTGAGAGCGAGGACAGGGTCTCTGTGAGGAAGGATTTCGGAGGGGTGATTGGAGAAGGAGAGGAGGGCTACGGTTCCTTCTTCTCCTACTTGAGAACGGAGGAGGCTAAGGAGGTATTGATGTCCCTTGTGAACGCCGTCGAAGGTTCCGATAGTCAGGGCGATGGGGCGCGCGAGTGCATCGACTTTTTGTAAGGAATGAAGGAGGTGCATTGGGCTCATGGTAGCAGGAAAAGCTTATGTGTACAATGAGCGGCCATCGATGCAGTCTTCGAGTGTATAGGGACCCGATCTTGTACGGGTGAGGTGGGAGAGGTGGGCGCCGGTTTCGAGTTGTTGTCCGATCTCGTGTGCTATGGAGCGAATATAGGTCCCTTTACTGCAGGTGATGTGGAGGGTGAGCTTGGGGTAATCGTAGGAGATGAGGGTTGTTGTCAGGGTGATAGGAACGGGCTTTCTTTCGATTTCGATCCCTTGGCGGGCGAGGGTATAGAGTTTTATTCCTCCTACTTTTTTTGCGCTGTACATTGGGGGGATTTGGGAGATGGTCCCTTGGAAAGAGGGGAGGAGGGCTTCGATTTGCCCTAGGGAAGGGACGTTGTTGTTTGTGGAGACTATGTCTCCTTCGGGGTCGTAGGTGGTGGTCTCTATGCCGAGGTGGAGGGTGGCTAGGTACTCTTTATCTTGGTTTAAGAAGGTGTCGGCTTTGCGGGTGAACTCTTTTCCAATGAGGAGGATCATCACACCATTGGCGAAGGGGTCGAGTGTGCCTGCATGGCCGATTTTTTTGATGCTGGTGATTTTTCTGAGGGCATGGACGAGGCTGAAGGAGGTTTTCCCAGAAGGTTTATTGACCGGGAGGATCCCTTCACGAATGGTTGTCGGTTTGTCGTTTTTCATCTTCGCGGTGGATTTTTTCGATGAGGCTATCGACCTTCATCTGTTCCTCGACGGTTGTGTCGAGTTTGAAGATAAGGGCAGGGAAATAACGCATGGTCACTTTTTTTGACGCGCTGATAGCGATGAATCCCGCACCGGATTCGAGAGCTTCAAGGGTTTCTCGTTTTTCTTTGTCGTTCCCAATGATGCTCACGTAGACTTTGGCGTGGTGGAGGTCGTTGGAGATGTTGACGTTTGTGACGGTCACTAAGGGAGCTAACCGTGGGTCTTTGACCTCTTTCATGACGACGTCAGCGAGGACTTCTTTCAGGAGGGAGTTGAGTCTCTTGATCCGCTTTCTCTGCATTCTTAAAGTTCTTGTTCTAGATAGGTGATTTCATAGGCTTCAATGATATCTCCTTCTTTGAAGTCCTTAAAGCCTCTGAGGAGGATTCCGCATTCATGGTCTTTGGTGACTTCTTTGACATCTTCCTTGACTCGTTTGAGGGATGCAATCTCTCCTTTCCAAATCACTTCGCCTTCTCGTTTAAGACGGGCGTGGTGATTGCGCTTAATGATCCCTTCGGTGACTTGGCATCCGGCGATGAGGCCGAGTTGGGAGGATTTGAAGACCGCTTTTACCTCTGCGGCACCCATCTCGTTTTCTTGTGGGAGCTTGTCGAGGAGATTGCGCATGATTTCTTTGACGTCGTCGACGGCGTGGTAGATGATGTCGTGGAGCTTGATGGTCACTTTCTTTTCCTTGATCATCAACTCAGCATGGCTCTCCACTTTGGTGTGGAATCCGATGATGGGAGCTCCTGAAGCGGCGGCGAGTTCGATGTCTGACTCGGAAATTTGCCCCACTTTTTCAGAAACGATATTGAGTTCGGCTTTTTCGGATTCGATTTTCTGTAGGGAGTGCTTAAGGGCTTCAAGGGAGCCCTGGACGTCAGCACGCAAGATGACGTGGAGGACTTTCTTCTTCGCTGTCTCTGCTTTTTGCTCGAGAAGTCCATCAATCCCTTTCTTCCTTTTTTGTAGGAGTTTGTGCTTGTACTCTTCTAGCCGGGCTCTGGCAATCTCCCGCGCCTCTCCTTCACTATCGACACTGATGAACTCACTACCAGCTTCAGGAAGGCCAGAGAGTCCGGTGATTTTGACGGGGGTTGAGGGGCCTGCTTCAAAGAGCTCAATGCCGTGCTCATCGTGCATGGTTTTCACTTTTGCATAATGCATATCGCAGACGAGTGTATCTCCGAGGCGGAGGGTCCCATTTTGGACGAGGACAGTAGCAACAGCGCCGAGTCCTTTATGCATGGCGGACTCGATGACAGAGCCGCGGGCACGTCCTGAGGGGTTCGACTTGAGCTCTAGCACTTCTGATTGCAGGGAGAGCATTTCGAGGAGATCATTGACCCCTTCTCCAGATGTTGCTGAGCAGTTGACGGTGATGGTTGTGCCGCCCCATGCTTCAGGTAAGAGTTCGTGCTCAGAGAGCTGACGGTAGATGTTTTCCTGATCAAAGCCCGCCTTGTCACTTTTGTTTATGGCGACGAGGATGGGGACATTTGCTTCTTTGGCTTTGTTCATCGCTTCGACAGTCTGATCGCGCATTCCCTCGTCTCCTGCGATGACGAGGATGACGAGATCGGTCACTTCAGCACCTCGCTCTCGCATGGCCGAGAAGGCTTCGTGTCCGGGAGTATCGAGCAACGTGATCTCTCCTACTGCACTATGGCATTTGAAGGCACCGATATGTTGGGTGATTGCGCCGGCTTCCCCAGATGCTATATCTGAATTGCGGATCGCATCGATGAGGCTGGTTTTTCCATGATCGACATGGCCCATAAAGGTGACGACGGGGGGGCGGAGGACGAGGTCAGCTGGGTCACTCTCTGCGATCTCTTCTTTGATCGTTTTATCGGTGATTTTAATGCGTTCTTCTTCACTTGTATCGATGGTGATTTCACAAGAAAACTCATGGCCGAGGAGTTGAACAGTCGTTTCATCTGCAAGGATGTCGTTGATCGTGACGACGATGCCTTGCATAAAGAGTCTAGAAATGAGCTCGGATGCTTTGAGTTTCATCTCGATGGCTAAATCTTTGACACTGATAGGTAGGCGAATATGTAAACTCTTAGGGCGTATGGCGCGCTCTTCGCGCTCGGTCGCGCTTGCTTTTTTAAAGCCACGACGCTTTCTCCATCTCCCGTCATCGCGACCCCTAAGGCCCATTCGATCTCGAGAGTCAAAGGCCGTTTGCTGTTGAGGTTTGCGCTGTGAGCGCATATCGCGATAGTCTTTAAAAAAGGCTGGTTTGCGAGGGCTTACTTTTGCTTCGGTGGCAGGTTTTGTGGCAGTGGTCTTCTCAGCAGGCTTTTTCTTCACTGCTGCCGAGAGGTCTTTTCTGGTGACTGGGGATTTTTTTAGGGGAGAGATCGCCTTTTTGCGGATGATTTTCGGTCGTCTGAAGTCGTCGACTACGCCCTTCTTCTTGGGAGGCTCAGTAGGAGTAGGAGCTTCTTTTTTTGGTGCTTCGGCGGCTTCTTTTTTCTCTTCTTTCGGAAGGGGAGCTTCTTTTTCTTCGGTTTTCTTCGGAGGGGTTTTTTCTTCTTTTGGTTTTACGGCCGGCTTTTTAGGCGCAGCAGTTTTTCTGGGGGATTTCGCCTCCTCCTGTTTCTTCTTTTTTAGCTTGTCTAGCTGGAGGGCTTCAGCAAGCTGGGCATTTTTAATTTTTAGTTTAAGATTTTTTGCCAACAGTTATAACCTTTTTTCTCTCAGTTGATCGATAACCGTTTCAAGCATTTCTGCAGATATTTCTGGAATGCTTGAGAGCTCTTCCGGTGTAGCTTTCAATACTTTTCGTGGAGTGTCGAAACCTGCAGACACTAAACTATCCACAATGAAACTGCTCATATTTTCGATCTTGAGCTCTTCATCAAGGCTTGGGTCATCCATAAGGGCAAGCTGTGCTCGCTGGATGTTCATTTTTGCTTTGTATTCAGTCATCCTTTGGACATCGAGCTCGACACCTATGAGATGTCCACAAAGACGGACATTCATCCCTCGTTTTCCAAGGACTATGGGATAGTGCTCATCATCGACCACGATCGAGATGACCGACTCGTCTTCATTCACACTGATTTTTTTGATCACTTCTGGGTCAAGGGTGTTTTCTAAAAACTGCACCTTGTCTTCTGCGAAGGGGATGATGTCGATTTTTTCATTGTTGAGTTCTCGAATGATGTTTTTCACTCGGGTACCGCGAACTCCTACACAGGCACCAACGGGATCGACTTTGGGGTCATAGGAGGTGACAGCCAGCTTAGTTCGGTAGCCAGGCTCCCGAACGATCCTCTCGATCATGACTGTCTCATCTTCGAGTTCAGGGACCTCTTGTAAGAAGAGTTGTCGGACGAATTCTGGATGACTTCTTGAGAGGACGACTTCCGCTCCTCCATTTTCTGTATCGCGTACTTCGTAGAGAAGAGCGTAGACCCTTTCACCTATCGCATAACGCTCGGTCTTTGGGTAGTAGCGTTCAGGTAGGATCGCTTCGACTTTTCCTAGGTCGATAATGAGTGTGCCGCCTCTGACAATTCTCTTGACACTTCCTGATACGAGCTCATTGATTCGATCGCGGTACTCTGCATAGATGACATCCCGCTCGGCGCTTCGGAGCTTCTGTGCGATGACCTGCCGGGCTGTTTGTGCGGCAATGCGGCCAAAATCCTCTGGAGTGGCTTCAATATCGATCCAATCTCCAATCTCGCAGTCGGGATTGAATTCCCTCGCTTCTTCGATAAGGATTTCCTCATCGGGAATCGTCACGTTGTCTACCACTTCTTTTTGTGCTAGGACTTCAATCTCTCCCGTTTTAGAATCGATCGCAACGGAGACGTTGATGAGTCCCTTGACACTTTTTCTGGCAGCGACGCGAAGAGCCTCTTCAATCGCGCTGACGATCAATTCTCGCTTGATCCCCTTTTCGCGTTCAAGGTACTCAAATATGGCGACGAGATCTTTATTCATCGGTTTGCTCTTGCTTTTCCTTTTGTTCTTTTTCTTCGTCTTCTTTTTCTTCGTCTTCTGTATCGGATCCTTGACTGACGACGATGTCATCTTGATCGGCGCCGCCGCTATCGATGATGTGCTCTTTAATAGAAAGGGCGATTTTCTTGTGCTCTGGGTCGAGTTTGATCACTTTGGCGGTGATTGGATCGTCCTTGGTGATCACATCTTCGACTTTACCAAAGGGTTGATCGGAAAGCTCAGTGACATGGACAAGTGCTTCGAGTCCATTCTCCAGCTCGACGAAGGCTCCAAAAGCGGTCGTCTTGATCACGGTTCCTTTGACGATGGAGCCAACAGGCATCGTCTTTTCGATTGTTTCCCATGGGTTAGAGCTCAGTTGTTTCACTCCGAGAGTGATTTTTTTGCTCTCTGGATCGACCGAGAGAATCATTGCCTCTATAGCGTCTCCTTTCTTCAGAACTTCTGAAGGGTGGGAAACTTTCTTGATCCAACTGAGGTCAGAGATGTGGATGAGCCCTTCGACGCCAGGCTCGAGTTCTACAAAAGCGCCGTAATTGGTGAGGTTGCGCACTTCTCCCTTGATGTTGGTTCCAACAGGGAATTTTGCGACCACATCTTCCCAGGGGTTTTTCTCCATTTGCTTGAGACCAAGGGAGATTTTTCCCTCTTCTTTTTGAATGGCGAGAACGAGTACTTCAACCTCTTCTCCTTTCTTGACCACTTCGGAAGGATCGGTGATGTTTTTCACCCAAGACATTTCCGAAACGTGGATGAGTCCTTCGATGCCGGGTTCAATTTCGATAAAGGCCCCGTAGGGGACGAGGTTGACGATTCTCCCTTTGACATGGGTGCCAGGAGGGTAGCGGCTTTCGATATCTTCCCAAGGATTGGCCTCTTTCTGTTTCATGCCGAGGGCCACGCGCCCCTTTTCTTGGTCGACATTGAGAATCATCACTTCGACTTCTTGACCCACGCTGAGTAACTCTGATGGATGCTTGATTCGTTTCCAGGTCATATCGGTGATGTGTAAGAGGCCGTCGATTCCATCGAGGTCGAGGAAGACTCCAAAATCGGTGATGTTCTTGACAATACCAGCACAGACATCTCCGATTGTGATTTTTTCGAGAAGTTCTGCCTTGCGAGAGATTCTCTCTTCTTCGAGGAGTTCCCGCCTTGAGACGACGATGTTTTTTCTCTCGGTATTGATCTTGAGGATCTTGAAATCAAAGGTCTGCCCGACATAATCGTCGAGGTTCTTGATTCGCTTGTTGTCGATTTGAGAACCGGGGAGGAAGGCCTCCATCCCGATGTCGACCATGAGTCCGCCTTTGACTTTGCGCAGGATTTTCCCTTCGACGACTGAGCCTTCTTCACAATGATTGACGATGTATTCCCATTGTCGTTGTCTACGGGCTTTTTCTCGAGAAAGGACAATTTGTCCATCATCCCCTTCAGTTTGGTCGAGGTATACCTCGATTTCGGCATCGAGAATGATAGAGCTAGCGTCTTCAAATTCCGAGATGGGGACGAGACCTTCCGATTTCAGGCCGACATCAACGACCACAAAATCTTTGGTGATTTCAACAATCTTCCCTGTCAGGATTTCTCCGACAGTCATCGAAGCGATAGAACCCTCCTGGGATGTCTCTTCTTTTGCATTGAGCAGGTTCTGGAACTGCTTCGCATCTTCCTCGTCGTAGGCGATATCATCGATCACCTTACTTTCATTCCAATCGTGTTTCAGAGTATCTTCCATAGTTAAAAAGGCTCTCCTAAAAAAAATCTTGTATTTGAACCAGTCTGCAATGCTCTATAGAAAGAGGGGTTTTGCAGGCAAGCCCATATGGCTATCGCCAAAAAAAAAGTCCAATGACCTCTGGCCAATGAACCCTTCTTCCATGTGCCAATCTGTAATGGACGTAAGTCTACCAAAACTTTCTAATATTTAGCAAGGAGGGAAGAGAGGGGGTTGGTGATCAATAATTTTAACTCGGGCTTGGTAGGATGTCTAAACTTTAGTTGAAGGTTGACTTAATGTTTTTTTTGAGAGGTTTTGAAGTTGTTCCAAAGGCTTGCAGAGTGGATAGCTTCTGAGCTATAGTCGGGAGGCGAGCAAGAATTAAGGATTTTATGTGTCTTGTCTAGTCATGAAATTTGGGGGGGCTGCGATGGCAAATGCCTCCCGATTTGCTTGCATTTCCCAGTTGATTCTGAGGCGCCTAGAGACCTTCCCTAAGCTGGTCGTTGTGGTCAGTGCCATGGGGGAGACAACCAGTGAACTCATGAATCTCGCCAGAGAAGTCTCTACCAATCCTCCCAAACGGGAACAGGATATGCTCATCTCTGCAGGGGAGAGGGTGAGTATGGCTCTTCTTGCAATGGCTCTTCATGAGGTAAGAGTGGATGCGATAAGCTTTACAGGTAGCCAGTCGGGAATCTTGACGACCGAAATGCATACGGAAGCGAAAGTCATCGCGATCCGCCCAAAAAGAGTGGAGCAGGCTCTAAAAGAGGGAAAGGTGGTGATCGTCGCTGGTTTTCAGGGGGTGAGTTCATCGAAGGAGGTGACTACCTTGGGGAGAGGGGGGTCTGACACATCGGCGGTTGCTCTGGCTATCGGTTTGGGAGCTGAGCGAGTCGAGTTCTATAAGGACGTGCCTGGCATTGGGGAGGACAATCCAAAAATCTACCCCGATACGGAGATTTTTTCTCATCTATCTTATGAGGAGGCTCTTGCAGTTGTTGGTAAAGGGGCGGAGGTGCTCCACGATCGATGTATCCGACTTGCTCAAAAGAATGGGATTCCTCTAGAGATCCGCCCCTTTTACGACCCGGAAAGGGTGGGAACTTCGATCGGATTGGGCGCTGAAAGAAATTTTGCCTTTTTTTATGAGGGAGAGTCAGACTTGACTTTTGGGGAAGATCAGCCATACTGATCTGTGTGAAAAATAAATGGCCCATAATTGTCGAACCCTCTCTTCTCTCTGCGGATTTTGGCAAGCTTGCGGATGAGGCAAAGCTCATCGAAGCTGCTGGAGCAGATGCGATCCATATCGATGTGATGGATGGGCATTTTGTCCCGAATTTTTCTTTCGGCCCGAAAGCTGTCTCTGCAGTGAACCGAGTGACAGATCTCTTTCTCGATGTCCATATCATGATCTATAACCCTTTTGACTATATCGAGCGTTTTGTTGAAGCGGGAGCTGACAGGATCACCTTTCATTTTGAAGCGACAGAGGAAGTTGAAGAGACCTTAGAGTACATTCGGAAATGCAACATCGAAGCAGGCCTTGCATTTCGACCTGAGACGAGTATGTCTTTCATCCCAAAATTTCTCGATACGTGTGATTTGATTTTACTGATGACTGTGCAACCCGGATTTGGTGGGCAAGCATTCATGCCCCACATTGTGGAGAAGATTCACTTCACCCGTGAGACGGTCGATCGTCTCGGAATTCGAAAAGGAGGAGTGATCACCAAGGAGGGAGTGGAAGAGAGCAAGCTCCCCCCTTTTGATATCCAGGTCGATGGGGGTATTGATGATGTGAGCGCTCCAATGTGCATTGAAGCCGGCGCGAATGTTCTCGTTTCTGGTACGTATCTCTTCTCTGGAGATATGAAAGAGCGGATCGATCTGCTCAAGGGATCGGGCGGATGACCAGAGTCGTCGTCATTGGAGGAGGGACGGGCAACTTTACCGTCTTGCGAGGTCTAAAGAACTTCCCTGTTCATCTCAGTGCAATTGTCTCAATGGCAGATGATGGTGGAAGCACGGGAATTTTACGCGATGAACTCGGTGTGCTGCCGCCGGGAGATGTCCGTCAATGTCTGGTTGCTCTATCAAATTCTTCCGAGCTCATGAGAAGTTTGGTCAACTACCGCTTTGAAAATGGAGGACTTGGAGGACACAGTTTTGGGAATCTTCTTCTTTCAGCCCTAGAGAAGGTGACTGGGAGTTTTGAGAAGGCAGTCGAAGAGATGGGGCGGATCCTTTTCATCAAGGGGAAGGTGATCCCTGTCACGACTCACCAGGTCCGCCTGAAGATGATTTTGAATAACCGGAAAATGCTTGAAGGGGAGAAAGAAATCTACCTTTCTCAGGAGATCGATCAAGGATACAAGAGTATCTTTTTGGAGCCTTTCCCTCATGCGAATCCACATGCGATCGAAGAGATTGAGCAAGCCGATTTGATTGTTGTCGGTCCTGGAGGACTGCACACTTCTTTAATTCCCAATTTCTTGGTCAAGGGGATCAGCGATGCTATGCAGCGGTCTAAAGCGAAGAAGGTTTTCGTCGTCAACTTGATGAACCGTAAAGGACAAACGACGGGTTTCAAGGTGAGTGATTATCTTAAAGAGATCATTCCTTACATGGGTGGAGATCTTTTTGATTCTATTCTCGTGAATGACCAGAGTCCTGCTCAGGAACTGATCGAGGTCTATGCCGAGGAGGGAAGCCTTGTTGAAAATGACCTGAGAGAGAAACGGGTGGTCGAGGCCTCTCTGCTTGGCTCTATTAAAGATGAGAGTCCCCGGGATCTGATCAAAAGAAACTTGATCAGACATGATTCCGAGAAACTCGCACAGGAGCTGATGAAAATTGTTAATCATCTTTGATCTCGATGACACACTGGTTGAAACTTCCAAATTTCTTACTCCCTATGCTCTAGAAAGAGCTTTCGATGTGATGGTGAAAGCAGGGCTTAATATTGAGAATCGCTCAGAAGGGCTCGAGCGTCTTTTCTCTATCAACCGAGAGGCACTCACCTCCGGTGAGGCACTGGCCTCTTTTGTCTCTTTGCACGGCTGTGACAAGGCAATTCTTCAGAAGGGGCTCGAGGCGCTTAAAAGACCCATTCCCGATAGTCTCCCATTAGAGGCGGTTCCCGGGGCTATCGAGCTCATTGAGGAGCTAGGGCAGGAAAATACTCTCTCTCTTGTCACTATAGGCTCTGCCGAGCTCCAACTGCAAAAAATGAAAAAAGCTGGTATACAACAGGGGAAATTTAGTACAATTGTTGTGGAGAGAGGGTCGAGTAAAAAATCGATTTACCAAAGAATTCTAAAAGAGAATGGATGCGATCCTTCCGAGGTTATCGTCTGTGGAGATAGAGTTCCGATCGACCTTTCTCCAGGAAAGGAGATCGGTTTTACTACCGTCCATTTCCCCAACGGGAGAGGGAGGTATTTCTCCACACCAAAAGAGGATGTGGATCATACGATCCCCGCGTTAAAAGAATTAAAAAAGGTCATTGAAAAGAGTAGAATATGAAAGCAAAAGCACCTTTAACGAGCAGTCAAATCACTCCAGGAATCATGATTTCGGTCGATAAAAATATCTACCGCGTTGAGTCAGCTGTGAAGGTGACTGTAGCGAAGGGAAAGCCATTCATCAAGACATCGCTCATAGATGTCATGAGTGGCCAGAATGTGGAGAAGAACTTCAAAGAGGGCCAGGTCATCCAAGAGGTGACGCTTGATGAGCATCAACTAGAGTTTCTCTATCTCGAGGGGAAGGAATACCTCTTTCTCGATATCGGAAATCTAGAACAGATTCTCGTCACCAAGAAAATCCTTGGGGATAAAGTGAATTACATCAAAGAGGGCATCGAAATCAAAGCGATGTTTTATGGGGATACCATTTTTTCGATAGAGCTTCCCCAGTTCCTCGAGCTTGTGGTTGTAAAGACTGAGACGAGTGATACCCCATCCCATATCGCTGATGCGACAAAAATCGCTTTTCTGGAAACGGGGGCAAAAATTGAGGTCCCTCTTTTTATTGAAACAGGAGATGTCCTTAAAGTAGATACCTCAGCAAACGAGTATATTCAAAGGGTGTAACATCCATGGAAATGAAACAAATCAAAGAATTAATGTCCTCGATGGAAAAAGCGGGGATAAAAAAATTGCGCGTTAAAGAGGAAAAAGGGTTTGAGTTGGAACTCGAACGGATGGATGATGGGCATCATGCCCTTCCTGCTCGCAACGAAACTGCTCACCACTTTGCTCCCCATCCTGCTGCGCATCATCGCCATCCCCCTCATGAAGAGACTCCAGCAGCGGAGACTCCCGCTCCTGGCGTTTACGTTACCTCTCCCATGGTAGGGACCTTTTATTCTGCTCCATCGCCCGATGATCCCCCATACGTTAAGGTCGGAGACCAGGTCGATGAAGAGACCGTTATCTGTATCATAGAGGCGATGAAAGTGATGAATGAGGTGAAGGCTGGAAAGAAAGGGAAGGTCGCAGAAATTCTCGTCAGCAACGCAGAGGCTCTCGAGTTTGGAACTAAGCTCATTCGGATCGAATAATCCAAGGGTTGGATCATGCAAAAAGTCTTGATTGCTAATCGTGGTGAGATCGCTGTTCGCATCATTCGCGCTTGTCGCGATATGGGATTGCAGACGGTGGCGATCTACTCCCAGGTAGATAGTGAAGCGCTGCACGTATTGCACGCTGATGAGGCGATCTGCGTCGGAGAAGCCCCTGCAGCAAAGTCCTATCTCAAAATCTCCAATGTCCTCTCTGCTGCTGAAGTGACTGGAGCCGATGCGATCCATCCGGGGTTTGGCTTCCTTAGTGAGAATGCCAACTTTGCTTCCATCTGCGAGAGTTGTGGGATCAACTTCATCGGGCCAAAGCACGAGACAATTGCTCTGCTTGGCAATAAGTCTGAAGCCAAGGCAATTGCAAAAAAAGTCAAATGCCCTGTGATTCCCGGATCTGATGGAATCGTTGAAGATGCCCAAGAGGGAATCAAGATCGCCAAACAGCTCGGATATCCCGTCTTCATCAAGGCCTCAGCAGGGGGAGGGGGAAAAGGGATCCGTATCGCCCACGATCCCGATGAATTTGTCCGCCAATTTACCGCTGCCCGTACCGAGGCGGAAGTGTGCTTTGGGTGTCCCGACATCTACCTCGAAAAAATGATTTTGAACCCGAGACACATCGAGATCCAAGTGATCGGTGACAAGCATGGGAACTATCTTTTTCTCGGTGAGCGGGATTGTACGATCCAGCGAAGGCGCCAGAAGTTGATCGAAGAGACACCGAGCCCGATTCTTACCCCCTCTCTCAGAAAAAAAATCGGAGAGGCTGCTCTAAGCATTGTCAAAGCTGCCAACTACCACTCTGTGGGAACAGTGGAATTCTTGCTCGATGCTAAAAAGAACTTCTACTTCATGGAGGTCAATACTCGTATCCAGGTCGAGCACACGATCACCGAAGAGCTGACGGGAATTGATCTCGTCAGAGAGCAGATCAATGTAGCGAAGGGAGAGAAACTCAAACTCAAACAGAAAGATGTTGAGTTCTCTGGACACATCATCCAGTGTCGCATCAACGCCGAAAATCCCGCGAAGAACTTTGCTCCTTCTCCAGGAACCGTTGAGTACTTTGTTCCACCAGGTGGACCCCACGTTCGGATGGATACCGCTTGTTACACCGGGTATAAGATTCCCCCACAATATGACTCAATGATCGCGAAACTCATTGTTACGGGTAAAGACCGGAAAGATGCGATCAATATCGCAAAACGGGCACTTAAGGAATTCCATGTGGGAGGGGTTTCGACGACTGTTCCTTTCCACCAATTCATGTTTGAAGATGAGAACTTCTTAAGCAACACCTACACTATCAATTATATCGACAACCTCGTTTTGGATGGTTGTACATTCACACCTGAAAAGTCATGAAAACCATTCCTCTCATCACTGAAGAGGCGATTGCAAAGAAAGTAGAAGAAATGGCGCGCATTCTCAATGAGAATTATGCGGGCAAAGAGCTCATCATTGTCGCGATCCTTAAAGGGTCTGTTTGCCTGCTTGCCGACCTCATCCGCTTTTTGACGATCCCTTTTTCAATCGAGTTTCTTCGGGCTTCTAGTTACGGAGAAAAGGGAACGGAGCGGGGAGAGCTCTCTATCGAAAGCGTGGAGAGACTTGAGATTGAGGGAAAAGATGTCCTCATCCTCGATGATATCTACGACAGCGGCGAGACCCTCAGCGCCATTACAAAAGCTCTTGAAGAGCTCCGTCCCAAAAGCCTCGACTCTCTCGTTCTTCTTAAAAAGAGCGTGCCCCACTCAGGGGAGATCCTTCCCACGCACGTATGCTTTGACATTGAGGACCACTTTGTCGTAGGATATGGCCTGGATTACAAGGAGCACTACCGCGGAATGCGCGGCATTTTTCGCATTGAGCTATGAAAGGAATTATCCTAGCAGGAGGAAGAGGTTCTCGTCTTTGGCCGACGACCAAGACAACCTGTAAGCAACTCCTCCCCATTTTTGATAAGCCTCTGATCTATTACTCTCTCTCCGTGTTGATGGAAGCGGAGATCCGTGAGATCATGCTCATTGCAACGCCCGAAGATCGCCCCCGTTTTGAGGAGCTTCTCGGTGACGGAAGCCAATTTGGGATCTCCATAGAATATGGAGTGCAGCTAGAGCCAAAGGGGATTGCTGATGCCTTTTGCATTGCAGAGAACTTCATTGGTCATGAGCGGGTTGCCCTTATCCTCGGTGATAACATCTTTTACGGTCATAATCTTTCCCATACTCTGCAAAGAGCCAAGGAATTCGAAGAAGGGGCTGTGATTTTTGGCTACGAGGTGCACGATCCCGAGAGATACGGAGTTCTCGCCTTCGATGAAAATCACAACATCATCGACATTGTAGAAAAGCCCCTGATCCCACCGAGTCGCTTTGCTGTAACCGGTCTCTATTTCTACGATCATCGGGTGGTCGAGATTGCAAAAAATCTCAAACCTTCCCCTCGTGGAGAGCTCGAGATCACCGATGTGAATGTCACTTATCTCCGTCAGGGTGAACTCTGCTCCCATCTTTTTGAGAGGGGGTTTGCTTGGCTCGATACGGGGACACCTGAGGCGATGCAACAAGCGGCAAGCTATGTGCAGACCATCCAGGCGAGGCAGGGGATCAAGATCGGATGTTTAGAGGAGATTGCCTATCGGATGGGTTACATCGATGAAGAGCAGCTCCTTCAGTCAGCTGAGGCTCTGAGTCCATCCGAGTATGGTCGGTATTTAATGGGATGCTTGCCGCAATCTATTACTTCTTCTTCTTCTTCTTTCGGCGGGGTACCCGCTTCTTCCTACGATAGGGGACGAAGGTAGACTGTCGACCGGAAACCACTTCGTGGAGATTTTCAATGGCCATGAAAGCTTCGGGGTCTTCCTTTAGGACAATTTCCTTAAGATCGGCGAGGTCGAGACGCTCGACAATGATAAAGAGGAGCTCACGGGACTCTCCGGAAAAGCCCCCTTTCCCTTGGATAAGCGTGAGACCAAGACCCAATTGATTCATGATCACCTTCGAGAGCTCTTTGGGTTTTGAAGAGATGATCAAGATGGACTTTAGCTCATCGAGACCCACAATCACCAAATCAATCATTTTAAAGGCGACGACGTAGGTAAGGAGAGATTGGAGCGCGATGTGCCAATCCTGGAAGATGGCTCCGTATATCCCAAAGATAAAAACATTCGCAACGAGAACGATTTGTCCGATGGTGAACCCTTGTTTCCGGTTGATGATGATCGCTAAGATCTCCGTTCCGTCGACACATCCCCCATTGCGGATGATGAGCCCGAAGCCAACTCCCAGTATCGCGCCACCGAAGACGATGATCTCCAATGAATCACCATGGAAGGGGGGAGCTGCATCCAATATCCAAAGGAAGAAGGAGAAGAGCAGTATAGCGGGAAACATATGGAAGACAAAGGTTCTCCGGATATACCGATAGGCTAAATAGATAAAGGGAAGAGTGAGAACAATGATCAAGTAGGAGAGGTATTGCTCGCCAATGAGGCGGCTGATGATTAGACCGATACCGATGATTCCTCCATCGATCAGCTCGTTAGGAAGGAGGAAGATCCTGATGGAGGCTGCAGCCAGTAGAGCTCCAAGAGTGATCCAAAGGAGGTCTTTCGCAAAATGCCAAAAACTAATCGGACGAGAGTGTGCTTTCATATCAATCAGTAAAATACTTGGATCCCAATCAAAAGTACAGAGAAAAACAATGAGAGAGAGCTCTTGCTTTTTCTTCTAAGAATGCGTACACTTCGTAAAAAAGATTTACCGCCATCAGTGATTGATCCAGTTACAAATTCTCTCCAGCCCCATTTGGCTCCTCCCATTTCTTTGAGAGGAACATTTCCATCTCCCAACATCCGTTCCTCTATCTCTTCCCTACGCCTTGCAGATGAACGCCCTTCTATCATAAAGAAAATCTTCCGTGTGTTGTTCTACCCATTCATTTCTCTATATGAATGGATTTTTTCTAGGATAAGTCTCTCTACGCAGGAGTACGCAGCTTTAGAAGAGATCATCGTCCAGTTTGGGAGATCTTATACCGATTTAGTCTATGACCGGGAGGAGGGAGAAGAAAGGCTCCGCTCTGTGGTCCAAAAAGCCGAGGATCTCCTTGACCGAATAGAAAAAAAGTGGTTTCCAAGAGTGGAGGGGATGCTTTTCTTAAAAGGAAACTTACTCAAACTCCTCATACGTGCCCATGCTACTTTATCCAATGATGACGAATTTGAAAGGACGAGGGATAGACTTCTAGAAATGGGAGGAGAGATCGACTCCGATCTCGAGAGAGATCTCAAGTATATGCAGACCTTTTCGGGTGAGAGATACCGCTTTTGGGGATGGCTGATCAACAAGACGACGCAATTTGTGGCGGCGTGGCATCTTAGAAACGAGAGCTCTTAGAAGGTATAACCTAGTGGGATACGCGGGAGACGGGATTCGAACCCGCAACTTCCGCCGTGACAGGGCGGTGCTCTAACCAGTTGAACTACTCCCGCAAGTATTTGGTGGGCGCAAAAGGATTCGAACCTATGACCGCCTGTGTGTAAAACAGGTGCTCTACCAACTGAGCTATACGCCCCAATAGGTCCATTATATTACCCCTCTTTGAGATTTTTTCTCAAGAAAAAACCGTTTGCGTAGCCCATCCAGTTTTTTTTCTAGTTCAATGACGGAGCTATGGGTATGATGTCAGGTATGCGATGGCTTCTCATACTTCCCCTATTGTTTTGTGGTTGCTCACCCTACTCCCAGGAGGATTTCCGGGCGGAAGGGCAAGCTAAATGCCGGCAGATCGCCCTCCTTCTAAAACATGTGCACTCTTCCGAGGATTACGAAGAGGTGGAGGGGGCGTTAAAGAAAAAATTTCATGTGATTGTCGACCTGATGATCGCTGCTGAAAAGAAACATCATGGAGTTTCTACGGACCGCGCGAATCGCTATAATGAAGCCCTTTCCCAGGAACTCCAAAGGATCTATCTGTTAAAAGGGGGGAGAGAGTGGATTGAGCGGTGTCAAAGAGAGCCACTCATACGCCTCGATACCTCATTACAAAAGCTGAGGCAAAAAAGAGAGAAAGCCTATTTGAAGTAGGCCTCAAAATCTTCTTTTCGGCGCTCTAAAAATTTGTAGTCGGTGAGCTGATCGATGTGAATGGGTACAGCGGTAATGAAACCATTTTCGAGCAGAGCGACATCGCTCTCTTCATGCTCGGGGTGATGCTCCCATTCTCCCCCATGCCAGTAGTAGGCATCGCCATCGGGGTGAATCCTCTCATCGGGCTTTTCTATCCACATCCCTTTACCCTGTCTTGCGAGTTTGATTCCCTTGAACTCTTTCTGATGGCTTGGGAAGTTGACATTGAGGATGGTCCCACTCGAAAGGGGATGATTGAGGACATTCTCGACGAGTGGAAAAATATAGGGCTCAATCGCTTCAAAATTTGGATCTGTCATTGAGGTGCTGGAGAAGGCGATTCCAGGTACGTTGCGAAGCGCCCCTTCGATAACCCCACCCACGGTTCCGCTATAGAGGACACCGCGTCCTGCGTTTGAGCCATAGTTGATTCCCGAGACGATGAGATCGGGCTTCTCTTCCAAGAGGATCCTCATCCCAAAACGAACACAGTCTGCAGGAGTTCCTGTAACTTTCCATGCGGAGGTTCCTCCCTCCCACTTGAAGGGATTGAGGGTGATAGGGGAGCGGAGTGTTAAGCCAAGGCTGGTTCCAGATTTTTCTGAAGCAGGTGCGACCACTGTAAGATCTGCTTTTCCCTTAAGGGCATTCCACAGGTGCCAAATCCCTTTTGCTTCAATTCCGTCGTCATTGGTGATTAATATTTTGGGTTTCTTCATAAATTGATGATATCACGAAGTCGAATTTGTCTCATCGATCTTATGCGCTGTCATCTTAGAAATAATCCATATAGAGAGAATACTGAGAAGAAACGCGGGTGGTAGGGGAGGGATATCAATGGGTAAGTGGCGATTGAAGAGAGGCCAGATCGCCGATAGGATTCCTCCAGTGAGGATCCCCGCCCATGCTCCATACTTCGTGATTCCACGCATGTAAAGGCAGAGAAGAAGGAGGGGACCAAAGGAAGCGCCAAGGCCTGACCAAGCATAGAGTACAAGTTCGTAAATAGTGCTGATTTGTGCAATGGCGATAGTAAAGGCAATTAGTGCGACAACAATTACGCTCATCCTCGAGACCAGCAGAAGCTCTTTGGGTCCGGCGTCTTTTCTGAAGAGTTTTTTATAGATATCTTCCGTAAGACTCGAAGATACGACAAGGACCATTGAGCTCATTGCATTGATAGTGGCAGCGAAGACGGCGCATAAGATAAAGCCAATAGCAAATGGAGGAAACGACTGCTTCACCATCTCAATGAAAACCTCAGGGGCGATTGTCAATCCCCCTGACTTGAAGAAACTCACTCCGACAAGACCCACGAGCGTTGCTCCCGCCAGGGCGAAAAACATCCAAGTCATTCCCACTAGCTTCGACTTGCCAATTTCAGAGATGTTTTTGATCCCCATAAACTTCGTGATGATGTGAGGCGCACCAAAATAGCCGAGTCCCCATCCAGCAGTGAGTAAAATGATCTCTGCAATAGTTTTGAATTGAAAATTGGGAATGAGTGATGTCGACAGTCCCTGATTGGATAAAGTCTCCCAGATTCCCGAGAATCCACCAACCAAAGGAAGGAGATAAAGAGGAACAAAGACAATGACAATTAGGAGGAAAATCCCTTGGAAAAGATCAATCCAGGCAAGTGTCAAGTATCCACCGACAAATACGTATGGGATGACGATCAGTATCCCGATAATGACACTGATATTGTAGGGGATGCCAAAGAGAGTATTGAGAACGAACCCCATCCCGACAAGAGCAGCAGACATGTAAATCGTATAAAATACAAAGAGCATCACAGCGGTGAAGACTCGAATCACTCCCGAGAGATCACTCAGTCGACTTTCAAAAAACGAGGAGAAGGTCAAGCTATTGTATTGCTCCGTTGCCGTTCGCACCTTTGGCGCGATGAACTGCCAGCTCAAAAGGAAGAAGACCCACAGACCAATAGCGGCCCAGGCTTGATGGATCCCTAAGATAAAAATTGTTCCGGGATAAGCCATAAAAAGCCAATTACTCATATCACTGGCATGGGCAGCCATGGCTGTCATCCAGAAGTTCATCGTCCGGTTCCCAATGATGAAATCTGTATCGGAGCGCTGTTTTTTATAGGAAACGACAGCTACAGAGATGAGAAGTCCAAAGTAGATCAGAATTGCTAGGGCTTCTAAAAATATATCAGCGGTCATTGTGCTCTATTGCCTTTTTTGATCCATATCGAAGACTTGCCTGAGCAAGGTTCTCTCTCGTATTGGGGAACAACTCCTCGATATCACAAATGAGCTCTTCCGTTTTCTTCCGCATCGAGTGCCCTCCGACAGGACATTGACAAAGGATTCTAGCAAAACCATGTGAATTAGCAAACTCTTTAATCGCACGCTCCTCGATGTAAAGCAAGGGGCGGATGATCGTCACCCCGTAAGCGAACATTGGAACTTTTGGGAGATTGGCGGCAAATTCAGCCTTATGCAAAAGATTCATCAGAAGTGTTTGGATGCTATCATCCCTGTGGTGACCGAAGGCTACAGTTTTGATCCCCCGCTCTAATGCCGCATCGAAGATCAGTTTTCGTCTTTCTCTTGAGCAGCTATAGCAATGCAAAGTCTCGAGCTTTTGCTTTGAGGTGCACTCGACAAATTCAACTTCAAGTTCATCGCAAATGCCTTGCAAAAAAGAAGTATGAACCCCTGCTCCGCAAGAGAACTCTCCTCCCACATGAATGGCTGTTAAGGGGATCTTCTCGAAACCCCGACCCAAGATGGCTTTCAGAAGAAAGAGCAAGGTGAGGCTGTCCTTTCCTCCACTTAGAGCAATAGCCAAATGGTCTACCCCGTCCAGGAGCTCAAACTCATAGAGGGCCTTACGGCACATGCTTTCGAGTTTGCGGCCCAGTTTAGTCCATGGGGGGCGAGCGATGGGAAGGGAAATTTGCATCCAAGGCCTGATTACGTCTTCAATTTTACTAGATAGCCTGCTATTATAGTCCGATCTTCGATTGATAGGTATTTGAAATGACAAAAAAAGTCGGTCGTAACGACCCGTGTCCCTGTGGCTCAGGAAAGAAATACAAGAAATGCTGTGAAGAACGCCTCGGCCCCAAGAGGAAGTTTCAGGCTACTATCCTCTCTGGTGGGGGGACCCCAGCGAGTGTTGAGGGCAAAGCGTCTAAAATCTCAGTGGATTTCTTTAATCGGGCGGCAGCGCCTCCCGAGGAGCCCCGCAAGCCAGAGGAAGACGAACCCAAGCATCCGCCTGAGGCTGATAAGCCGATGTGATTTCCTATTATCCTTCCTGATACAGATACTCTAGAGAGATTGTTGAACCTGAGTATTCTCTTATTTAATGAATAAAAGCCCTTGGTTATCGATAGGCTTGTTTCGTCTACATTTTTTCATAGCGACCTGCGGCACGTTGACCGTTTTCGTGGTCATCAGGGCCAGGCAGGTAATTCTTGCCTTGTTCCAGTTTAAGTGCTGGTTTAGAATTTGCACTAGCTGGATAGATATGCTCTATCTCGTCTGCTAAGCGGTTGTTGACAAAGGGATTATGTTTGTATTTTTAGAGGTCTCATTTCATCAAATCATTTTTTTTCGTGTACAGAGAATAGTTTTCACGCCTTCGGTTGCGTTTTAAATGGATAAAATATACTGTAAAAGTAAGAAAACACAGTAATTTCTATCCACATGAAGAAAAGACGAAAATCCAGCGAACAGAAGGCTCTTGAGATTTTTCAATCTAAAGGAGGAATCCTCAGGACAAGCGAAGCGCTCGAAGCCGGAATCCATCCCCGCACTCTTTACCAATTAAGGGATCGGAATGCAATTGAACAAATTACCCGTGGCTTATACGGTATTGCAGGATTGCCTGAAGTCAGTGATCCTGATCTCGTAATTGCGGCAAAAAAAGTTCCAAATGGTATCATTTGTTTGATTTCAGCACTTTACTTTCATCGATTGACTAGTCAAATTCCTCATTGTGTGCATATTGCAATTCCTCAGCACATTAAAGCACCAAAAGTTGATTATCCTCCCATGAGATTCTACTGGTTTTCTGAAAAAACATGGAATGCAGGAATTGAAGAACATGAAATAGGAACAACTTTAGTTAGATGTTACTCTAAGGAAAAGACAATCATTGACTGTTTCAAGCATCGTGAAAAAATTGGAATCGAAGTTGGCATTGAAGCACTTCGAAATTATTGGGAAAAAGGACAAGCTAATCTAAATGAAATCAATAAATATGCTAAAATTTCAAAAGTTGATAAAATTTTAAATCCTTATCTAGAAGCCATTATTAATGAGCAATCGTGAAATAACCAACATTTCTGCCTCAATTAGAGCTCGTCTACTTAACAAAGCCCGTGAAGATAAAAGGCCTTTTAACGAACTCCTTCAGTATTTTGCCATGGAACGATTTCTTTATCGCTTGTCGATCTCACCCTATTCTCAAAAGTTCATCCTTAAGGGAGCTCTTATGTTTACCGCATGGGAACTTGTAAAACACCGAGCCACTATTGACATTGATATATCCGCAAGAACCTTGAACAGTGTTGAGAACCTAATTGAGATTGTTCAAGATATTTGTGAAATTCAGCCAGATATTGATGATGGTTTAATTTTCGATGGTCGTAGTGTTATTGGGAAAATGTCTCAAAAAAATGCGGAGTATTCGGGGGTTCAACTGAAATTTGAAGGAAAATTAAATAAGGCTAAGATTTCGATGAAAGTGGATGTTGGTTTTGGAGACATTATATCACCTTCACCATTATTAATCATTTATCCCACGATTTTACCTCTTCCGTCCCCACAAATTAAAGGATATCCTCCGGAAACGGTCATTGCAGAGAAATTTCAGACAATTCTTTTAAGAGGAATGGAGAATAGTAGAATGAAAGATTTTTATGATATCTGGATGCTTCAAAAACAAATGCAATTTTTAGGGAATAATCTCTTGGAAGCAATCTCTAAGACGTTTTCAAATCGTCAAACTAAAATCAATAATGATTCTCTTAATAATTTGAAATTGTTAGGAGAAAGCCAAGATAAAGCAAAACAGTGGGAGCAATTTGTTAGGAAGAATCGATTTGACTCGGAAACACCAAATTTTAAATCGATCATTAATGCGATCTTTCAATTTCTTATGCCCATAGTGATTGCGATTGATGAAGAAACAAGACCTCCTGGAAAATGGAATCCCTCAAAAAACTGGTCTAAGAATTGATTCATCCTAAAGCTGGGTTTTGATCTGCATATTTCTATTGGCATGAGCGCACTAGCAAGAAGCGAGAGCGATAAGTATAGAATTTGTGAATTTTGGCGTGATCAAAAGGACCCATCTTAAATTTTCTTAGGATAAATTGATGACTACTATTCGTGTGGCTATTGTGATTGATGTATTTCGTGCTTTTACAACGGCCTGTCATGTTTTGGCATCCAAACCAGCAAGTTATGTTCTTTCGACGTTTAGTCCAGTTCTTACTGACATGGCTTCCAATCTAGAAGACACCCTATTGATCGGAAAACCTGAGATTGGAGCAGACTTTATCTATAATATCCCTAATTCACCGACGCGAGTGAAAGAAGAAAGAATTTTAGGACGAGATATTCTCCATAGGACCGAAGCTGGCGCTAGGGGAATTTTGAATGCAAAGGAGGCCGATGTCATCCTAGGGGCGGGATTTGTCAATGCTAAGGCGACAACTCTATATATCCAAAGCTTGAGCAGTCCTGAGGTGCAACTATTCCCCATGGGTCATGAGGGGAATACTCCTTCTTTAGAAGATGAGCTCTGTGCGCAATATATTGAGTGCTTGTTAGAGGGAAAAGACATGGACTTAAGCCGCTATCTTCCAGTTCTGAGGAATGATTCTGGTCGGTATTTCTTTTCAGAAGATCAATGGCAGTACCCTCGTGAGGATTTTGAATTGTGTTTAGAGAAGGACCGATTTGATTTTGCGGTACAAGCAGAGGTTAAGGGAGACTATGCGATTTTACGTGAGGTAAAAATTGAGCCCCTAGAGCAGCGGTTTCAAGGGGCAGCTGCAAAAGCTCCTTAAGAAAATCTCGAATGCCCCTTCCCTTCCATCTATAGGTATCAAGGGTCTTTTTTGTCATATTGATCCATTCCTCTCGGGTCATTGAACTCTTGATTTTCGCCATATAGGAAAACTCGGGGGTATTGATGGCAAAATGCATCGGGTGGATGAGGAGGACCTTGATTCCTTCTGCGAAAAGCTTTGTTCGGAAATTTTCCGTCATCTGCAAGGGGTGTTTACGCCATAAATATCCCCCATCTTCTAAAAAAATCGGGACCTCGGTAAATCCAAATCGATCCTTAAATGAAGGGAGGGTTTCTAGGTCTGTACACACGTTGGATGAAATACGCATTCCCGCTTCATACATTGCTTGTTTAGAGGCGTTTGAAAGGGCAAAGCGATGGCAGCGAAAAGCTGGTAGGTTGTGGGGCAACTGCATCACATTGTTGACCACTTCTTCGATCGTAGCGCCCTGTGATGAATTTGCATCGAAATAAGGATGAAGTCCTACCTCGATTTTATCTATCTGACTTTCTACTGAAGGAGAACGATGGGTTGCGAAGACTGTCGGAGTGATCTTGAGGCTGTGCAGGTAATCGAGAGTTTCCTCTATTGCAGGTTCACAGGCCCAATCGAGATCGAGGGTAATCACAAGTTTTGTCATTGAGTAATCTCATGAAAGTGTCGGAATCTGTTTTCATCGATATCATGCCTAGCAAACAGTTCAGACATCGAGCCGTAAGAGCGCAAGTCCTCTGTACGCTTGCTTGTTGACCAGGTGTCGCCTGTTCTCATGTATTGGGCATTGCCATAGGAAAGAATATTGAATAGAGAGGCATTCATTTCCTGATTGTCTTTAAAATGTAGGGTAACACCTGTGCTACTTAGCTGCTGTGCTGCCTTTTCTTTAAACCGCTCGTAATCTCTTGTTGGAATTGCGTGGGCTTGATCTCTTTCGGGAGAGTCATAAGACATGTATTGATAGAATTTCCATTTGGAGATATTTCCTCCAGCATTTTGGATGGCATTGAGAATATCTCGAATCTCATTGGCAAGGAATAGGTGGTTTTTCTGGCTGATGACGCTATGGAGTTTGAGTTTGATCCCTTTTTTTGTTAGGAGTTTGCATGTTTTGACTATGCGGTCGAAATAATGGCCGAATTTCTGGTTGTTCCTTCCAATTTGCGTTAAGAAGCTATCTTGGGCGCCATCGATGGTTACAGCGACCATGTCGACGACTCCTTCCATCTCATCAGCAACTGCCTCGTCCAGGAGTGTTCCATTCGTATACAGCTCAATTTCTAAATTTTTCGAGGAGTCGTCCGAGCGAAATGTTCGGATATGGCGGAGAATCTCGATAAAATCTTTTGGAGGTTTCCTTCCAATGATAATAACCTCACCTCCAGATAGTGTCAGGCGTCGAAACCCAAGATTATGATAAAGGTGAGAGATCATCTCTTTTTTTGCATCAAGATCGAGCTCGGCTTTTAATTGATGAGGGGCATTTTCAAGGACACAGTAGCTACAACGGAGATTGCAGCGATTTGTGAGCATCCAATAGCCTTTGTAATACGATTCAGACATATTCTATCTCCTTTTTCTGGAGGTTGTTTTCTGGAAAAGGGGTAATGAGAGTCCCATCGAAATAAGTCAAGAGTTCACGATCATAGGGACCATCGCCAAACACTCGGATTTGTCCATCCCAGTCGATGCGTTTGAGCAGTTGATGGACGGCATGTAATTTCGATGCTTTCCAATGGGAAATATACCCATCATCTCCATACGTTTCGAACCGGAATCCGAGGATATTTTTAAGTTCTTCGACAGAGGTTTTCAACTGCAGCGTTTCCCCGAAGTAGTCGATACTTAAGGCAGTCGGCATCTGGTCTTTCAGATCAATGAGTGATTGGGTATCTAGAGGCGTACACCAAAGGAGGTGCCCTTTGCTATCGGTCACGATCGAACCACTGCTACCGATAATCCAGTCGACTTCTAAATTCAGTAATTTCATTTGCTCGAGCAGGTCATCGATGGGTCTTGCACTACACAACACCTTGAGAGAATATTGCCCAAAAGCCGCGATACACCTTTCTGTTCTTTTAGGATCATCTTTGTGATAGAGGGTTCCATCAAAATCACTAATTGCGATGGTGTTTTTTGAGCAAATACTCGCAAAAAGTCTCTTTGAAAGGATGTTGTCATCGTAGAGATTGCCGATTTCCAGTGCCATTTCTGAGAGCTGAGAATAATTCTGAATCATCCATTCAATTATGGTTAAGGCTTCTTCGTGGTTGTTGACGAACCGGGCGTAAGGGAGATGGCCTAAAAACTCAGCAGCTGCGTTATTAGCTATTCTCGCAATATTAGGCATGCCCGATGCAAGAGTTTCAAAGATCGACCTGCCAAAGGTTTCGCAACTAGAACACGAGAGGTGAATATGGTCATTTTCAATGATTGACGCAATCTGATGAGGAGGAATGAAGCCTGTGAATTGAACCCATTCCTCGAGTTGTAAGCGGTGAATTTTAGTCAGAAGTTCTTTGTAATATTCTGGATTTTGAATGGGACCGATGATTTTTAGCTGTGCATCAGGATATCTAAGATGGATGCGGGAAAATAAATCGACAAGCTCTAGAGTATTTTTTTGAGGCTTGACGCTCCCGATACTCGCAAAGAGCACTTCCCCCTCAATCGAGCGTTTTTTGGGGCGAAAGTAGCCCATATCGACCCCTCGAGGAATGACATGAATTTTTTCTTCTGGAACAGAGTATTCGTTTAACAACTGTTTTCTTTCGAGAGGGCTTGGGGTAATGATGTGGTCTGAATGAGAGAGAGCTAACTGCTCCATTTCGAAATACTCGTCGGGAATATGTTCTCCGGAGGCTACATAAGATGGAGTCAAGAACATAGGGAATGTCCAGACTTCGGGTCCTTTTTCCAGAGGTTGGTAGACCAGTCCAAACTGCATTGAAATGTGAACAAAAAAGACATGGGTGAATTGTCCTTCTATCTCTTGTATTTTCTCAGCTATAAATTTCGCATTTGCCATTCTCCTTTCAAAACGATTTGTAATGTCGAAAGGGTAGTCGAATTGCCAAGTTGCTTGAGGGTCGATTTCTTTTCCAAATTGCATGATTTTTAGAGACTCGCCAAACGCTTGATGCATAGATTTCACTAATCGAGCCCCTCCATCCCTTTGATTTTGGGCTGGATTGAATTTTTCTGTGACGAGCAAAGGGACAATTAGTAAATTTTCAGCCATGGCTGGTGAATACTTTTTCATATCGCTTAAAAATGTTCTCCCAATCAAAGTCATTGATCACCTCTCTTCGAGGTGGAAGATTAAGAAGCAGCTCCTCAAGGCAATCGGCGATGTGTTGAGCAGAATCGAGATCTACGAGAATTCCGCTATGAGGAGTAACGATTTCATCCAGTGCTCCACTTTTTCCTGCAACTACAAATGTCCCAGCAGTTATCGCCTCTAAAATGGAGCGTCCCATGCCTTCTGCATGGACGTAGCTTCCACCAGGAACTTTCGTTATTTGATCACCGCTCAGTTGGATATAGACGCTTGCATTAGCGATTTCGTTACAAACCTCTTCATTTCCCAGGCTCCCAAGGAACTCCACAAAAGATGACAGATTATTTCTGCTCACTTCATTTTTTATTTCCTCCAAATTCGGGCCGTCTCCTGCAAGTTTTAGTTTAAAGAGGTGCTCTCTTGAAACCAGTTCCTTAATGACAGAGATGAGTAGATGGTGATTTTTATATGGGACGAATCGTGCAGCACAAAATAGGACGATAGGTTCCTTTTGGGTACTTTGAGAAGGATGCAGAGCTGAGACATTGACACCTCCGACGCATCGAACAAAAGGACATGTGATTCCGATTTCTTGGAGTCGTTTTTCGGTGAAGTGAGAATTGGTAATCAGAACATCTATCACGCTGTTCAAATGTTTGATCCAATATAGCTGCCTCTTTGGATGACTGCTAATTCGCTGATGGATGAGGGGTGCTTTGATGATTTCGTTTCCCCCAGTCCGGTAAAGAAAAACTGCATGAGGGAAAAGATCGCGCAACAGTTCCAGCTCTTCTATCCATCTCCCCGAATTGAAAAAAAGATATTTGGGATCAACAGTCTGAGGCAGATTTTTTAGATCGATCTCTTTTTTTTGACCCTCTCTTAAAAGAAGGTCCTTTCCTTCTTGATCTTTTGTAATCACTCCCCATAGAGGAAACCTTTGGTGCCCAGTAAAATGCTTGATAAAGTAATCTGCATGGACTTCCATTCCTCCCACATGTGGGGGGAGTTTGTCTGCAAAAAAAAGGAGGTTTCCCATGTTCTATGATGCCCCTTATTTTAGCTCGTTTGATAAAATGTCCACGATCCGATCTGCAGCATGCCCATCTCCATAAGGGGAGTGGACTTTTCTCATCTCAGCGAGTTGTTGTTCATTCTCAAGTAGTTCCCGACAAGAAGCAATCAAACTTTCTGGCTTTGTGCCCACGAGTCGTGCTGTTTCTCTCTCCACTCCTTCAGGTCTCTCCGTGTTCTCCCTAATAATAAGAACAGGTGTTCCAATAAAAGAGGCCTCTTCTTGAATACCCCCTGAGTCAGTGATCACAAAATGACTCTCTTTCAACAGCTGAATAAAAGAAGCGTGATCCATTGGCTCTTTCAAAGTAATGTTCTTCATATTTCCAAGTGATTGTGTTAAGGGTTCGCGGACATTGGGATTGGGGTGTAATAGACAGACGATCTCTAGCTTTGGGAATTCTTTTGCTAGCTCAAGCAGAGCAAAGCAAACGTCTTTCAACCGATTCCCATGGTTTTCTCTTCTGTGAATGGTGACGACAACCCTATTCCGGTTCACTGTTTTTTTAGGTGTATGGAGCTCCTCCATCTGTCTTATGGCATCGATTGAAGTATTGCCAACGACCCAAATTCTCTCAGGGGGGATCCCTTCCAAAAGAAGGTTGTGTTTGGCCTCTTCAGTTGGTGGAAAGAAATAGGTCGCGAGTCTATCGATTAAAGAGCGATGCCCCTCTTCCGGCCACGGAGACAAGAGGTTTCTTGTCCTCAGACCTGCTTCAATGTGTCCTATGGAGATATGCGAATAGAAAGCAGAGAGAGCACCGATGAATGCCGATGTAGTATCTCCTTGGACAAGGATAAGATCTGGTTTATCGCCACTAAATATTGTCTCGAATTCTCTTAAGAAGTGGGCCGCCATTTGGTGCAAGGAAGAAGATTCTGCCAATGTTGCAAAATGATAATCGGGCTTGATTTCTCTAGTATTCAAAAAGGTTTTTAGGAGATCTGTATGTTGGCCCGTTACACAGATTTTGTTGTTAAACAATGGGTTTTTTTTTAAAGCGGCGCAAATAGGGAGCATTTTAATTGCTTCGGGCCGTGTTCCAACTACGGTTAAAATTGATTTCACCTAAAGGCTCCTGCAAAATCGAGGATGATTTTCCCAGAGAAATGTTTTGAGGGGATCTGAAGAAATTGATCATGAGCTACGAGACCAACCGCAATGTCTGCATGTGCTAAAGCTTCTTCAGGAGAGTAGGGTTTTGAAACATAAGGATCGACACGAAGTACTTCGCAGACTTTTTCAAGTTCTTCAATGATTTGTAATGCGGGCGATTCTAAGGTGTCTGGAACGTTCGCCTTATAGGTTAGGCCGAAACATGCAATGGCTTTTGCTTGGCTTTCTCGAACGTTTTCTTTCACCTGTTCTATGATCCACCTTACTTTTTTTTCATTCACAGCTCTAGAAGTCGAAATGAGCTCTGCAAGATCTGGAGCTGAGTGGACCAAATACCAAGGATCGATCGGAATGCAGTGCCCACCCACGCCAGCTCCTGGAGTTAGGATTTGGACACGCGGGTGTCTATTAGCGAGTTGAATCAGTTCGTGAATATCCACTCCTTTTTTTTCTGCGATCATCGATAGTTCATTTGCGAATGCGATGTTGAGATCCCTATAGGCATTTTCAGCGAGCTTAACACCTTCAGCTGTTCGTGAATCTGTTGAAAAAACTCTCCCCAGAATAAACGATTCATAAAAGGCCGTTGCATGAAGGGTCGATGGTTCATCAACCCCTCCAACAACCCGATCATTATGAACAAGTTCATGAAAAATATTCCCCGGAATTACCCTTTCAGGACAGTGGGCAACATAGAGATTTGGAATGCTCTTTTTTAGGTCCGAAGCGACTTTTTCGGTAGTTCCAATTGGGCAGGTCGATTCGATGATAACGAGATCTTCTGATTCAAGGTGAGACTGGATCGATTCGATTGCTAAATAGAGCTGCGAGAGATCAGGGCGATTCGATTGATCAATGAGAGTGGGAACAGCAATGAGAAAGACATTGCGAAAGAATTGCAAACGGGAATTTTTTTTCATTCCCTCTTCTCTATTATCGGCAGAGGATAGAAAGGGTTCTTCTCGATCCGTTGCTTTTGAACTTCCACTCAGCGACAAAACTGGTTTTTCAGAGTGTTTCTTTACATGAGAAATATGTGTCGCTACGTGTAGCGATTGGCTTTCAAGAGCTCCTTTCAGAGTCTGTTCCAGAAGGGGTTCGAGGGGATCGAAGCCATTTGCACGAATCTTTCTTCCCTCTACCTTATTCGGATCAATCCCATGAACAGTAAATCCGCGCGTGGCCAAGAGAGCGCTCATTGGAAGACCAATGCGCCCTAATCCTATGGCATATACTATTTTGTTTTTAGTCATATCTATCTAACATTCTCATCACAAAAAGATAGTATAGATTCTTAAGAGTTTTTCGAGCATGAAAAACCGCCTGTCTGCTCTAATTTCAAGGAATAGGCTGGTTAGAGGAAGAGGAAACGCTAGCTGTTTTGGGAAACAATTCACCCACTTGAGTATCCCAAAAAGATCGGTATACTCCTTCCTTGTGTATTAATTCTTCATGAGTGCCTTCCTCAACAATTTTACCATGAGCGAATACAAGTAAGCGATCCATACGCAATAGAGTAGAAAGGCGATGGGCAATCACTATGGTCGTTTTATCTCTCATCAAATCTTCAAAAGAGTTCTGGATTTCCTTTTCAGTTATTGAATCAAGTTGAGAGGTAGCTTCATCTAGAATCAGAATAGGAGCATTTTTTAAGATAGCTCTAGCAATCGCAATGCGCTGACGCTGCCCTCCAGAGAGTTTGATGCCATGTTCTCCTGGCAATGTGTTATATCCAAAACTCAATCCAGAAATAAACTCATGAATATGCGCTCGCTTTGCCGCCTCAATGACTTCTCCGTCTGATGCATTTGGGCGACTATAACGGATATTATCCATTAATCTTCGATCGAAGAGTATAGGGTCTTGGGGTATGACAGAGAAAGCCTCTCGAAGCGATTTTTGTGTCACATCGAGGACATTTTGTTCGTCTATAAGAACTTGCCCAGATATTACATCGTAAAAACGGAGGATCAAATTGATAAATGTGGATTTTCCACTACCTGAATATCCTACAAGTCCCACTTTTTCCTTAGGCATTATTGTGACACTGAGATCAGAAAAAAGAGGCTCTGTTTCTTTATAAGAAAACGCGACTTGATCGAAGACTATTTTTCCTACAGGCAATTCTAAAGGTTTTGCATCAGGCTTATCCGTGATTTCATTTGCGGTGAATATGGCCTTTAAACTTTGATCACAACTCCCAATGGAATCGTTCAATTGATCGATCTGCTGCATGACAGACCAAACATTTTCTGTCACCAAAAGAACAACTCCCATAATAAAAACAAAAGCTCCAACACTGATTTGATTGCTTGTTTTGAGTTGGATTAAAAAATAGATGATAAAAGCGATAAGACATGTGATCGAAAAACCCTGAAAAAAATAAAACTTCAAGAGAAAGGATTCTTTTCTTTGAAACCTTTGCCTCATCGATGCCAAAGATTCCCCCAAAGAATAAGATTCTTGATTCGTCTGCGAGAAAAGTCTAACGCTTAAAAAATTTGCAAAGCTATCAACAATTTTACCTGTCACATTCGATTGGCTCTCTGCATATTGGTGGGATAGAAGGCTGACTTTTTTTGAAAATTTTATGCTGATCGCAACAAAAGATGCTGTCCAAATCAGCAAAGCATATGAAAAAATCGGATGGATAAATGACATGCCAATTAGAGCTCCAATAAGCTGGACACTCCCTCTAATCAGACGGATTGCGATAATTTTTGTTATTCTTTCAATATTCGCCGATAAAATTTCGATATTATTAGCGATGGAACCACTGAAGGTATTTTGAAAAAAGCGATGAGAGTGAGAATGGACATAGTCAAAACAGTAGGAAATTACATTACTTTTTATCGTGGGAAGAGTTTTGATATGAATCCAATTGATTCCTCTCCAGCACAAATTAAAGATCTCGAAGTTCACGATCATAAATACTGCGGGCCAAAAAAAAGACGAAGAAATCGTCAGGGCATCGATGATTCTTTTCGTAAAATAGGAATTAATGATTCCATGCAACCCAAGAAGACTTGAGAAAAAGACAAAAAAGATAATATAAATTTTGTAGGGACGGTGAAATTTCCAAAAGAACTGGCGTAGATTCATTCTGTTTTATGCCAATGGTTGATTGTCTCTGTTCTAATAAGAGTAAGTAAGAGCTGAATTTTTCTCCTCAATTACGATTCATCTGGCAACAACCCCGGGTCTTCTTTTTTATCCAATACTGGATTCAAAAAATTGGAAGAACTGACAACTTGACGACCGCTTTTTTCTTCTAGTTCCCTGCGAGCGTTTCCAGCAATATCTCCACCGGCTTTTGCCGCATCCTTATTCTCATCAAAACCTTGAGCATCATGTTGCACAGCAATTTCCGTTGTGGAAGCTTCACCAAGCATGTTAAAAATGAGTTCTAAGTCGGTCATATGATCGCGTAGATTTTCTTTTTTTAGATTTTTCAGATCTTTGTGCTCTGAGGGCTTCACACCAAAGGTTGCTTCCGAAATCTCAGCAGCGAGAATGGCGTAGTCCTTCTGTTCTTTGATTCCTCTTTTTTCCCACTCATTCGTCAATTGTTCGCGAATGGCGATGCCCCGCATTCTCTTCTCAATCCAATCATCGGGATAGCCTTTTGCTTTGTAGAGAGCACGAGTGCGCTTTGTGGCGAGTTCCGGATCTTCAATTTCTTGAACTCTCTCATAACCCACCTTCGCTAGCCATCTTTTAAAAGGTTCAGCTTTTGGGGAAGGGATTGACTGGATAATCCGAAACAACGTCTCTGTATTTGCCGTATCTGTGAGATATTTTTTCCCATCTGAAGATTCCATTTTCAGTTGTACGATTTTTTCGTACAACTGACTAAACCCCTCATCTTCAGTGATTTTTTTCTTTAAATCAGACCAATACCTTCTGGGATTCGAGCTATGCGTTAATGCATCAACGACATCAATAATGGAAAAATACCACTCATCATTAAAGAGAGTTTTCCGGATTTGTTTTCCCTTGAAAACTGCAATTTTAGCTTTGGATTGGATTTCATTACTCATAAAGCTCCTCTTGAGCTGCATTTTTTGGCGTAGGAAAGTCGATGATACGAGTATTTGAAGGGGAATGCAAGAGTTTTCTTTAACAAAGGGAGAAAACTATCCGAAAGGATGGGGGTGGTTGGACTCGAACCAACGGAGACCGAAGTCGAGGGATTTACAGTCCCTTGCAATTGCCACTATGCGACACCCCCAAGACAGGAAATTGCTGGCGAAAGGAATCGAACCCTCAACCATCCGATTACAAGTCGGGAGCTCTACCAATTGAGCTACGCCAGCAGACATTGAAGCTCAAACTTATATCAAAAGAGGGGTTTGCGCTCAAGGATTTTGCTCTTCTGCCTTATGGGAGAGAAGAAGAGTCACTTGGATACATCTCTCGATTTCACTACGGTTAGCAAAGGGAATATCGAGGTTGATGAGCTCGTAGTTCTCTTGCATCCCTCTGACAGCGACAATGCGATCACCCTCTGACCAGTGATAGAGCGTTCTATGGTTGAACTCATAGATCAATTGCCAGAGAGAACCATCATCAAGCTCAATCTGACTGAGTTCTTTGTTGATTTCTGCAATCGAGGGGAAGACGGGATAGGAGCCGAAAGAGAGAGAGACTATTGGGGTGTAGTGGGGACGGGAGAGATTCTGCAGGACGTAGCCTGGCTGGTTAGGAGTGCGGATGATGATTTCATCTCCTGGGGCCCACTTCCTGAGGAGATTTTCACTAAAGGGATCGGGCATCCATTTCCAAAGAGAACCATCGGAGAGTTTAATTAGGGCGATTGTGCTCCCAATCTGTGAACGGTAGGAGATCGAATCGAGCTTTCTGAGTTCGGTGTGGTTTGCATGCAGTAAAGAGCTGAGTAGAAGTGCAATTGACCCTATCCATTTCATCATAGTATTCCTTAAGGTTATATCCTTTGAATAAGATAGGAAGAAACCGATTTTTCGGCTAGTCCTAGTGTGGTTCATACCCTTTTTTCTAAGTGCTTGAGACCGATACGGTATATTCTTGAAATAAATGATTTACAACTTGGAGCATTTTTGGTTATAGCTAGAAAAATGAAAGAAGATCCTACATTTAAGAAGCGTTTTGGAATCTCCACCACGATCAAGTATACGGGGGATGTCCTCATCGATCCGAAGTGCCAGAAGAGTTATGACAGAGCTTGGAAAAAATTCCAAAGTGAGATGGAACAGTGCGGGTCCTGGTATCGGCGTAAGCGTTTTGATGCAATGCTTAAAAAAATCGAGCCGCTTGGTGATGACCTTCCCTTTTGCAAGAGAGTTGAGATCCGCTACATCAGCAAAAAAGTGGGGCATGGGGTCTTTGCGAAGGAGAACATTGCTCCTTATAGCATCCTCAATCACTATGCGGGGATTATAAGGCCTGATAAAGAGATTGATCCTGATAATGACAGTGCGTTTACTTTCTCTGATTTTCCCAAATTCACCATCGATGGGAAATCTGCGGGGAACTGGGTCCGTTTCATGAATCACAGTCCTGAAAGGGATCCGAAGACCAATGTGGTTCCTTGGGAGCACTACTCAAAGTGGGGGCCCCGCATCATCTTCACCGCTTGCCACCGCGGCATCAAAAAAGGGGCGCAACTTCTTTACAGTTATGGAGAAACCTACTGGGAAGAGGGAAGCTTCTTAGATCTTTAGAAATCAAATCGCCCGCGAACGACGAGACCACCGTAGACGAGATTGCCATTAGGCTCGAAGAAAGAAGCGTAAGAGGTCGTTTCTGGGGTAGCTGTGGGTGCACTTCGTTGACCATCTAAGGCAAGGACACGGTGGCTATGATCAAACCACGTATGGTGTTCCCAACCTAAATCAAGAGCAAACCGGTAGCGATTGCAGCAAAAGCAATCTTCGAAACGAAGGCCAATGGCAAGATCGAGAATTGGATGCATTGTCGAGAAGCGGTCGCTATATTGATTGTCAAAATCAGTGATGACCATGCTCGGATCTTCTCCGACTGCTGCGTTGTATTGCTCATTTTTTTTCGCTTTGACCTTTCCCCAAAGCAGAGCGAGATCGAGATTCCCAAAGAGGGCAAAACTCTGGCAGAAATACCATGTGGGTTGCAATCCGAGTAAGAAGCCAGCTCCCCAGACATGGTTCAGGAAACGGTCCTGATCGATTTCGAGAAAGGAGGCTTGTTCCATGACTATTGGCTCAACTTCACGAATGGATCGCGTTTTGAAGTTTGTCCTAGTCCAAGCGACGCGTACGCCGGAAAAGGGACGAAGGGTAAAACAACGAGAGAGCCAATATTTTCTTCCGAGTTCTAAATCAATTGCATTGAAATTGAGCTTCCAACTGGCTCTGACTTTGTTGTAGGTGCGTTGTCCAGAGGGAAGGCTTGAGAAAAGGTAGGAGGGGTTGACGTAAGGATTTATGATCGCTTGCTCATTCTCCAACGGTTCGAACAACTCCTCTTGTCCAAAGTCTGCAGGGACTGAGGTAGAGTTTCTCTTTGTACTATGGAAATAAGTCCAGTGAAGAAAGAGATCCCACCCGTCACAGGAGTCATTCCAACCGATACCGATACGTGCTCCGGGATCCCAACGGGTCTTTAGACGCTCATATGAATCGGTAGCATAGATGAGCCTGTCAATTTCTGGGGCTACTCGCTGTGCTGTAATCACCGCTGCATAGGGGAGGTTCGTCTCTCTTGCATACCAGTAGAGAAACTCCACATCGATGAATGTCCCCCAGTCACAGTCTAGCTGATGAAAAGCTGGAGTATAACACTCACAGTCGATGCAAGGAGAACAACACTCGGCACTAAGCCCTGTTGCCCCGATTAAGCTGAGAGCAAGTAAGGATTTTTTCATGCTTACTAAAGTAAAGAAATACTGTTTTAGAAGTCAAACCGAAAGCGAAAGGTAGGGCCCCCCATCATCAGGTTTCCATTTACCTCTGTGAAGGCTGTTATTGCTGAAAAGGCATTCACTTTTTCCTGACTTGAGAGCTGCACACGATGATTGTGATCAAACCATATGTGATGTTCCCACGCGAAATCGAGCGCGGTTCTGTAGCGATTGCAACACCAATACTCTTCCCATCGAAGACCAACACTGAGATCGAGGATCGCCTGCATCATGTAGAACTTTTGGTGGGAGGTGTTGTGATAGGCAGCTTCATTTGAGCGGTAGTTTTCTCTCTTTTTGGCTTCGAACTGCCCCCAAATGAGAGCTGCATCTGTATTAGCAAAAAGAAGGAAGTTCTCGCAAAAATACCAGCCGGGTTGAAGGCCTGCGACAAATCCCACCCCCCAGTAGCGATTGCGAAAGCGATCGAAACACTCGAGGAGATCTTCTCGTTTTGAGCTGAGGTTCCATTTAGTTTTGGTCCATGCTCCGCGGACTCCCGCAAAGGGGCGCAGAGTAAAGAATGGGCTGAGCCAGAACTTATACCCTACTTCGAAATCGATCTCATTGAGAAAGAGGCGCCACTTAGCGCTCATTTGATCGAAGCTGATGAATCCATTTGTTGCGGCAGGGTTTTGCCAGGGGTTAAAAAGGGCGGTTTCTCCCGCTTTGGGAACAAAGGGATTGCCCTGAGAGCCGTACTCTGATACCGAAGAAGTGTCGCTTCGTCGATTGCGAAAGTAGGTCCAGTGCCCATACCAGTCCCATCCATCCCAACAGCTATTCCACCCAATCCCTATCCGAAAACCGGGGTCCCAGTTGGTCTTGAGGTTTTTATAGGACTGGGGAGCGAAGGCCGGGTCGTTCCCGAGTGGTGTCTCCTTAGAAGAAAACTGGACAGCATAGGAGAGGTTGCTCTCTCTTGCATACCAAAGGAGGAATTCACCGCTCAAGAAATACCCTTCGTCGCATTCTAGATCGTAGAAAGGAGGGGGATAGCAGCATTCTTCCTCGCAAGGGAAAAGGCCTGTGGTAAGAATGAGAAAGAGGGGAATACGTGTGATAATCCTTTGCATGATCAGGCAATCATAACACGTAAGGACAAGAGGTGTCGAGCTTGAGGATAAACCAGAACTGGTGGTACCCTTTTCTCTATAGATATGGAGGGCACAGCCCATGAAGCCAAATGTTGTCGAGCATCTCGTTTTTGAGCACAAGAACTGGAAATACAAAGCCTTTCTCGAGATTCTTAAAAAAAAGCGGTCTCGTAAGAAGTTCTACCAGGACCATGTGCGGGGGTTTTACTATGATCAGGTGATCAAAAAATCTCCCTTGCCAAAGAAGTCTCTCGATGAGCTTGTCGATTTTTCTCAGCCACTGCGCCTGGAGAATTTCCACTCAAGAAATGGAAACCTCTCTGCGTATGAACTCATGATTATTGCGACTGTTGTTGCTCATAGAGCTCCTATGCGTATCCTCGAGATAGGGACCTTCGATGGGAATACTACACTCCAGATGGCGCTAAATGCCCCAGAAGAAGCCGTTATTCATACCATTGATCTTCCAGAGAATGCTCCCAAGACTGCCCAGCCGGTTCTCGACAGCGACCTGCAGTACATTCACGATAAGAAAAAACTGACCAGAAAATTCACCTCTAGTTCGGTAGCTGGGAAGATTATCCAGCATATGGGCGATTCGACGAATTTCGACTTTTCAAAATTCACTGAAGAAGGCCCACTCGATCTCATCTTTATCGATGGGGGGCATAGCTATGACTGTGTCAAAAGCGATACAGAAAATGCATTGAAAATTCTTAAGAGTGGGGGAGTGATCTTTTGGCACGACTTTACCCCCATTTTTGACGGTGTCTTTCGGTATTTGTGTGAGCTATCAAAAGAACTTACTTTAGTCAACATCGAAGGGACCCACCTAGTCACCTACGGCCTGTAGAATTTCAGCGAGGACTGCCCCTTTGGGGCGATTCGCATCGATGGACAGCAGAAGACCTGCTGATTTGTAAAATCCAATAAGGGGAGCGGTTTTTTCGTGGTAGACCTGGATCCGCTTTTTGACTATTTCCTCCACATCGTCGCTTCTTTGCATGAGCTCTCCACTACAGAGATCGCAGATCCCTCCTGACTTAGGAGGTGAGTAGAGGAGGTGGTAAGGGGCTTGGCATTGCTTACACGTGAGTCTTTTGGTTAGCCTTTGAATGATCTCGCTATCGGGGAGCTCGAGGCTAAGAGCAATGAGAGCATGTTCTTCCGTAAGGTGCTTTTGTAGCTCCTCCGCTTGAAGAATTGTTCGGGGGAATCCATCGAGGATGAATCCCTTTCTGCAGTCTTCTTTGTCGATTCGATTGAAAAGGAGATCAAAAATCAGCTCATCTGGAGCGAGTTGTCCCGCATCGATATAGCTTTTGAATCTTTTCCCTAGGGGAGTTCCCCGTTTGATATTATCGCGCAACAGTTCTCCAGTAGAGATATGGGAGATTTCCATTTTCTCTTTGATGAGAAGAGCCTGGGAGCCCTTTCCAACACCGGGAGGGCCGAGGAGGAGAATGACTTGCGTCTGTGTTGCACGGTGGATCATAGGTAGGTTAGTATAACCGATGGCGAGATTTCCCTCTATTTGTTATCCTTTGGAGATGCGATTTTTGCTCTCTCTTTTTCTTCTTTTCCAGTTATGCCTCTTTGGTGGGAGCGATCTTTCCGATTTTGATGGCTATCAAGAGAGGTGGACTCGGCCCGAAATAGAAAAAAAACTCGAGCAGTTTCTGCAAAGAGATGAGAGGATGCAAAACTTTTTTACCCTCACTGACGAGGTTTTTACCCTCTATGACACACCGATCTCGCAGAAGGAGCGGAGTGTCGAATTTTGCTTAAAGCTCATCCCATCATCCAAGAAAGAAGAGGGGAGTACAGCTAAGAGAAAAAACCTCGTCGGGTGCAAGATCGCTATTGACCCAGGGCATCTGGGTGGGAAGTATGCGAGACTCGAGGAGCGCTTCATCGATATCCCTCCCTCTCTCGAGAGAGAGAAGGCGATCGCCTTCGATGAGGGCACCCTCTCTTTTTTAACGGCGCGTTACCTCCAAATCCTTTTGGAAAAAGAGGGAGCGGAGGTGATGATAACCCGGAAAAGAATCGGGGAAGGGGTCTACGAGAAGGACTTTTTCGACTGGCTAAAGGCTAGCCCTGAGCTCTGGTGGAAAGAGGCTCACTTGACTACACTTTTCCGACGCTACTACAACCCCCTCGATCTGCGTGCGAGAGCAAAAAGAATCAATGCCTATGCGCCCGATCTGACGGTCGTGATCCATTACAACTCACAAGAGGTAGCCGAGGGAAGTGCTTCAAATCACTCTGTAGCCTCTTCGAATTACAATATGGTGTTCATCCCTGGGGCCTTTTGTCGCAGTGAGCTCATCACCCAAGAGAGTCGGTATGAGTTCATTCGTTTGCTTGTGACCGATGATCTTCCCGCCTCGCTTCATTTGAGCCAAGCGATCTTAAAGCAGTTCTCTTCTCATCTGGGTGTCCCTGTTGTCTCGAAAAACGATGGAGCCCGTTATCTAGAAAACGTCTGCCTCAAACTCGATGAAGGGGTCTATGCGCGCAATCTCGCCCTGACCCGTCTCGTTCACGGTCCTGTTTGCTATGGCGAGACACTCATTCAAAATAATATTGATGAGTGTCAGACCTTAAGCCGAAAGGACTTTGTGATCGATGGGAGGCGCTGCTCTTCCAGAATCAAACAAGTGGCAGAGGCCTATTTTGATGGGATCAAAGAGCACCTCTTGAATTGATTCCCTCCTTTCCTTGTGATAAGCTACCCTTCTACTAACCCGGAGATTCTCTATGCGATACCTTTTCTCTTTTCTTCTACTTCTTCTTACTCTTACGCAAACACTCTCTGCACACGAGATAAAAGCCGTCGTCATTGACTACAGCGGGATCCGAGTCGCCGGTGAAAAGGAGAAAATTCTCACTTGGGTAAAAGAGGAATTCGAATCCTCAAAAGAAGAACTCAAGAATGTTCTCGAAGAGTACAAAGAAGAGCTCTCCCAGCATCCTCTTTGGAAAAAATCGATAAAGAAACTGAAGAAATACGTCCCTGAAAAATGGCAGAAGAAGCTTGCAAAGCAAAAAGAGCGAGCCCTAGTCTCAATTCTAGAGATCTCAGAACTCGCCCGTTCTCTTCGCGACGAAGGACTCAAGAATACCTTCCTCTCCAGGTTTTTTGGAGATGAGGGGGCCTATGGTCCCTTTTCGTATGGAATGAGCGTGGAGAATCCCTCGCAGGAGGATTACCTCGCCCTTCTTGAAGAGCTGGGCGTAGCTCCAGAAGAGTGTTTTCTTGTCGATGATAACGAGGAGAACGTCAAGATAGCCCAATCAGTTGGCATCGATGCTGTCCACTTTGAAGGACTAAAGCAGCTAAAAAAGGAGCTCAAAAAGAGAGACCTTAAGTTATAACAAAATCACCAGGGGTGCCGCTTAGCGGCTGAGAGGGTCTTTTGACCTAACTCTGAGGGGAATGATCCCCCAAGGCTTGATCCGGGTAATACCGGCGAAAGTAGGAGATATCAATGAAAAAACGGACCTTTGTTGCCGGTATTCTCGGCAATATTTTTGATCATTACGATAAGGCGCTATTTGGGCTTCTCGCTCCTTTTATCGCGCCCTTATTTTTTCCAGAAAAGGGACAAATATCAGCTCTGATTCTCATTTATGGGATGATGGTGTTGGGGCTTCTGAGCAAGCCCATTGGCGCCCTTTTCTTTGGATACATAGGCGATCGGTATGGGCGGAAGCGAGCCCTTTCTTTCACGCTCATGGGGATGGCAATTGTGACCATCGGAATGGGATGTTTGCCGACCTATGCACAGGTAGGTAGGGCAGCTCCCATGTTTTTGGGGCTCTGCCGCCTTTTGCAAAGTTTCTTTGCAGCCGGAGAGACGACGGGGGGAGCGATTCTCATTTTAGAAGCGGCAGAAGAAGGGCAGAAGAGTTTCCTCAGTAGCCTTTACGACAGCTCAACAATCCTTGGGATCTTTCTCGCCTCTGGTGTGGTGACTCTTTTTAGTTTTCAGAGAGAGACATTTGTGCACTTTTGGAGAGTCCCTTTTTTTATCGGAAGCATTTGCGGGATATGGGGGTTCTTCATCCGCCTTTATCTTCCCGAGCCTGTGCAGCAAAAACAGAGAGTTTCTATCAGAGAGCACTTTTCTTTGATTCTGAAGTATCGCGCTGCAGCGCTCCCCATCATTTTTGCCGCAGGCTTTTCCTACTGTACTTATCTTTATGCAACGACCTTCATGAATGGGTACCTTCCTTTTGTGACAACAATCACGAAAGAGCAAGCCTGCAGATCAAATACGTTTCTTTTGCTGCTCGACTTCATTCTTTTACCCCTCTTTGGATTCCTTGCTACGAGGTGGGTGAAGGAGAAGCTCATGATGTGGTGCGCTCTTTTAGTGATGGTTTTGGCTTTCCCCCTTTTTTCCTTGCTGCCTAATGCGTCTAGTCAGGTGGCGATTGTAGTGCGCATTGTTTTTGTGACCCTCGGAGTGGGTTTTGCTGCGCCTTTTCACCATTGGGCGCAAGAAAAAGTGCCAGCACACGTTCGATATACGCTCGTTGCTACAGCCAGTGCCCTTGGATCGCAACTCATCGGCATGCCGAGCGCTGCCATATCGCTATGGCTCTATCAGAAAACGGGGTGGGTTGCAGCACCATCGTTTTATTTCATGGGGGTTGCGGGGCTAGCTGCCTTTGCGATTTTGTTAGCAGCCAGGAGACCTGCCGAGGTTACTTAGGAATTACTTGCGAAAGAGCCAGAGAATGAGATTGAGCACAATCGTCAACACAATGCTTAAGACGATCGATGTGGCGATCGGAAAATAGATCCCAAACTTCTTTGTCTTCATTTGGATATCCCCAGGGAGTTTCCCTATGGGAAGACCGAGTTTTGTGATTCCCCAAGTGATGAGACCGACGATGATCAGGCTGAAGCCGGTGATGATGAGCCATTTGGCGATGTTCACAGGGTTGTCTCTTTCTTTTTTTCTAATCGGTGCTTTTGTGGGGATAGAGTGATCTCATCGAGAACCGTTCCCGTGCGGGCTTTGAGAAGATAGGAGATGAGTTGGGCGATGTCTTCGGGAAGAATGTGATGGAGACTATCTTCACTAAGAGAGAAGGGAGCAATCTCCAGCATGTCAGTTTTTACAGAGCCAGGATTGATCATCGTGACGCGGATGTTTTTCGTGGCGCTCTCACTTCTAAGAGACTGGGCAAAGGCCCGAAGGGCGCTTTTGCTCGCCGAGTAGACACTTTGTTTGGGAGCTCCTTTGAGTCCTGATTCTGATCCCAGGAAGAAGATATCTCCGCTTCGTTTTTGTTTCATCTGGGGAAGGAAGGCCTTGACGAGGAAGAGGGGTGAGAGGAGATTGAGATGCACCATTTGCTCGATATCTGCATAGGAGAGCTCTTCGAAGTTGCTATAGTGCCAGATCCCTGCATTGCAAATGAGACCATCGATGGTGAGATTTAGGGTTTTGAGCCGATCGGGAAGGGTACTTAAGTCTGCGAGATCAATTTGATAGTGGGTGTAGTTGTCATGCTCGATCGACTGGGTTCGGGAGAGACCAATCACCTGATATCCCTCTGATAGAAGCTGAATGGCAATTGCCCGGCCGATCCCGCGGCTCGTTCCGGTAATGAGAATGGTTTTAGTCACGCGGTCATACCTCGCAGGAGTAAAGAAGGGTTTCTGGGATGTATTTTAGCACTTCTTCCTGGCAAAAGGCACGCATTTCTTGGGATAGACTCTCTGGATAGGAAAAGGTGGAGCCCTCTTCCGTTACAAGGGCAAAGAGTTTCTCCTTGGGGTAGAGCCCTCTCATCTTTTTGAAAAAAGGCTTCGGCAGACGAAAGACCCCAAGAGTGATCGAGTGGATGCCAGTGGGCTGAAGCACACTGAAAACCTCTTTGAAAAAACGGGCGTAGACCTCTTTAAAGTCCTCGCAGTAAAGAAGGGGATCAAAACGCAGACCAATGGGCCATCCTTGCTCTTGGAGCTTCTTTAATGCGGCGAGGCGTTTTTTAAGAGATGGAGTCTTATGTTCATACTCGCGGACGATCTCTTCCGGTGAAAGGGTGAAGGCGACGATGCAGTTGGAGAGGGGAGTCGTTTTTTGAAGGAAGGCGATGTTCGTGCTTTTTGTTCTGAGTTCTAAAAAAGCTTTTTTGTGCTTGGCAAAGAAGGGGAGATATCCTTTGGCAAAGTGGGTGATCGGCTCCAAGGCTAGACTATCACAGTCATACCCCGAGAAAAAATAGGTCTCTTCGGATGAGATCCTCTCTTCCATCGCCTGAGTAAAATCCTCAAAGTTGACAAAGATCACATAGTTGGCCGAGTTGTACATCCCCTGAAGAAAACAATACCTACAATCGAAGATGCAATTGAGCATGTGAGAGAAGTAGTAGTTCTTCTTTCCACCGATCCCATATCCCGGAGGGGTCTCAAGGACAAAATTCTTAAATTTTTTCGCTAGGATGAGGGCGGGCTGTTTCTTTTGCAGACGAAAATTCTGTCCTTTGCGGTTGAACACTTCTGTGTAGCGAGAAATGGGAACTCGCTGCGCTTTTGGAAAACGCTCCGTAATCGCTTGCGTTTTTGGATGGTCCAGGACCTCTTCTTCAATGTAGATGTGCGGGAACATGATCCTCGATTTGTTTTCGTAGGGAAGGCAGATCTTCTTTTGGAGAGAGGCCCAGCGCTTCAGCTTGTGTGATGAGTCGCTTCCACTGGTGCTGTTCGGTAGCAGAGAGTCTCTTTGGCGCAGGTGTTGTGGGCAGGTGGATCTCCTCTTGGAGTGTTTGCAAGGTGAGAGTGATCTCTTCGATTAAGAGGATCTGTTTTTCAACAAGAGCACTGACTCTGTTTTTATCGAGGATCTGAGCTCCATCATCGGAGACGATTTTGACGAGGTGGATGAGTTCAAGACTTGAAAATCTCGCAGCACTTTCATAAAACCCCGCCCCTTCCATGTCATAGAGACACTCTTTGCTGAGTTCTTTGGCGGGCTTGTCAACAGTGAGTAGCGGGGCAGTTGGGCAAGGAGGGGAGAAGGTAAAACTCGGGTAGAAAGACCGTGCGCCTTCGATCTTATGAACCATGAAGGGATTGCCGATCTCTGCTGTTGGGTGACCAGCTATCCCTACGTTGAGCCAGATGGGGTTTGTCTTGGCAAACTGGCCGTGGAGAT
This sequence comes from Chlamydiota bacterium, assembly GCA_011064965.1. Taxonomy (GTDB): domain Bacteria; phylum Chlamydiota; class Chlamydiia; order Chlamydiales; family Rhabdochlamydiaceae; genus Sacchariniichlamydia. The sequence goes on from JAAKFS010000001.1 coordinate 162,939, forward strand.
AGCCGCAGGCGGTGGCGGCTGCTATCCGTCCTACTCCTGTGATGACAAGGGAGATTTCCCCGCGTGAAAAAATCCTAAATGGAAGTTCGTTGGAGAGCGACTTAAGGCCAAAGAACCGGATGAGGGGCTCAGCTTCGCAGGGGATTGCACAGACGAGATAGAGCATGAGAGAGAGTATACCACCCCAGAATCCCTCTTGGCAACTCCAGATCAGAAGCGGATCGGAACGAAAAGGGCGACGATGCCCATCACGGCAAAAAAGAAGAGGTAGGTGCCGATGACCATCCCCCATGATAGGGCAGGGGAAAGGGCCGGGGCCTCATGGTGCATCGTCATTCCTTTAGACATCATGCCGTGTTTCACCCCTTTTCTGACCATCCACGAGTTGATCGGATAGGCGATGATGAACCCGACAATGGTCGCTAGGGACATCATCCCCCAGAAATAGGGGAGCATTGGATTTGAGGCAATGGGACAGAAATGCTTAATGGCAACGATGACCGGAAACATCCCTGCCATGACCATGTTCATAGAGACCGTTTCTGCGAAGAGGGTGTTCTTTACAGCAGTCCAATAAGAGGGAAACATCGATCTCATGAAGAGAGCTTGGAAGATGAAGAGACCAAAGAGGTAGGCCGCTGTGTATTCAATGATCACTTCGGTTCCATTGGGAACAGGATAAAAGTGGAGGATCGCTGCCATGAAAATAATGGCAGTCGCATCTCCTGCAACGCAGTGGATCAAAGAGCCGAGGGATTGTTTCCAGTGGGCTGCAATGAACTGATCGTGTGTGTCAGGGAGGGGTTGCCGGCAAGATAGAAAATAAAGGAAGAGCCCCAAAGGTCCTGTATAGAGGATGACGAGAGCCCAAGCGAGGGTCATCACACGCATAGAGGGGGTATTGGTCAGCTGGTCCCAGAGGACAAAGATGATAGAGCCGAGAGTGAGGATGAACCAGAGAAGGAGGACGCCGTCGATCATGCTATTTCTTCTTAAATGCGGCCATTTTTTGTCCTAACCCCTTGAGAACGTTGAGTTCATGATTGAGAGCGTAGGAGAGAATGGTGCGGATGGCGATGAGACCGGCTAAAACGCCAAGGCTGTAATAGGTGGGGGCTTTTGTCGTTTCTATCACGTCTGCGGCTACGATGAACTCCAGGCCGAGGACGATCGCCTGCCCAAACTCCAGCCGGATGAGATCGACTGCTTCTCCATTCTTGAGCTTCTTTTGACAGTACCAGAGAAAATAGTAACCCGCTCTTAGAGAGCCCCATAAGATCACGAGCACACCGATCAGTGAGATGGCCCGTTTGACTAGAGACAAAAAGACCATCAAGCCGGACGTTTCTCCGGGAAGGGAGAGGACATTCTGTAACCATTCCATATCCTTAGGATAAATGTTATAAACTTTTTTTGCAAAAGCCGTACGCTTCAATCTTTATGGGAGCGTTCAATTTGCTGGAGGGATTTTGTAGACTGCGTATCCTGTGAGAAAGGAAATGTCTTTATAGGAATTGTCACTTTTCAGGAGGGGCGGGAATTTTAGATAGTGCAAATTGCTTTGCTCAATCATAAAACCTAACCAATCGTTAGGTTTTATGTGAGTTTAGTTAGAAATTTCAAGCGACTCCATTTTTTGTGCTAGGTAATATTATAAACGACTCTTATAGAAACACATAGAGCTGATTTCGTCCCGGAGAGCCCGTTTGATCAGGGGCCAAAAGAGCCTCAAGCTGGACGTTCTTGATAAGAAATTTTTTTTGTGACTGATAATAAATAGTTTTGTTAACTAAAAATAACCATTTGATTAAAATTGACGTAGTTAGTATAATAAAGTATATAATTTAAAATAGAAAGTTTAAAATGGCAGCTATTTCTCCTCCCTCGAGTCGGTATTCCGAACTCGTCTATACGTCCAAAAAAACCCTCCAAGAGGAGATGAAGGGTCTCTATGCAGATTTGAGCCGAGAGACTCCAAAGGGCAAGCTATTGCCTCCAAAGCAAGAAGCCTTAAGGGGTTACACAGCTTATGAGCTCGGGAGTGACACAAATCTCCCTTTCATTATCCTGGGCGCAGCAGACATCCGTGAAGATGAAGACCTTTTGCATAGTTTTGGGACATTAGCTACTGAACCTCAAGCGAATGAGAGAGAAGTCAAGAAGTTTCTTGCCAAAAGTCTCGTTTTATCCCCCAAAACTGCGAAAAAAATAACAAAAAACCATCTCACCAGAGGGTCTATCGTCAATGACTCGAATTGGTCGGTCTTTCGCAATGATATGTTCATGTTAGGTGCGATCCACGCAGGGAAAGAGTTTCACGTTGTCACTCAAAAGAAAGGAAAAATCTCCGATAAACTTCTCTGGGATAAGAAAAACAACAGACCTCGGGTTCTGGGAAGAGAAATTTACCTCCTTTATCTGCATGGATTTCAACGGATCGATGCTGACAAGAACATGGGAGTGGTCTTTGCTCCCCCTGCAGAGCCTTATAAAAATCTCACATTGACGGACTGTCGAAATGCCATTGCCTCTATCAAGTCGGTAAAGGATATTCGAGAGATTTTTGAAGCCATTTATGCAAATCGATGCACGCGTAGTCCACTAGATTCTATCGATCCGAATTCTCCACCTCGGAATTACTCTACCCGCGATAGTCAAACAAGTGTTGTTGCTAGAAGATGCCTCTTTGGAGGAAATGAAAACTGCGAACCCGCAGCAGCTGTTCAATCACACTCAAGAGTATCGAAAAACCTTGAGATTGCCTCGACTTCGAACTGATCTAATCTGTTCCAAAGCGCTTGAAGGGTGAGATCTTCAGCAGAAATTTCTTCAGGCAGTTGAAAAGCAATCAACTCTTTTTCTTCCGTAGCGACTCTTTGATAGCCGGCGATTTGAAGAAGAGCGATCTCTCTTCCAAGCGTTGTGAGAGAGGAGTCTCTTTCCTCGATTATCTTGAATGATTTCCCCAGAAGAAAAACCTCTTTGTGCCCATGGATGGCTCCTAAAATGAACGCATCGTTGATGAGCAAAGACCATTGAGACTCTCCTAAGATGGCCCCGTGAACGACTTCATTTTCCTTTCCTCTTTTTGTCTTTTTCTGATGCGTAATGATAAGGCCAAGATTTTCTGCTAATTCGGAGTTACTTCGTATTTGATCAGGACCAATCAGGATGAAATCTAAAGGAGAGTTTAAGGTGTTTTGGAAAATCTCATAGGCTCTTTTCGCAGCATCTTTTGCATTTTTCCCAGGATTGCCTTTATCTCTCTTATAGATCGCAGCAAAAGAATCTGCGATCTCTGTTTGAAAGGTCGTTCTCAGATCGGGTCGAATAGCCAAAAAAATCCTATAGGTTCAATATCAAGCGAAGGTTTTATTATGATGGGGGATAAAAATCTATGGAAAATTTTCTGTTCTGCAAAAGCCGTGCGCTTCAACATCTAACGCGACGTTGAACTTGCTGGAGAGATTTTGGAAAGCAATGAGCCCTGTGAGCTCGATGATGGCATCTTCTGAAAAGTGCTTCTTTAATCTATTGAAGAGAGCATCTGTCACTTTTTGATCTGATTGACTCATCACTTCTGCATATTCAAGAGCGCATCTCTCTTTCTCAGAAAAAAGGGAATTCTCTTGGTAGTTTGCTAACCCTTCGAATTTGTGGAGATCTCCTTCTCTCTCTAAAAGAGCTTGGGCATTCAGATCGATACAAAAGTGGCATTCATTGATTTGAGAGGCTCGGATCATCACGAGGGCTCGCAGACTGGGAGAGAGGGGAGAGCCCTTTCTCTCGAAGAAGCGAACAAAACGTAAGAAGAGGCGAAGGAGTTTGGGGACCCGTCCCCAAAGAAGGGTGGGCATAAGGGGAGAGCCATACTTTTTTTTCTGGTAGCGGTAGAAAATGCGCAAGTACCACGGATAATCTTTTAGGGGTTTGGGAGGAATCCTACTCATTGTTTACTTGCCGTGAAGAGGCCATAACGCATCGATTTTAGTTCATAGGCGCCCCAAAGGCGGAGGAGGGTTTTAGCGAAGACCCGGTCGCTAGAAGATCTACTGAGAAGATAGCTTCGCAGCTCTTTGTCTGAGAAGAAGGCTTTGGAGGCTCTACCGATGCAGATGGCCCAGGTTTTTTTGACAGAGTTTGAGATGTCCCGGAAGGCGATCTCTTGAAGCCCTGCGTTTACCATCATCTCTCGGTAGTCAAGCTCAGACCCCATGCTAGGGAGCCGTCCCTCTCGGCATATGGGCTCGAGGAAATGCTTCACTTCCCATTTTTTTGGACTGTTTTTGGCAAGCCAGGCGCAGGTAACAAACCGGCCACCCGGTTTTAAGATCCGCGTCACTTCGTGGAAGAACTTCTTCTTATCGACCATGTGTTCAGAACTTTCAATGGAGAGGACCACATCGAAATGATCAGAGGGGAGCTCGGATTGGAGGAAGTCGGAAAGTAGGTAGTTGGGATTGTCTGTATCGGGGGTTTGTGCTTTGGCATAGTCGAGCTGTGCTTCTGATAGAGTCAAAGAAGTGAGATGAGCCTTGTAATGCTCCACTAGAAATCGAGAGGTGCCCCCATAGCCGCAACCGACGTCGCAGACTAAGCTATTCTCGGTGATCTTCCCCGCCTCTGCGACGAGGCGGATGAGCTCTTCAGTAGCCTCTTCAACGCTTTCATGGCCCGATTTCCAAAAGCCGTGATGGAGGTGTTCGCCCCAAAGTTTTCGATAATATTGATCGAGGCTGTTATAGTGGGTAGCAACTTCCTCAGGCGACTGGGTAGTTTCAGGATAGATCATACGATTAGCTTACGCGATTTGAAGAAATTTGGAAACAGATGGAATATGAAGACGAGACATTCACTCGAGAGAACTTTCCGAAAAATCTGCAAGGCTCCTCATTTTTGAGCGTGCGCTTCGAAGGATGTGACTTCAGTGGCCTTGATCTTCGTAAAGCCCGTTTTTTTCAATGCGCTTTCTCTGGATGCAATTGGACAACAACGAAGGTGCAAGACGTCCGACTGCAAGAGGTGCACATGGTCGATTCCAAGTGTATGGGCATCGACTTCACTGTAGTGGATCCCTCATTTCTTCAGCTCTCTTTTGAAAAGTCTCTTCTGAGTGGGTGTAACTTTTCAGGACTGATCCTGAAGAAGAGCCGCTTCGTTGAATGCCGAGTGAAGGAGTGCCATTTCGTGGAGACGAATCTCGAAGAATCCGACTTCCAGAAGAGCACTCTCACGGGAACCCTCTTTCATCACGCCAACCTGAAAAAAGCGAATTTCCAAGAAGCAAAAGAGTACCAGATCAACCCCCTCAATAATTCTCTTAACAAAGCTAAATTTTCTCTGCCAGAGGCGGTAGGCTTATTGGAAGGCCTCGGAGTGATGATCCAGTCCTAGCCCTTGTTCCCAAAGCCGTACTTGGGGTATATTTAGGCCCTTATGACACGAGTACTTGCAAAAGATCTTATCTCTCACGTGGATACACCAGTTCTGATTCGAGGATGGATCAATAGCTTCCGCGGGATGGGGAAGCTCGGTTTTCTGATTGTGCGGGATCGAAGTGGCTTTGCCCAAGTGGTTGTTCAGGATAAAGAGATGGTGAAGCGGCTCGAGAAGCTCGCACCTGGAACCATCGTGCGCATTACCGGTACACCTGTTGCCTCCAAAGAGGCGGGACTCGGTGTAGAAATCATCAACCCCAATGTGGAGATCGAGGTGGAGGTGACCTCTTCTCCTCCGATTGAGTACTACAAACCAGAGATCCCTTCTGATCTCGAGTTCATCCTCGATCATCGCTCTTTAGCCTTAAGGAATCGGAAAATCCAAGCGGTCTTTCATATTCAGGCTGAAATTGTTCATGCCTATCGACTCTACATGCACGATGTCGTGGGAGCTGTTGAGTACTTTGCTCCTAACATCATCGGGGCTTCATCCGAAGGAGGGGCAGAATTTTTCCATGTAGATTACTTTGGGCATACCGCAACACTTGCGCAAAGCTCGCAGCTCTATAAGCAGATTATGGTCGGTGTGGATGAGCGGGTCTTTGCGCTCATGCCTTTTTTCCGTGCGGAGCCCTCCCATACCCCCAGGCACTTATCAGAAGGGAAGCAGTTAGAGTTTGAGATGGGTTTTTTCGAACACTGGCATGAGGTGCTCGACATTCAAGAGGGATGCATCAAGGCGATCCTAAGGCATGTGGAAGCCACCTGTGAAAAGGAACTCGCTACTTTAGAAATCGAACTTGTTTGTTGCCCTGATGGAGTTTCTATCCCAAGAGTTACGTTTAAAGAAGCCCTCGAGATCTATTTCAAACGGACCGGAATCGATGAAAGGGGAGAACCAGACCTGAGCCCCGCAGCAGAAAGGGACCTCTGCAAATATGCCCGAGAAGAGTTTGGGACCGACCTCATCATTGTGACCGACTGGAAGATGGAAAAACGCCCCTTCTACTCTTATCGCAATGAGGATGATCCAACACTTAGCAATACCTTTGATCTGCTATGTGCAGGAACCGAGATCACCTCGGGAGGGCAACGGCGTCATACCTACACCTCGATGGTCGAGGGGATCAAGTCGAAGGGGATGGACCCCGATCACTTCACCGATTATTTAACCGTCTTCGAGCATGGGATGCCTCCTCACGGCGGATTTGGAATGGGGTTAGAGCGCCTGACAATGACCCTTCTCGGACTCAAAAATATCCGCGAGGCCTCTTTGTTTCCTTCTGATCCAAAACGCATTGCCAGCAATCGCATTAAATCCCAGATGTTTTTTGGTGGAGAGAATATTCGCAACGAGATCATCCGCCTCCTCAATCAAAACGACATCCAATACAAACATTTAAAACACGATGAGACACCTGTCTCATCAGAAGAGACCGCCAAAATGCGGGGGATGACGCTAGCCGATGGAGTGAAATCCCTGATTCTACGTGGCAAGCAATCGAAGAGGAACTATCAAATCAACATCCCCGCGCATAAAAAGGTCGATATGAAGGCAGTGGCTAGCGCTCTTGGTGAGAAATGTGAATTTGAAGACCCTGCAGTCATCGAAGAGCGCTTCGGTCTTCTTCTGGGTGCTGTGCCCCCTTTCGGGAACCTACTCAATCTCGAGACCTATTTTGATGAGGAGATCAACGATCGCCCCCATTCAGCATTCAACTGCGGCCTTCGGACAGAATCGATCCAGATGCATCCCCATGACCTGATCAAACTCGTCGATCCCAAAATGGGGAGATTCTCTAAATAGTGATCACGGCCGTCTCTGAGATGCGCCCTTCTCGGAGATCATCCAACGCTTCGTTGGCTTTTTCTAAAGGGTAAGTGGTCACTTCTGTCACGATAGGGATCTTTGGGGCGAGCGTTAAAAACTCCTCTCCATCTTTTCTCGTTAGGTTGGCCACTGACTCTATAGATCTTTCTCCCCAGAGGATATCATAAGGGAACGAGGGAATATCGCTCATGTGGATTCCAGCGCATACCACTTTTCCCCCTTTGCGAAGTGCTCGCAGGGCTTGAGGAATCAGAGATCCAACAGGAGCGAAGATGATCGCTCCATCGAGGGGCTCGGGAGGCATCTCCGTGGAGCTTCCCGCCCAAGTGGCTCCCCGCTGCATTGCCTCTTTTTGTCCTTTGGTATCTCCTTCCTTTGTGAAGGCATAGATCTTTTGGTTGCGATGTTTGGCAACTTGGATGAGAAGGTGAGCTGCTGACCCGAATCCATAAAAGCCAATGGTTTTGGCGTCGCGGACTTTTTGGAGGCTGCGATAGCCGATCATGCCAGCGCAGAGTAAGGGGGCAGCTTGGATGGGGTCATATCCTTTTGGAATGGGAAAGATGTAGTCCTCATGGGCAACTACAACCTCTGCAAAGCCTCCATTCACTGTATAGCCGGTGAAGGTGGGAGTGTCGCAGAGGTTTTCTTGTTTCTGCGTGCAGTAATAGCAATGGCCGCAGCTCTTGCCAAGCCAGGGAACCCCGACGAGATCTCCTTGCTGGAATTTTGAGTGGGGGCTTTTGACACGCCCTACGATTTGATGACCTAAGATCAAAGGGAGTTGAGGAGCGGGAAGCTCTCCATCGACGATGTGGAGGTCGGTGCGGCAGACAGCACAGGCGAGCACTTCGATCTCCACCTCATTTTGTTTGGGTATTGGGGAAGGAACCTCTTTTAGGACGAGGGGACTTCCCATCTTTTCTAAGACCATTGCTCTCATGAGGTCCTCTTGTTTTTCACGGGTCCTGGAATTTTTCTAAATTTGCTGACAATGAGTGTCGCACTCATAGATTCTCGCACATCTGCAGAGTACAGATTTTCTAATATATGGGTAAGGGTTTAAAAGTTGCTATTTGCTTCCCTTGAATAGTCATACAGATCTTTTAGAGCATGTTTGAAGCGAGGTAAATGTTCACCTATGCGGAAAAATCCTTGCGCCAAAAAATAATTTTTTTTCATGATTTAGCATGAAACCCACCTACGAGCAATTAGAAGCAGGGCTTGCAGAGGGTAGTGTAACATTTGGTCTGTACATTATTTAAGACAAGGACTTTTATCGCATAGGTGAACATTCACCTTAATACAACCTTACCACTGTCAAATAAGCAGATGGAAGTCCGTTCGGCTCCGGCAAAATCATTAACGTAGGAGGAGAGTCTGGATTATTGGAAAATAGGGCAATACCTAATTCAGTACCTTCCGCAAGGTAACAGGAGGCGGAGGTAGAGTACGCACCAAATGCAAGCCCTCCCCAAGGGGGGATAGCAGTTGATGTTATAAGTATTGCTTTTGGTGTAGCCATTGGTAGAGGTATTAAGGTTGATCCAATGATGCTGGTGATAGCAGGAGCAAAGTATCCACGTGGACCAAAAGCAGATGTGGCAGAGGTAATTCCATAAGTTATTTGATACGTGCCGGATTCAGGAACGACTACTGTGCCTCGAATTGTGCCGAGTATAAATCCTGGTGAACTTCCATGAGGCGTATAAAAGACAGAAAATGGAATAAAACCAGGGTTGTTTACCGTTACTGATCCCACTGGAGTGGAAACAGTGATAAACTCTTTAGGAGCAGTTCCAGTCATCCCAGGGGTTATAGATGGAGCTCGAGTTCCCATAGGCATAATTTCTTCTGAAAGTATTGCTGCCTTGAGGGGAGTTGTTAGGATGATGCCAAAAAAAAAGAAGAGGAGGCTCTTTGCAAAAATCTTTTGATTTGAAACTTTCATAAGAAAACCATTAAATATTTAAACTTTAGACTTCTAACTGCTCTAGGTCAAGAAATGATTGCGAACAATCTTCTGAGTAGGAATCTATCTTCAGGGGGCCTTCTCCATTCAACTGGAGCCTATTCTTTGATAACGATAGGGAAGAGAGTTTTACAAGTTTTGCGGCATACTGACTGAGCTTTAAACATAGCCTTAGGTCGATGGCTTTTGCTAGTGTTGCATTCACCTGAAGTTCTATGGGGCCCCACGTTAATTTCCGGAACCTATTAGCTCTTGTTGCGGATCAATATCAACGAGAAGCTCTCCTGAACCCTTTGTTTCAATCCAAGGCTCCAGTTCAGCTAATATAGTCTAACCACAGTCATATAAGCAGAGGGGCTTCCATTTGGTTCAGCTAAGATCGTTAACGTGGCGGGATCCATAAGGGGAAAAAGTGGTTCCTTAATGGAAGAAAATAAGGCGATGCCTATTTCAGTCCCTTTCATAAAGTAGCCGGAACCACTTGTAGAGTTTGTTCCAAATGGAAGGCCTCCCCAAGGGGGGATACAAGTTGATGCGATGAGTACTGTTAGTGGCCCATCTTCACTGCTAACAGCGGGAGAGAAGAACCCACCTGGATTAAAATCAGTCGTGGGCGCGTTAATTCCATATGTGATTTCATACATGCCATCTTCGGGAAGGGCTACTGTGCCTGGTGTTGTGCCGAGCGTAAATCCCGGTGTATTTCCATTAGGAGCATAAACAACA
>JAAKFS010000010.1 GCA_011064965.1 Chlamydiota bacterium
AGTCTATGAGCGGGTTAACCCATCTAGAAAGGCTTGATCTCAACGGCAATAAGCTCGCCGAACTTCCTGAGTCTATTGGCAGCTTAAAAGCTCTAGAAAAACTTGATGTCGGCAACAATGAGCTCACCAACCTTCCACAGTCTACTGGCGGCTTAAAAGCTCTAGAATTGCTTATTCTCAATACCAATAAGCTCAACAAACTCCCAGATTTGAGCGGATTAACCGCTCTAATATACCTTTCTCTCAGAGAGAATAATCTCTCTCAACTCCCAGGTTTGAGCAGCTTAACCGCTCTAGAAGGGCTTGATCTCTCGAAAAATTGCTTCACCAGCCTCCCAGATTTGAGCAAATTAACCGCTCTAAAACGATTTGATCTCGACAACAATGAGCTCATCGAACTTCCAGAGTCTATTGGCGGCTTAAAAGCTCTAGAAAGGCTTGAGCTCCATAATAATAAGCTCACTACACTCCCTAAGTCTATTGGCAGCTTAACCGCTCTAGAAGGGCTTGATCTCAGTGATAATGAGCTCACCGAACTCCCAGATTTGAGCTCCTTAACTGCTCTAGAAGAGCTTAATCTCGATAACAATCCACTCCCCAATCCCCCAGATCTCAGCAGCTTAACTGCTCTGACAAGCTATACTGGACCCGAAGAACTGGACAAGTGAACTTGTTTACTTCATGACGAAGTACATTAGACGAAATAGGTGCTCTAGATCGGGTCGCGCGCGGTCCCCCCACGAAGGGACCCTACTAGCCTTCTGTTGTGACTATTGGCATGCAAGAAGCCCGAAGTCATACATTCCCCACAAGTGGGCTCTACCAGGATCTTCCTTTGATGGAAGACTCTGGCAGAGAACAAATCTTGAGGTCAACAAGTTTAACCATAAAGCGGAAAAAGCCAGAGAAATTTTCGTGGCAAAATTGCATTTGAAAGTCGCACCTAACTTTTCGTAAGAATGAAGTCTTTCCTTTAAAGAGAACCCCTTGTACGATTTGTACCCTCAATAATTCCACTGGATCAATCTCTGATGGCTGAAAGCTGACACCGAATTCTTTGAGTAAATATGACGACATCTCCACTTTTACCATATCATGGTTTCACCATAGGTCCTCCTACGGTACCAAATGCACCATCCGAGACATCAAAGCGATGGGGACCTCCTCATGACCCTTCTCAAGAAACAAGTCGTATTTCTTCGATTGTATCTCATCATTTCCAACGAGTCGTCCATAGTCCAAGTTCACTAAATATTGGGAAAAAAGTAAGGTCTTTTTCTGCCCTATCCGCAGAGCGCAAGAAATGCGAAGAAGAGCTCGCGAAGAAATACTTATCCGAAGCAGTGTTTCTCTATGAACAAGGAAATCTGACTGAGGTTGAAAGAATCGCAAATGAAGGATTGGAAGTACGCTATTTCGGTCCTAAAATAAAAGGAGAGCTGGACTATCTCCTTTCAAAAATTTTCAATGAGACAGGGAGATATGGTGAAGCGATTATGCATGCAGCGAACGGTCTATCAAGAGACTTTCGTTCGTGGACCCTTAAGGGAGCCCTCTATCATGAACAGGTTTTCGCCTATAATCAATTGGGAAGACCCAATGTGGCTAAAAAGATAGCAACAGAAGGAATGGCTCAATTTGACTCAGAAGATCCTCAAACCAAGCCTATCCACCTGAAGTTACTCGCCCAGATTTCCTTTGCATGTAATCTCGAGAAAGATTTTTCGGGTGCAATCCAAAAGGCATACGAAGCGCTAAAACTCATTGCTGACGAAAAGAAGAAACTAAGTGATCCCATAACCACTTTTATCGACCGCCAAATTGTTACTGCTTATATTGGTTTAGAGAAGTTTTTCGAAGCTGAAACATGCGCGGCTACAGCAATATGGAATGCGCCGAAACACCTTGTTAATGAAATTGCAGAGCTCTATCTCTTACGTCTTGGGGCCCAAATCAAACAATTGGACGTAAAAAATCCTCCGGATCGCCTGCTTTATTCCTATCCATCGGTTCCAAAAGATTTCAGCAAATTTGATTGGCTTAAAAGCATACTTGATGAGATCGATACAAAAAAGAATCCTTCAATTTGCTCATTGATTTCTGAGCTGTATCACCATCTCAGTCAGATGTGTAATCAGAGTGGACGCATTGAACTCGCGGAGGTAGTCGCACAAAAGGGGATTGAAATACTCGACACATTGCCTCTCCTGACCACGAATTATCTTCTTTTTTTAGAATTAACTGAGCAGCTCGCTCATTCCTATAACGCCCAAGGCAAGTACCATAAGGCTGAAATGGCTACTGCAATCGTTACCATGGGAAAATGTGATGGAGAAGATGTGATTACTGCTAAGCTCTATTCCTACCACATACATGCTCTCTGTTGCCAAGAAAAATTCTTCGACGCTCATGCCCAGTGCGATGAAGCTCGAAAAAAAATCTCCGATATCCACCAACATGAATTAGCAGAATTCCATTTTTATCTCGGCGTGTCATGGAGCAATAATGGCAACCCTGACAGGGTGATTGAGTCTGCTCTGCAAGGACTCGTGTACGTACACAACAATCAAAATTTAAAGGCTTGGCTCTACTATTTGATCTCAGACGCTTTTTACAGAAAAGGAGAATGGAAGAAATCAGAAATTTATGCAACATACGGCATTTCCCTTTTCTCACAAGATCCAAAGGCGATTGCATGGCTTTATTATTCTCTTTCTTGTGCACAATACCAACAACAAAACTACAAAGACGCTCAGGAGTCAGCTGAAATCGCTTTAGAAAAGGGACTGGTTAAAAAAAAGGCGATGAACTCTGCCAAAGAAATTATCAAGTCCTGCTTGCAAAAAGAGTCAATTGTATTGAGTGCGACAACGTCCTATTCTCCCCTTTCACAGCCTAGCACTGATAGTCTTCAACAGAGGGCTCGGACTCGCAAATCTCGCAGAAATTCGGTCTAGTACTTTGCTATGTGAATAATCAAGTCAAATTCATGATCTGGCCCTCTTTTCTTCGCCCTTTACCTGGCAGAAAAACCTAAGGCCATTTTCTTGTGAAAACTTGGATTACAAAGTACTAACACTCAGGGACGCCTACGGAAACGTGAATAGCGAGCCCCCCTTCGGAGGTCTCTTTGTAGTGGTGTTTCATATCAATGCCTGTCTGATGCATCGTTTTGATCACCTGGTCAAGGGTGACATGGTACTCTCCCTCCCCATTCATAGCGAGACGACAGGAGTTGATCGCCTGGATCGCCCCCATCGTATTTCGTTCAATGCAAGGAACTTGAACGAGGCCTGCAATGGGATCGCAGGTGAGGCCTAAGTTGTGCTCCATCCCAATTTCAGCTGCATTTTCAATTTGAGAGCTTGTCCCACCAAGAGCCGCAACAAGTGCTCCTGCTGCCATCGAGCAGGCAACACCCACTTCTCCTTGGCATCCCATTTCCGCTGCAGAAAGGGAAGCTCCCTCTTTGTAGAGGATTCCAATGGCTGCTGCTGTGAGAAAGAAGTCGATGATTCCTTGCTTAGAAGGGCTTTCACAAAACTCCATGTAGTAGTGGAGAACGGCTGGGATGATCCCTGCAGCACCATTGGTGGGAGCCGTTACGATCCGTCCCCCGGCTGCATTCTCTTCGTTGACAGCCAGGGCAAAGAGGCTCACCCAATCGAAGACTAATGCAGGGTCATTGGCTTTGGTTTTTCGGCTTTCTTCTAACTTGAGTTTGAGCTTAGCTGCCCGCCTTTTCACATTGAGTACCCCGGGAAGGACCCCATCGGTTTCACATCCTCTAGTGACCGACTCTTCCATCACCTCCCAGATCTCTAGTATTCCCTTTTTCACCTCTTCTTCAGAGCGCCAGGTTTTCTCATTTTCAAGCATGATCTGAGGGATGGTCAAACGAGCTGTCTGACAGTGGGCTAGAAGCTCCTTGCAAGAGCTAAATGGGTAGAGCAAGGTCTCTTTTTCTTGGGGATCTATAGGGGCAAAGATCTGCTCATGGTCGATGATGAATCCCCCTCCAATTGAATAAAAAATCTGTTTATGGAGCTCTGCTCCAAACTCATCGAAGGCTTTGAAGCGGATCGCATTCGAGTGATAGGGAAGGCGTCTCCCTTTGTGAAAAATAAGGTCGGTCTCTTTATGGAAGGAAATTGTCCGTTTTCCAAGAAGATTAATGATGCAATTGGTTAAGATCGCGTTGACTTTGTGCTGGACACTCGATGGATCAACTTTTTCTGGGGCCTCTCCTTCAAAACCGAGGAGAACGGCAATATCGGTTCCATGTCCTTCGCCAGTCATTGCGAGGGAGCCGAAGAGCTCAATGCGGATATTTGCCACTTCGTTAAGGCGATTGTTATTCTCGATATCGGAAATGAACTGAAGAGCAGCACGCATTGGTCCCACGGTATGGGAGCTTGAAGGTCCTATCCCTATGGAAAAAATTTGAAAGAGTGAAACAGCCATAAATAATTATTAAATAGATATTTGCTTTTTATCTATCTCCAGGATACAATAACTTACTGGTTTTTGGAAACATTTTTATGCATTTACGATACATTTTCATTACAGGAGGAGTCGTCTCTTCCTTAGGAAAGGGGATCACCTCAGGGTCAATTGCGATGCTCCTCGAGTCACGAGGACTAAAAATTGCGATGCTGAAGCTAGACCCCTACCTCAATGTCGATCCCGGCACTATGAACCCCCTTCAGCACGGAGAGGTCTATGTCACAGATGATGGAGCGGAGACTGACCTCGATCTCGGACACTACTATCGCTATAGCAACTCCCCTCTTTCCAAGCTCTCAAACGCCACCTCAGGACAGATCTACGAGACGGTGATCAAAAAGGAGCGGCGGGGAGATTTCCTAGGCAATACCGTCCAAGTGATTCCTCACATCACTGATGAGATTAAGCAGAGAATCCTCGATGCATCAACTCAGGATCCCCAAACAGATGTTGTCATGATCGAGATTGGAGGGACCGCTGGTGATATTGAATCCCTTCCCTTCTTAGAAGCGATCCGGCAGTTTCGCAATGAGAGACCGAGAGATTGCATCAATATCCATCTCACCTATGTCCCCTACTTAAAGGCCGCAGGAGAGCTAAAAACTAAACCGACCCAACACTCTGTTCAAGTGCTCCGAGGAATTGGTATCATTCCCGATATCCTCCTCTGCCGTTCTGAAAACAGTCTTTCTGAAGAGATCAAAGACAAAATCAGCATCCATTGCAGTGTCCCTAAAGAGGCAGTGATCGATGAACCCGATGTCTCCTTTAGCATCTATGAGGTTCCTCTTGCCCTTAACAAACAGGGGCTCGATGGGAAGATCTGCGACCTTCTCACACTTCCCAAAGGAAAAGCCGATCTGACTGAATGGGAAGAGATCCTTAGAAAAATGCGAAGTCTCAAAAAGACCGTCAATATTGGGATTGTCGGCAAGTACCTCGATCACAAGGATGCCTACAAATCGGTTTTTGAAGCGCTCCAACATGCAGCGATCGCCAACGGAGTCATCTTGAAGATACATCCATTTGACGCGGATAAGATTGTCGAGCATGGAGATGTCAAAGAGGCGCTTGGGATGCTCGATGGCTACCTTGTTCCTGGAGGATTTGGAAAGCGGGGCTGGATTGGAAAGATCCTGACTGCCAAACACTGCCGCGAAAACAAAATACCCTACTTTGGCCTGTGTCTCGGAATGCAAGTCCAGTGTGTGGAGTTTGCCCGTCATGTGCTCGGAATCAATGATGCAAACAGCACTGAAATGGACCCTGAAAGCCCTCATCCAATCATCTTCCTTCTCGAGGAGCAGAAAAACGTTAAAAACCTCGGCGGAACCATGAGACTTGGTAGTTACAACTGCTCTCTCAAAAAAGGAAGTAAGGCCCACCAGGCTTATCAGGCTGACCTCATTGCTGAGAGACATAGGCACCGCTACGAGTTCAACAACGACTACAAAGACCGTTTTGAGAAAAACGGCCTCCATCTAACCGGTCTCCTCGAGGGGGGGGAACTTTGTGAAATCGCAGAGCTCGCCGACCACCCCTGGATGGTCGGCGTCCAGTATCACCCTGAGTTTAAATCAAAACCAACTGCTCCGCATCCCCTCTTTCGAGACTTCATCGCCGCTGCAGGAAACCGTTAATGGGAAGACTTCTTGGTATTGACTACGGCGAAGCAAGGATCGGCCTCGCCCTTTCCGATCCAAATGGGATCATCGCTTCCCCCATCAAAGCAATCCCCGCCAAAAAGGGCCTAAAAGAGACCGCCCAGGCGATCTATGCTGAGCTTTCTACTCTAGAACCCATTGAAAAAATTGTCATCGGCCTACCCTTGCTTCTCAGCGGGAAAGAGAGTCCTTCCTCCACAAAGGTGCGGGAGCTTGCAAAGTATCTAGAAGAGATCGCGAACCTGCCTATCGTCCTTTGGGATGAGAGGCTCACGACAGCTCAGGTAGAGAGAACCTTAAAAGAGGCAAACATGAGCCGAAAGAAAAGGGTTCGTTATATCGATGCTATGGCAGCAGGGGCTATCCTCCAAAACTATCTTGACGCCCAATCATTTTCAATCTAGTTCAAACCAATTTTAGCAATTCTTCCTTGAAAAGGAGCCTCGAGAAAAGCGCTAAAATAAGATCAGACTCTCTATTTTACATGGGGAGTTGAATGTAAAAAAAAATCCTGGTTTTATAGAGAAAAACAAGATAGGATATCGCCATGTCTTCCCACCCACTTGAGGAACCAGGAGTCTCTTCCCGATTCATCGACCCTTGCATCTTAGTGATCTTCGGGGCAACTGGAGATCTCACCGCCCGCAAACTCTTCCCAGCAATTTACAATCTCGCTCGTGAGGGCCAACTGCCAAGTCAATTTGCCGTTGTCGGTTTTGCTAGGAGAGATAAATCGAACGAGCAGTTCCGCGAGGAGATGAAAGAGGCAATCAATCAATTCTCCCGTGTGAAGCCAGTTGATGAAGCGGTCTGGAAAAACTTCAGTCAGCAAATCTTCTACCATAGATCAGAGTTTCCCGACGAAAAAGGATATGAGTCGTTAGGCAAATTCCTCACTGAGCTCGACGGTCGCTTTGGAACAAAAGGGAACCGAGTCTTCTACCTCTCCACACAACCTAAATTCTTCACGACTATCGCCGAAAACCTCCACAAATCAGGACTCATCTACGACTTCCACAACGAAAAGCAGAGGTGGTCGAGGACGATCATAGAAAAACCATTTGGCCATGATCTCGAATCGGCTCATGCCCTGCAAGATGAACTCCTCCAATTTATGACTGAAGAACAGGTCTATCGGATCGATCACTATCTCGGTAAGGAGACAGTACAAAATCTCATGGTTTTCCGGTTTGCCAACTCTTTGTTCGAGTCGCTTTGGAATAATCGCTACATCGACCATGTACAGATCACCGTTGGTGAGAGCATCGGCATTGGGCGGAGAGGGGCCTTTTGGGAAGAAGCAGGAATGCTTCGCGATATCATCCAAAATCACATGATGCAACTTCTCTCTCTCGTGGCAATGGAGCCTCCTGTCAGTTTAGACGCCGATGCAATTAGAGATGAAAAGGTCAAGGTGGTCCGATCCATTCGCCCCTTTAGTAAAGAGGACTTCAAGCAATCGATCGTCCGAGGGCAATATGGACCTGGATTTGTAGATGGAGAGCCTGCTAAAGGGTATCGAGAAGAGGATAATGTCGACCCCGAGTCTCTCGTCGAGACATTTGCCGCGATGCGTCTTTTTATCGACAACTGGCGCTGGGATGGGGTCCCTTTTTACCTGCGAGCTGGAAAGAGATTGCCGAAACGGGCAACAGAGATTGCAATCACCTTCAAACACCCTCCTGCCGTCCTCTTCCAAACGGAAGAAAATAAGAACGACCCCAATGTTCTTGCCATCCGGATCCAGCCCGACGAAGGGACAGCCTTGAAGATCAACTGTAAGGTCCCAGGCCCCGCAAGTCCTATCCAGCCTGTGAAAATGGACTTTCGCTACGGCTCTTACTTCGGGATGTCTCCTCCAGAGGCATACGAAAGGCTCATCCTCGACTGCATGATGGGTGAAAGCACTCTCTTTGCCAGAGAGGATGAAGTGTTTAGCTCTTGGGAACTCTTTACTCCTGTTTTGGAAGAGTGGCAAAAGACAGAGCCCGATTGCTTCCCCAATTATCAGTGTGGGACATGGGGACCACAACTTGCAGAAGACATGATCACCCGTGACGGACGGAAATGGAGAATCCTCTAATGACTACTGCCACTATCCCCCCTTCAGAGATACAAGCCAAACTTTCCAGCATCTGGGGATCTCTTGAAGGAGAGGGCAAAATGCGCGCCTCTCTTTTCAATCTCATCTTTTTCACAAAGAAGAAGGCGAGGGCCGAATACATATGGACAATTTCCCAAAAGGTGATTGAAAAATTCCCCTCACGGATCCTCTTTGTCACAGTCGATGATGAGGAGAAGGGAGATTACATCCGCGCGAATGTATCGGTCGAGATCACAAATGGATCTGGATCGGGAATTGCCTGCGACACGATTCAAATCGATGTGGCTGGCTCTTACCTTGAAAGAGTTCCCTTCGTCCTTCTTCCCCACATCCTTCCCGATCTCCCAGTTTATGTGATATGGGCAGAAGCTCCCGATCTCAACTCCCCTCTCTTTCAGGAACTACAAAAACTCGCGACAAGGATGATTTTCGACTCAGAAACTGTAGAGAACCTCTCAGAGTTTGCCTCTCAACTCCTCGAGGTCAATCAAGCGCCCCACTCGGAGATCGCTGACCTAAACTGGGGACGAATGGAAAGTTGGCGCAATCTCCTCACTTCGACCTTTTATTCTCCTGAAAGATTAGAGCAGCTCAAAAAGAGCAAGAGGATCCAAATTCTCTACAATGCCAAAGAAACCGCCTTCTGCTCCCATACTTCGACAGAAGCTCTCTATTTGCAAGGATGGCTTGCTAGACAGCTGGGCTGGAAACTGATCGGGTCGGATGAAAATGAAGGGCGGCTCACTCTCTCTTATGATCGAGCGGGTGGCAAAGTCGCTATCACTCTCTTTCCCGAATGGCAAGAAAAGATCAAAGCCGGTTCGATCCTTTCCGTTGATCTAGAGACAGATGATCAAAACCATTTCTCCTTCGGTCGCGACCTCGATCTCCCTCACCATGTCAGTATGCGTTTTTCCACCCTAGTGAAATGCGACATGCCTCTCAAGTACATCTTCGCAAAAGATGAGTCGGGCCGCTCGCTTGTCAATGAGATCTGCCACAAAGGTACAAGCCGCCACTACCTCAACCTCTTACAAGAAATGAAAAACCACAAGGAGTACTCTTTTTGTGAACATTGACAATGTAAAAGTCACATCCTGGGATAAGCGACGCAATCTATTGATTCCCGGCGATCAAAATGCCGCACTCGACGTCTGCCTCCGCCATTTCATTTCGATTGCCAAAAGCGCTATCGAAGAAAAAGGGGCCTTCACTGTCGCTCTCGCTGGTGGGAGCACCCCCAAAGCTCTCTATGAAAGACTCGCGTCCCTTCCCTACTCAGAGGAAATCGACTGGAGCAAAGTCTGGCTCTTCTGGGGCGATGAGCGAAGTGTTTCCCCCGATGACCCAGAGAGCAACTACCGGATGGCCATGGAGTCGGGGTTTGGGAATCTGCCGATCCCCAAAGACCAAATCTTTCGTATGGAGGGGGAGAAGGACCTTGAAGAGAGCGCCCGCAGGTACGAAGAGCAAATCAAGCAGGCTCTTAAAAGTAACCCATTTGACCTGGTGATTTTGGGGATGGGAGACGATGGACACACTGCCTCTCTCTTTCCGCAGACAGAAGGACTAAAAGCAGAAGGCCGCCTGGCCATCGCCAATTACGTCCCCCAAAAAAACACTTGGCGGCTCACCCTGACCTTTGCGGCGATCAACAGCGCAAAAAACATTGCGATCTACGTGATGGGAGCGGGGAAAAAACATATGGTCGCCGAAGTGCTCAAATCGGAAGATCAGTTTGAGCGCTATCCCATTCAACGTGTGGGCACAAAGGAAAACCCCGCCCTCTGGATCATCGATGAGGCGGCGAGCGCAGAGCTCGAGTAGTTTTTCTTTTTCTTTTATGGTATAATTCCCCCCTTATGAAGGTTTTAGGTATAGAGACAACCTGCGATGAGACCGCTGTCGCTGTGGTTGAAGATGGGAAGAATATACTCTCCAACGTGGTCGCATCACAAAGTGACTATCACCGCCAGTTCAAGGGAGTCTATCCCGAGATGGCGGCAAGGGAGCACACACGCCAGATCATCCCAACGATTGACCAGGCGATACAGATGGCAAAGATCTCACCAGATGATCTCGACCTAATCGCAGTGGCCAGAGGCCCGGGCCTGATCGGTCCACTTTTGATCGGCCTCAATGCAGCGAAAACTCTCCATCTCAGCTGGAATATTCCTTTTGTCGGGGTCAATCACGTCGAAGCCCACTTATATGCGGCAATGATGTCCTGTCAAACATTCTCTTTTCCAGCACTCGGAGTGGTGATCTCTGGTGGGCACACGTTTCTCGTACGGATCCTGGAAGTGGGAGAGTATGAGCCGATCGGCACCACCGTAGATGACGCCATTGGAGAAGCCTTCGATAAAGTGGCAGCTCTTCTCGACCTCCCCTATCCTGGGGGGCCAGAGGTCGAGGCCTTGGCAAAAACAGGCGACCCGACCCGTTTTCCATTCAAACCAGGAAGGGTGAAAAAAAATCCATGGAACTTCTCCTTTAGCGGCCTCAAGACAAGTGTTCTCTATGCAGTTAAGGGTCAGAATCAAAGCAAACACGCAAAGGCCTGCATCCCTGAAGAGGAAAAAAAGCACATTGCCGCGAGCTTCCAAGAGACAGCCCTTAGAGATATCGCAGACAAAGCATTGCGAGCAGCAAAAGAGTATGCTTGCAAGGCGATCTATATCGGAGGGGGAGTGAGCAATAATCAGCGGCTGAGAGAGCTGTTTGAAGAGAGCCCTATCCCTACATACTGGCCAAGTCAGGGCTTAAGTCTTGACAATGGAGCGATGATCGCAGGACTCGGTTTTCATAGGTTTACAGGGAAAAGTGATTCCCTAGATCTAGAGGCCAAGGCGAGAATCTTCCTTACCTAAGTGGCGCTACTTAGGATGGATAGTTTTCTTTTTTACCGCCTGCAACTCATTCAGTATCTTTTCTTTAGAAGTAACTGCTTTAGGCTGTCCTTTACGGAATCGGCTAGGACGCAATGCAATTTCAGAGGAATTCTTCTCTTCCCTTTTTGATTCTACAACTGGCTCTGTACGCTCAGTCGATTTAGACTCAACCACTTTTGGCCTGGAAAAAAGTGCCCTTTTATCTGAGGGAATTGTCTCCAAACTCGGCGTGTAGCGATTCTCATCTCCAGTGACTGCGACATCATAGGTGTAGAGTTCTTCAAATTCACCCGCAAGCTGAGTTGCTCTCTTCTCTACATAGGAGTCGACATCGCTTAAGAAAGCCTCATCAACAGACCAAGGGAGTTGAGAGTCTTCCCCCTCATCCAACCCCTTTTCAAATAAGGAAAGAGCCTCACCATCGAATTCCTCATGATCCTCTAATCCAATCAAATAGTCAGAACTATCATCTTGCTCGGAAAAATAAAACAAATCGTCATTTTCACTACTGCAAAAAGCAAGCACAGGAAGTAGTACACTGATCATCCACAATTTTTTCATTTTATCCTCCGCGGGGCATTTCCTTAAGAGCTCCCTCTAATTCGCACTGTATCGATCCCATCATTTTTTGTTAAAATATTTTTTTACAAAGATTTTTTTTCTGTGATATTTTTTTTGTATGTTTTTTTACAGATTCTCAGTAGAGTGGCAAAACCCGTAAATAGTAGGAGACAGCCCACAAAACTCCTCCTTTGGGAAGTAGTCGATCCTTCGATTACAGGACTAGAATGGCGAGCAAATTCCCCATTCACTATTACGGACTGGATCATAGAGAACAAATGAGCAGCCAAGTATCACCAAGTTTTCGTGGACTCACTAGGTATCCTTCCGCAAGTTTGCGGGAGCTTCTCTACCTTTCTTTGCCTTTGATTCTCAGTCTTTTTTCTGCAAGTTTCATGGGGTTTTGTGACCGACTCTTTCTCGCCAGACACTCCTTAGGAGCTCTAGAAGGAAGCGTGAGCGCTGGTTACCTCTGCATCCTCTTTCAGCAACCGGTCATGAGGGTGGCAACAATGTCCCAGGTTTTTGTCGGACTCTACCGAGGAGGAGGAGAGCCACACAAGATCGGAAACTCTGTCTGGCAGATGATTTGGCTCTCTCTCCTTTCAATGCTCGTCACGCTCCCATTAAGTCAATTTGTTGCCCCATTCTTTTTTAATGGGACGGTGATCCGAGAAGAGGCCAATACCTATTTCATGACCCTTATGGCAGTGAATTTCCTCTTCCCCCTGGCGACAACCCTCACAGCCTACTTCATCGGTCAAGGGAGAACAAAGATCATCTTCATCGCAACTCTGTTTGCACACGGGCTCAACATCTGCCTCGATTATTTCTTCATCTTTGGGATTGAGGGAGTATTGCCTCCCATGGGAATTTTTGGAGCAGCCCTGGCAACAGGGATCTCCCAAGGACTCTTCTGTGTCGTCCTCTTTTATTTTTTCCTTCAGAAAAAAGAAAGGAAGACCTACCGCACCAATGAATACCACTTCAACTGGAATGATTTTTGGGACCAGCTGCAGATCGGACTTCCGAGAGCTGCAACGCGAATCATCATCTTAACGGCATGGGTATCGATCACCCGACTCATCACTCTTAAGGGAGGAGATCACTTGATGGTCATGTCTATTGGAGGGACGCTGATCCTCCTCTTCACGTTCATCAATGATGGCCTTTGCCAAGGGATGATCACGATCGCTTCAACCCTTATGGGCTCAAAAAATTATGACCAAATCTGGAAGCTCGTCCGCTCGGCACTGATCTTCCTAGTTGTAACGACAGCTCTGCTCGCAATCCCTTATCTAGTATTCCCAGAATTCACCCTCTCTTTCTTCTTTCCTGAGTCTCCCAGCCCAGAAACCTTAAAAATCCTCAAACGCTCCTGTATCTGGCTCTGGGTTTTCTTCTTTACCTATGGATTTAACGCGATAGGACTCAGCCTTGTAACAGCTGCGCGCGATGTCGCCTTCCACCTTTTTGCAATTTTCTTTGTCTGGCTCACCTCCTACTTTCCCGCCTACTTAGCAATCAATGTCTTCAATTGGCCCCCCGATTCCCTCTGGCTGATCATGGCTTTTGACTCCTTCGTATTCGGGGTTGTTTTTCTCATCCGTTCTTCAAAAGAGCGATGGAGAAAAGATGCCCTCCCAGTAAATGTCGATCAAATCGCCTCAAATTAAAAAAAGTTTTTTTTCCGCAGAGAGATCTTCACTGAAATTCTCAGATCCCGCTCTAGTATTTTATCGCCACATCTTTTATTCTTATCCTTTCATCTGTCTCTCTCCCACATTCGGCCGGAATAGGCCCCTTTTGAAGAGAGAATTTAGAGTTAACCATTAGGAGCCCATCATGGCCAAGAGCGCACGCGAAAAAGTGAAACTGAAAAGTACAGAAAGCACTGAAGTCTACTGGACAATGAAAAGTAAGAGGAACACACCAGATCGTATGGAATTAAAAAAATACGATAAAAAATTAAAACGGCACGTCGCGTTTAAAGAATCAAAGTAACTATTATTCAAATTACTACCCATCTTTCCTCTATCCTGGCTACGCTGCTTATCTACTGCGCTTCGATCGTCCCCCATATGCATGCATATGGGCCTCCTCTCGAATCTTATATCTAAACAGCTCGCTAGCGCCTAGAGAAAAGGAGGTAGCAATATGAATAATTTTTCAATTTTGTTTGAGCTTTCTTTTATCAAGAAGTACCTTACCCCTAAGAGAAAGCACCTCTCTTCTTCTCTAATTGCACTCCTTTCCGTGTCGGTGATCACCCTAGTTGTTTGGCTCATCGTCGTCTTTCTCTCTGTGACGGAAGGGATAGAAAGGAGCTGGATCCAAAAACTCACTGCACTCAATGCTCCTGTCAGATTAAAACCCACTTCCGAATATTTCGCCTCATACTACTATAACGTCGATAGCTTCAGTACAGCCTCTCATTACCTCTCCAAAACCCTAGGAGAAAAAGCGAGAGCTTTGATTTCAGACCCCTATAATCCCGAGATCGATGAAGAGCTCCCCCGGTTCGTTTCCCGCCCCGATCGAAATGCAGCGGGGCAGCTCCGCGACCCGGTAAAAGGTGCCTTTGCTGCACTTGAAAAGATCAAACACCGCTTTGAAGGCCTCACCTACCAAGATGTCGAGCTTTCTGGTGCACTCCTGAGACTCGAGCTCCTCCGCCAAGACTCTAACGGCTTCGAGCCTGCTCTAATGACCAGCCAGCTGACAAACATCTCCTATTTAGCCTCCTTCCCAAGTAAAAACCCAGGCCTCGACCACCTTCTTCTTCCTCCATCTGTCGAGGACCTCACCCACCTTCTCTTTCTGGCGAATCGATCGGAACAAGAGAGAGAGCCGCTCCTTCCAAGGCTTCTCTCGAATACTCAGATCGCTCGCCTTGAGACACGCTCCGATATCTGGCCCATGCCCGTCAACCTCCTGCCAGAGAAAGTCCCAGTTGCCGCGACCCCCTACCTCAACGAAGGAGAGGTCTCCCATTTAATGATCCCTGTAGCCCCAACAAAACAAGTAGGGGCAACAATCGAAAAGCGGGGTAAACGCCTCTTTTACAAAGCCAAAGGTGAACCAGAGATCCCCCTCTCTCTAGACACCCCCCTATTCACGCAAGGAAAACTCTCCCTAAAGGTCCTCAGTGCCTCAGAAAACCTTCTCTTTTCGGTTGAAGGAAACCTCCAAAACAAGAGGATCACAGGAAACATCCCCTTAAATGGCCTAGCCATAACAGATGTCACGTTCAAGCGAGAATTTGAGACGCTGCCAGAACAAACACCCCCTTGGCCCTTCTTTCACAAAGGAAAAGGAGCTTTCCTTCCCAAAGCCGGTGAAGAGATGGGTATTCTCATTGCAAAAAACTTCCGAGAGAATGGAGTGATGATCGGTGACAATGGATACCTTGCCTATACCTCCCAGTCCCTATCGAGTGCTCAGGAGCTCCATATTCCCATCTTTGTAGCAGGATTCTATGATCCCGGCATCATGGCAGTTGGCAACAAATGCATTCTCGTTCCTGAAGAGATCACTCAGGCCATCAATCACTCAGAGAGTGCTTTCACACTAAATAGAAGCGATGCAAACAACCTGTATGTCTGGTTTTCTAATCTCAAGGAGGCTCCCAAAGTCAAAGAGGCAATCCTCCAAGAGCTCGAAGCAGAAGGACTCACCAAGTACTGGACAGTAGAGACCTTCCGAGAGTACGAGTTTGCCAAAGACCTGATGCAGCAGTTTGAAAGTGACAAGTATCTCTTCACCCTGATTGGAGGGATTATTCTACTCGTCGCCTGCACCAACATCATCTCCCTTCTCGTCATCCTCGTATCAGATAAGAAAAAAGAGATCGGCATCCTCCGCGCTATGGGAGCAAAAAAGAGAAGCATCGTAGCGATCTTTGCGATGTGTGGAGCAAGCCTCGGTCTCTTCAGCTCTCTGCTCGGTCTCCTTTTAGGAATGCTCACGATGCACAACATCGATAGCTTGATCGGCCTCCTCAGTCTATTGCAAGGACATGAGGCCTTGAGTCCTCAGTTCTTCGGCACCACTTTGCCCAAGGAAATCAGCTCTCGTGCCATTTTCTTTGCCAGTATCGCTACACCGCTGCTCGCTCTACTCGCTGGACTCTTCCCCGCAATCAAAGCCTCTCGCATGAACACCAGTGAAACATTGAGGTCAGAATGAACTCCCGAGTGATCCTAGAAGCAAAAGAAATCATCAAGACCTTCCCAGGCACCCCACCAACAGAGGTTCTTCGAGGAGCTTCTCTCACAGCCCTTGAAAACGAAACCATAGCCATCATGGGCGGGTCCGGAGAAGGTAAAAGTACCCTCCTCCATATCCTCGGCACCCTCGATACTCCGACCAGTGGCTCCCTTCTCATTTGTGGGAAGCAGTCTTCCGACTACTCCCAAGCAGCCTTACGCAACGAGCACATCGGCTTCATCTTCCAGTCCTACCACCTCCTCGAAGACTTTTCTGCTCTTGAGAACGTTCTCATGCCTCTGAAGATTGGAAGAAAACTCTCCCCTACCACTGAGAAAAGAGGCCGATCCCTCATGAAAGAGCTCGGTTTGCAAGGAAAAGAAGACTTAAGTGCAAAGCTCCTCTCCGGTGGGGAGAAACAACGACTCGCCATCGCCCGCGCTCTTAGCAATGACCCTCATCTTCTTCTCGCTGATGAGCCAACGGGCAACCTCGATCGCCACCATTCCCAAGAGATCCAGCGCCTCCTTTTAAGCAAAGCAAAAGAGCTCGGCAAGGCACTCATCGTCGTCACCCATGATGAAGAGTTCGCAAAGCAGTGCGACCGGATTCTTTTCTTAAAAGAGGGTGCTCTCTATAATCAACCACTATGAAAAAAATCACCGTAATAGGAACCGGCTATGTCGGCCTAGTGACAGGGGCATGCCTTGCAGAGATGGGCAACCACGTCACATGCCTTGACATCGACCATGAAAAAATCTCTTCACTCTGCTGTGGAAATCTCCCTTTTTATGAACCCGGACTGAATGAACTCGTCGCCAGATGTGTCGATGCGGGCAGACTCCACTTCACCGCAGAATATAGCGAAGCAATTCCCGGATGCGATGTCTGTTTCCTCGCCCTCCCAACCCCTTCCAAAGAAGATGAAAGTTGTGATTTGAGCTATGTTCTAAAAGCGGCCGAGCAACTTGCCCTTTCAATGGATAACTACCTCGTCGTGGTCAATAAATCTACAGTCCCTGTGGGAACAGCTGAGAAAGTACGAGAAAAAATCAACGATACACTCACGAAGCGCAACGTGGAAATCCCCTTCGATATCGTCTCCAATCCTGAGTTCTTATGTGAAGGAACAGCGGTAACCGACTGCATCAAACCTGATCGGATCTTGCTTGGAGTCGATAGCAATAAAGCTCGCACTATCATGAGAGAGCTCTACACCCCATTCTCTGTAGACAGAGCGAAAATTTTCGAGATGGATATCCCATCAGCAGAACTCGCTAAGTATGCATCTAACGCCATGCTCGCTACTAGGATTTCATTTATGAACCACTTGGCTATACTTTCGGAAAAGACTGGCGCCAATATCCGCGAGGTGCGCCGGGCCCTCGGGGCAGATAAGAGGATCGGGTCTCGTTATCTCAATCCGGGCCTCGGCTTTGGTGGTTCATGCCTTCCAAAGGATGTGAAAGCCCTACGGTCAATGGCCCATGAGTATCATGTCTCCTCTTCTCTTCTCGATAGCATCTTAGAGATCAACCAGCACCAAAGGGCCGCATTCTTTGAAAAGATTGCCTCTTACTTCTCTTCCCTCAAAGAAAAGACCATCGCCCTCTGGGGCCTTTCCTTTAAGCCAAACACCGATGACCTCCGCGATGCTCCAGCCCTTTATCTCATTGAAAAACTCCTCGATCAAGGAGCGAGCTTGCGCCTCTATGACCCTGCCTCTATGCCAAAAGCAAAAATGCTTTTAAAAGACCTCGAAGGACTCCACTTTTGTTCAGATGAATACGAAGCTGCGGAAGGAGCCGATGCCATCGTCCTAGTGACCGAGTGGAAGCAATTCAAATCTGTCGACTTTGAAAAAATCCAAGCTCTGCTCAAAAACCCTGTCCTCTTTGACGGCAGAAACCAATACGAACAGGAAGAAATGGAAAAACTTGGATTCACCTATTTTTGCATCGGAGTTTCCTCGTCTGCGGATCTGATCTATTCATGAATACTCTAACTACCCCGCATCTCGCCCTCATCAATCAGACCATCGACAACATCTTCCCCCCCTCTGACACCCCCCTTCATGAAGCCACGCGCCATAGCCTTGAAGGAGGCAAGCGTATCCGTCCCTTACTCACCCTCTCTGTTATGGAAACCTTTGATAGTCCCATTGAAAAGGCCCTAGTACCCGCTTGCACTCTAGAACTGGTTCATACCTACTCTCTCATCCACGACGACCTCCCTTGCATGGATGACGATGATTTCCGAAGGGGAAAGCCATCTCTCCATAAAGCCTTTCCAGAAAGTCTCGCCCTTCTCACGGGGGATTACCTCCTCACACTTGCCTTTGAGCTCCTTACTCACGCCCCTAAAGTCTCCGCAGAGGACAAAATCGCGCTGATCAATACACTTTCCCATCTCGCCGGAGAGACGGGGATGATCGGCGGACAGATCCTCGACCTAACCGCCACTGACCTCACCTTAGAACAGCTAGAAGAGATGCACCTCAAAAAAACAGGAGCTCTGATCACAGCATCTCTGCTTTTCGGTGGCATCCTCTCAGGAGCAGACCTCCCTCCCCTTCAATCCATCGGAGCACAACTCGGCATCGCCTACCAGTTCATCGATGACCTGATCGATGGAAATGGAGCCGTCGACATCATTGGGCCAAAGCAAACCCAAGAATTCGCTCACACGCTCTATCAAAATGCCCACCAAGAAATACTCGCCCTCAAGCCAGCTACCCCCCTTCTTGAACAACTCGCTCACGATCTCATCTTCCGAACCGCCTAATTGAGAGACAAAAAGTTCCCCAGTAGAGATAATAATGAGCCATATGACCACAAATCCAAATATCACCTACAACACGCCCATCAGAAAAAATAGGGGGAAGCGCCTCTTTGACATTGCGTTTAGTTCAGCAGTCCTTCTTTTTGGAAGCCCGATCTACCTCTGTTTGATCCTCCTTGTCAAGCTCACCTCCAAAGGACCTGCCTTTTATAAAAGCCAGCGAATGGGTCAAAATGCCCACCTGATCCACTGTTGGAAATTTCGAACAATGTGTCTCGATGCCCAAGAGAGACTAGAGAAAATTCTCTCTGAAGACCCCACCAAGAAAAAAGAGTGGGAGACCTTCCACAAACTAAAAGAAGATCCCCGTCTCACTCCAATCGGCGCTTTCATTCGCAAGACCTCCCTTGATGAGCTTCCCCAATTCTGGAACGTCCTCAAAGGAGACTTAAGCGTCGTAGGGCCAAGACCCATTGAAATTGTAAGCAGAGAAAACGCCCACGAAGAGATTCGTTCCCGCTACCTCGAAAAAACGGACAAAATTCTTTCGGTCAAACCGGGAATTACCTGCATCTGGCAAACGAAAGGGCGTAATCTCCTCACCTTCGAAAAGAGAGCGATCCTCGAAGAAGAATATGTGGACACTCAGTCCTTCCTTCTCGACCTCAAGATCGTTCTAAAGACAATCTTCATTCTCCTTTTTCCAAAAGGGGCCTATTAAGGCTCTTCTCTAAATCACTGTGATTTTTTCGTATGGCTTTAAACAGGGCCTCTTGACCAGAAATATTTCCCTGCCTACAGTAGGCTTTTTTGTAAGAGTTTCTGAGATTTGTCGCCACATATTGCGAAGGTGAGAGAGAAATTGAATTGCCTCTGAAAACTCTCGGAAGCCAAAAAAGTGGGTAGTTATTGTGAAGGTTCTCGTTACTGGTGGAGCAGGCTATATCGGAAGCCATGTCTGCAAAGCTCTTAAGCAGGCGGGGTACACTCCTGTTGTTTTTGACAATCTTTCTCACGGTCACAAGTGGGCTGTTCAATGGGGGCCTCTCTTTCGAGGAGATATTCTCAATAAAGAGGACCTCGATAATGTCATCCTCGAATATCAACCAAGTGCGGTGATCCACCTCGCTGGATCGATCCACTTGCGAGAATCAATTGAAAAACCCGACTTGCACTATGAAAACAATGTGATCGGTAGCCTCACTCTTTTTCGGGCGATGGTCAAGCATGGCATCCGCTCTCTTGTCTTCTCGAGTAGTGCGGCGGTTTATGCTCCACCAGAATATCTTCCCATGGATGAATTGCATCCAAAGGAACCACTCAATCCTTATGGAAGGACAAAGTGGATCATCGAACAAACTCTTGGCGATTTTCACAAAGCCTACGGGCTCAACTCTGCCTCCTTGCGATACTTCAATGCTGCTGGTGCTGATCCTGAATCAGAGATTGGAGAAGCTCATGACCCAGAGACCCATTTAATCCCTCGGCTGCTTTTTACAGCGCAAAACAAGCAAAGCCACTTCTCACTTTATAGTGACTCGCTGGACACTCCTGATGGAACTGCTGTGCGCGATTTTATCCATGTTCTCGATCTGGCAAGTGCACATGTTAAAGCTCTTGAGTGGCTCAAAACTCATGATTCTTCTTCAGCTTTCAATGTGGGTACGGGAAAGGGACACTCAATTCTTGAAGTGGTGAAAAAAGCGGAAGAAATTACGAAAAAATCGATTCCCATTACATTGGCCAAAAGGGATATTGCCGAAGCCCCTACTCTAATTGCCGACGGCACAAAAATCAAAGAGGAACTCGGCTGGGCTCCTTTGCATTCATCTCTTGAAGAAATCATACAAACTGCATGGGATTGGCATACGAAAGGTAGCCTTGTTAGACGATGAATAGGTCACCCCTTTTTCTCCCTTTTACTCTTGCTCTTTTTGCCCATTTTTTTAGCACTCTTTTTTTTCCTTCAATTCGAATCCTCGCTTTTGTACCTTTCTTGGTGATTCTCTTTCAAAGGAAGAGCCTTCTTTTGAGCCTTTGGGCTGCTGCTCTATGTGGCGGTATCGTGGATCTCTCAAATTCTGATTCCCACTTTGGCCTCTTTGCTCTGAGTTATCTTTCTACAGCAGTTTTTATGTTCCCGCAGAGGATTCACTTTTTCGAAGATAGGATCCAAACTCTGCCGATCTACACGTTCATCTTCTCACTACTTTTCACAATATTTCACTTCATTTTCTTCTCGTTTTTTCATGGTCTGATTCGTTTGAGCTGGAAAGGACTCACGACAAATTTTCTTTTCACTCCAATGCTCGACGGGCTTTACGCATTTTTCTGGTTTACCTGTCCCCTTTTGCTCTATACTCTTTTAACTACTCGAAAACGGAAGTACAAACCTAAGGGCTACTACTCATGACTTTTTCCGATCTGACTCAAGTTGCCATCCAAGCGGCACTTGAAGCGGGAGAACTCCTCTCAGAAGGGTTTGGGACTACTTTTCAGATCTCTCTGAAAGATGAAAAACACAACCTTGTCACCGAATACGATATCGCCTCTGAAAAACTGATCATCGATAGAATCAAATCCCACTTCCCATCCCACCAGTTCCTCGCTGAAGAACGGGGCGCGGAAGGAGAGATAAAAAAGGAAACCCTTTGGATCATCGACCCACTCGATGGAACGGTGAATTTTGCCCATGGAATCCCACTTTTTTCGGTCAGCATCGCTGTTGCGCAAGGGAAAGAGATTCTCTCTGGCGTGGTCTACAATCCAATGAACGGAGAACTCTTTGTCGCAGAAAAGGGACAAGGAGCTCAGCTCAATGGCCATAAGATCTCTGTTACGAAAAATCCACTTTTTGAAAAAGCCCTCTTTGCGACAGGCTTTCCCTATAATGTCCATGA
This sequence comes from Chlamydiota bacterium, assembly GCA_011064965.1. Lineage (GTDB taxonomy): Bacteria > Chlamydiota > Chlamydiia > Chlamydiales > Rhabdochlamydiaceae > Sacchariniichlamydia. The sequence continues at coordinate 21,617 of JAAKFS010000010.1, forward strand.
AAACCCGTTAAACTGCATCGACCGTTTTGGGAAGATGGTCGGCAAAGGGCTCCCCATCAGAAGACTAGGGGTAGCTTCTCTCGACCTCGCCTATGTAGCTGCTGGGCGCTTCGATGCCTTCTGGGAAGTGAGTCTGGAACCTTGGGACATGGCTGCAGGAAAACTCCTCATCGAAGAGGCCGGTGGAAAAGTGAGCCACTATGATGGGAGCGCACATTCAATTTACGGTTATCTCCCCCTTCTTGCGACGAATGGTCTCTTGCATGATGAAATGGTTGCCCTTCTCAAGGAGGACCTCTCTTGATCATCAATGGAAAGTCAATTGCTGCAGAGATTACAGAAGATTTGAAACAAAGGGTTGCTAAGATCGAAGGACGAAAGCCCTCCCTCGCCTTTGTCCTCGTCGGTGACGATCCCGCTTCCCATAGCTACATCCGAATGAAAAGGAAAAAATGTGAAGAAGTGGGTATTGAATCGATCGATTATCTACTCGCTGCTGATACCGAGGAAGAAAAGGTATGCGAGCGAATTCTCTCTCTCAATGCAAACCCGGAAGTAGATGGGATCTTGGTGCAACTTCCCCTGCCGAAACAGATCAATCCCATCCGTGTCATCGAAACACTTGATCCCCGTAAAGATGTCGACGGCTTTCACCCCCTCAATATGGGCAAGCTGCTCCGAGGAGAAGAGGGGGGCTTTGCCCCATGCACTCCCTATGGTGTCACCATCATGCTTGAGCGCTCTGGAATCGATACCAAGGGACAACATGTGGTCATCTTAGGAAGGAGTAATATCGTCGGCAAGCCCCTCGCGGCCCTATTGATGCAAAAAAATCCTAGGGCCAATGCGACGGTCACAGTTGCTCACAGTGCCACTCGGGATCTTTCCACTCTTTGCCGAACAGCTGATATCCTCATCGCGGCCATGGGGCAGCCCCATTTTGTCACAGCGGATATGGTCCGGGAGGGCGCCGTTGTGATTGATGTAGGGATCAACCGAGTGGGAGACGCAATCGTCGGCGATGTCGATTACGATGCTGTCGCTCCCAAATGCCGAGCAATCTCCCCTGTCCCTGGGGGCGTGGGCCCTATGACCATTGCCATGTTACTCTCTAATACTCTATCTAGCTACGAGCAACGACAATGATGCATGCAATTTTTTCGACGATTCTCTTTTTGGCAAGTCTAACGGTAATTGAAGAGAGTATCCCCGATGGCCCCTTCTGTTATCCAGGGAAATGTCCTCGCGAGATCATCACCGTTGACTCAGAAGAATCTCCCCTTCTGGATGCTCATTTCAAAAAGCTTGTCCAATTGATGCAACAAGACCAGTCAGAGCAAGAGAAGCTCGCTCATGTGAAGCTCTTTGTCCGTGAAACGATCTTCACTCCCTCACTTTGCAACTTTGAGAAGCTCCTCAGCTTTTTTCAAACGCTCGATATTGAGACTTTTGAACCTGAAATTCCTCTTGAGAAGTTTATCGCAGCAAAAACTGGTGTTTGCCGCCACCTCGCTCTCACGACCACTTTTCTTCTCGATCGTCTAATTAAAGAGGGGCACTTTAAAGGAAGCTGCTATCTGATTAGAGATCAGGTCCACTTGGACCGCCATGCTTGGACTCTATTCCTTTCAGACAAGGAAGCCTGGCACATCGATGCGCACTGGAATATTCTTGAAGATGGGAAATCGGAAGAGGGATTCTCTCGCCTCTCTCGCATTTATGGAAAGCGAACAATGGTGCGGCAAAAAGAGCGATGGAGTAATACCATTTATCAAAATTAAGGCCATAATATCCCCTGACCTTTTTGGGCCAATCTGAGCTTGCTTCGCTCTCCAGAGGATTCTCCTAGAAAAAAATCTTGGCTTTTGAAAGTGAAAGCATTTCACATACACCCTCTAAAGGGCAGGTCTGATATACTCGCAAATATATGGCAAAACGCCCCCAAAAAAAGAAAAAGAAGGATTCCAAGGATGCGCAAATCCTTGAAGGGGTCCTAAGACTCCATCCCAGAGGCTTTGGCTTTGTAGTCCCTTCAGATTCGAAGAAACACCCTGAAGATATCTTTATTCCTAAACCATTCACGGCAGATGCGATTGATTCCGACCAAGTTGAGGTGGAGATCAACCCCAATTCCAATTGGAAAAAGGGACCCGACGGAAAAATTTTAAGGATCCTCGAGAGAGGGCGCAGCACTCTTGCGGGGACGGTCGACTACACTGACGGGGCAATCATGGCTTACGTTCCTCTTCTCGGAGAGGCAAAAAATGTCATAGTAAAGAAGCCCAAGAAAGGATCCCTCAAAGTGGGCGATCGCCTCTTCCTCAAAGTGATTGAATGGGGGGAGAAAAAAAAACCAACCTCTTGCGAAGTTCTCAAAAAATTTGGGCATATTTCCGATGCGAGTATTGATGTCCAGGCCACTCTACATGAGTACGAACTGCCCAAGGCTTTTCCAAAAGAGGTTGTCAGTGAAGCAAAGGGCTTTGGCGAAGCGGTCTCCGAGAAGGAGCAAAGCGGACGGCTCGATCTAACGAAGACAACTTGCATCACCATCGACCCCGATACAGCTAAGGACTTCGATGATGCCCTTTCGATATCGAAAAACTCGAAGGGGAATTTTCTCTTAGGAGTCCACATTGCCGATGTAGCCCATTATGTCAAACCGGGTAGCGAACTCGACCAAGAAGCCTACAAGAGGTGCAACTCAACCTATTTCCCCGGAACATGCATTCCTATGCTTCCCGAAGAGCTCTCAAACAACCTCTGTAGTCTCCGCCAAGGGGTAGTTCGGCTAACTGTCTCGGCACTGATGGAGTTCAATCCTGAGGGTAAGCTCGTTCAAAGTAACGTAAAGCGGAGCTATATCAGAAGCATGAAACGCTTTACCTATGGGGAAGCGAAAAAAATCCTCGAGGGAAAAAAGCAAAGCAATCATGCAAACACTCTAAAGCTGATGGAGGAGCTCTGCCTTCTTCTAAAGAAAGAGAAAACAGCCCGGGGTAGTATCGACTTTGCCCTCCCAGAGCTCATCGTTCAGGTCGATGAGCAGGGCAACCCCACTGGGGTAAAGATCGAGACCTATCACATCACCCACCAGATCGTGGAAGAGTTCATGCTCAAAGCCAATGAGATCGTCGCTAAAACCTTGATCGACATGGGCAAAACTCCGCTATTTCGCGTTCATGAAGAGCCCTCAAATGAAAACATGGCAGATTTTTATGCAAATGCGAGAGCCCTTGGATTTTCTCTTCCTCCAAATCCTTCTGATAAGGACCTGCAGACCCTTTTTGATGAGGCAAAGAACAGCCCATTCTCTCAGCAGCTTGCGATCAGCTTCATTCGAAACCTCAAGCTCGCCAACTACTCGCCTCACAACTTGGGACACTTCGGCCTTGCCCTCGAACATTACTGCCACTTCACAAGCCCTATTAGACGCTACAGCGACTTGATTACGGAGCGTCTCCTATTCGATGAAGAGGGAGAAAAGCTTAACCTCGAAAAGATCGGACAGGTCTGTTCGGAACGAGAGCGCCTCTCTTTCCGCGCAGAGGTTTCGGTAAAGCTTCTCAAAAAACTCCGTCTTCTCAAGAGCTGGCTCGAGGAAAACCCCTCAGGTACTTATACAGGGTACATAACGCGAATCAAACCTTTCGGCCTATTCTTTGAGATCAAAGAGCTCTTCCTAGAAGGGTTTCTGCATATCTCTCAGCTTGCAGACGACTACTACCTCTTTAACCCCACCAATGAGATACTCGAAGGCGAGAGAACAGGAAGACGCTATTCCCTTGGCCAAGAGATCGCTGTTCTCCCCACTGATGTCGATCTCATTCGACTCAAATCCGAATGGGTGCTTGCCTCAGGTAAAAAACGAAGAAAGAAGTGAGAATCCTGCCAAAAGAGTTCTACCTTGACGATGATGTCGTTTTCTTGGCGAAAGAGCTCCTCGGCAAGTGGCTTCTGACAGAAATCGATGGAGAGATCACCGGCGGCGAGATCATCGAAACAGAGGCCTACAAAGGGGCAGAAGACCGGGCATGTCATGCCTTTGGCAACCGAAAAACAGAGAGAACCAAAGTGATGTTTGATGAAGGAGGAGTTGCCTATATCTACTTTTGCTATGGGATGCACAACCTCTTCAATGTCATCACGAATCAAGAAGAGACCCCGCACGCAGTCCTCATCCGCGCTATCACTCCTACCATTGGCTTGGAGACCATGAAGAAGCGCAGAAAATTCACCAAAGGAAAGCAGCTCACGACCGGCCCAGGAAATGTCTGCAAAGCCCTCTGCATTGACAAAACCCTCAATGGCCATCCCCTCACTCATTCCCCCTTATGGATAGAAGATCGGGGAAAATCAATCCCGGAAGAAAAAATTTGCGCTGGCCCCCGAGTAGGAGTGGCCTACGCACGTGAAGATGCTCTCCTACCCTGGAGATTTCGAGTGCAGAGTCTGCTTGAATCGCATATTCTACTTGAATCTCAATCATAAAAATTTTATACTCATGGGATTATGAGAAAACATTTCATTACCGGACTCGTGATTCTTTTGCCGCTCACGGTGACTGTGCTTGTGCTCGGGTTTCTTATCCGATTCCTCACACAACCGTTTGTAGGGTTATTCTCAAACTTTTTGTCCCAGCTCAATATCGTCAATAGGGGCTTCCTTTTCCTCTCTCCAGAGCAGCTCCTCAAGTATGGAAGCCAGCTCCTCATCCTCATCTCTCTCTTTGTACTGACTGTCTGCCTCGGGATGATCACCCGGTGGTTCTTCATCAACGCCCTTTTTCGTCTTGGCGACAAAATCTTGCATAAGATTCCCATCGTCAACACCGTCTATAAGACCACTCAAGAAATCATCAAAACCCTCTTTGCCTCAGATAAAAATTCCTTTAAGCAGGTGGTGATGGCCCCATTTCCCAGCCCAGGATCTTATATGCTTGGGCTCATCTCCAGAGAGGCCCCTCCTCAGTGCTCAAAATCGGTCAATGAGGAGCTCATTTCGGTACTGATACCTACGACCCCCAACCCGACTACCGGTTTCCTTATCATGTTTAAGAAACAGGATCTCGTCTATCTCGACCTCAAACCTGAAGATGCAATTAAAACGATTGTTTCTTGTGGAGTGATCCATCCCGGAGCTCAGGCACCAAAGCCCACCGCCCAAGAAACTTTTTGATTTGCACTTCTAATTCCCTTGTACTATAATCCCTATCATTACCTATGGAGAATGCAAAATGACCAGGATCAGTAAAAAAGCGGAGCGAAGGGGCAAAAGCCCACGGAAGCACAAAGCTCCTCATCCTAAAACAGGGCCTTTGAAGGACAATCTTCCCAATGGATATAAAATTCACTCCAATGCCATTGAGGGAGAGCATGCCACCCAACTCTTCATTCCGAAAATCAAATAAAATGGATCACAAATATGTCTAGACATAACAGTTACGGAAAATCGGGAACAGGGGGCAAGAAACGCAATGTCCTCAAACGTTTTGAACGAGTTGATGTGCTGAAGAAACTCGGCAAGTGGAAAGATGGTGAAAACAAAAAAGTCACCGGACTTCCGAAAACACCTTCAGCATAAGCCAAAGAAAAACCTCCTCATGCATCTTCTTTTTTGTGAGGAAAAGGATTGGATGACGAGCTCCACAACTTTGTCAAATTCTCAAAAAACAATTCCAATCTCTCTTCAATCAATCGACGAAATCGCTAACTTCCTCCTCCATCAAAACAATCTTCAGGGCGCCATGCTTGGCATTCATTTTGTAGGGAAAAAGAAAATCTCCCAGCTCCACGAGCAATTCTTCAACGACCCCTCCCCGACCGATTGCATTACTTTCCCGTGCGACTCGCCCGATTCCCCCCCTTGCGAATGCCTCGGAGAGATCTTCATTTGTCCCCTCATCGGAAAGGAATATACCGAGAAGAACGGGGGTGATCTCTATGAAGAGATCACCCTCTATCTTGTCCATGGTTTTTTACACCTACTAGGATACAATGACATCCTCCCCCATCAGCAGGAAGAAATGCGGCGCCAAGAAAAAAAATGGATGCAAGTCCTTGCCAAAAACAACCAAATCGTTAAACCCTATTGAAACATGTTTGAATTCCCAATTCTCGCCCTCCTCCTCCTTCTAGGATCTAACTTGATCAGCGGAACAAACGCTGCTATACAACGGCTGGGAAAGGCCAAAGCAGAAGAAATTGCAAAAAAACAAAAAGGGCTCGCGAAGATTCTTTTCAAGAAAACGCGAAGAGAGGCATTGAGCTGCTGCCTTACGACCTCAAAAAATCTTCTTCTCATTTGCTACACACTCAGCGCCATTGCCTTTGTATACCCCCTCATCCGAGAAGACCCAACCACCAAGACACTCGCAATCTCCGGAATTCTGATTTTAGGCACTTCCGCATTAGCGGACTCTCTCTTTCGCTTCATCGGCCTCTTCCGTCCCCAAGCATTTTTTAGAGGGACCTGTCAACTAACTACGATCTATTTACTAATCATTTGGCCTCTTTCCTATCTCCTCTTTAAACTCCCCAAGATCCTCCTCCCAAAGTATGGCCAAGCCCCATCTTTTCGGGTGAAAGAGCGTTTACTCGAAGTTCTCCACGACCCAGAATTTGCCCCTTACTTCGATGAGAATGATCAGAAACTCCTCTTATCTCTCGTCTCATTTAAAGAGCGTATTGCCCGCGAGGTTATGGTTCCCCGCGTTGACATGTATACCCTCAGCTCCGATACCCCCGTGAAGGAAGCTGCACTGAGTTTTTTAGAAGAGGGATACAGTCGCATTCCCGTTTGGAAAGACAGTGTCGATAACATCATCGGCACCCTCTACCACAAAGACCTCCATGCCCTTTACTTCAACCAGACAAATCAAGATGAGCTCAACGCCCCAATTGAAAAGCTCATCAAACCGATCGTCTACACTCCCGAGACAAAAAAAATTTCACATCTCCTACAGGAGTTTCGAAGTAAACAAATCCACCTAGCCATCGTCGTCGACGAGTATGGAGGAACCGAAGGCATTGTCACCATCGAGGATATTCTCGAAGAGCTCGTCGGAGAAATCGCCGATGAGTTCGATTATGACGAAGAGCCCCTCTTTTTCATTCTCCCCTCTGGAGGATGGATCATCGATGCAAAGATGACGATCATCGATATAGCAGAAGAAATCGGGGTAGAGATCACGCAAAGTCCCGAGTACGATACGATTGGCGGGTACGTCTTTCACAAAGCGGGAACGATCCCAGCCAAGGGATGGCGCCTCCACCATGATGACTTTGATCTCGAGATCTTGAGTTCCTCAGAAAGGGCCATAGAAAAAATTCGCGTCACCCCTCGCTAGTTTTCTCTTTAAAAGAATCCTCCAAAAAGCATAATGTTATGAATATGAGACGTTCTATTTGCCTTACCGAACCCAACATTGCACTAGCTGGACAAGTAAAAACTTGGAAGTTCTCCTACACACCTTCTACCAATCTCTCTAAGGGTGCCAAGTTGAAATTTGATCTCATGGCCCACAATCGACCTACTGACTGGGAAATTCCCGAAAGTGGATCAAAAGAGAACGGCATTTGGATGATCCTTCCAGGTGGAAAGTCTCTTATCCCAGAAGAAATCCCTATACCCAACTCCTATGCTCCCGCCTATGAATTCACCCTACCGTCCGATGTAAAGGGAGGGGAAATAATCGACATTTTTCTCGGCACTCCCGGAAAGGATGAGAGCAAGGGAACGCAAGCACAGACAATCACCCAAAGAAGGCGCCCCTTTCACCTTTATGTCGATCCAAAAGGTAAAGGGGATTATAAAGACCCTGAAATTTTTACAATTGATATCAGAGGAAATGCTCTCGAAACCATTCGAATCACTACCCCCTCTCTCGTCTCCAAGAACCGGCGCTTTGATATCGTCGTCCGTTTCGAGGATGCGTTTGGCAACTTGACGAGCAGTGCTCCAGAGGGAACCCTGATCGAACTCAATTATGAACACCTCAGAGAGAACCTCAACTGGAAGCTCTTCGTTCCTGAAACGGGCTTTATCGTCCTTCCCAACCTCTACTTCAATGAACCAGGTGTCTATCGCATCCAATTAAAAACAAGCTTTCAGGATAAGATTTTCTATTCATCCCCCATCAAGTGTTTCTCCGAAGGAGAATATAGTACCTATTGGGGACTTCTCCATGGAGAATCGGAAAAGATTGACGCAACCGAAGGGATTGAAAATTTCATGCGTCATATGCGAGACGAAATGAGTCTCCAACTCTTTGCAAGTTCCCCCTTTGAAAGCCCACTAGAGACCCCAAATGACATCTGGAAGGCGATCACAAACAATATCGCTGAGTACAATGAAGAGAATCGCTTCACCACAATGCTGGGTCTCCAATGGTTTGGAGATGAAAATGAGGGACTACGACAATTCCTCTATTGGAAAGACAACAAGCCTCTAATGCGGAAAAAAGACGCAAAATACACAAGTCTCAAAAAAATCTACAAGATTCATAGTCCCAAAGATATCTTAGCTATCCCTTCATTCACGATGGCCAAGAAATTCGAAACCGATTTTTCAGATTATAATCCCGACTTTGAAAGGGTTGTTGAGATCTACAATGCTTGGGGATCATCGGAGTGCTCTGAGAAAGAAGGAAATCTTCGCCCGATAAAAAGCACTTCCAAGAAAGGGATTCAAGAGACAGAAAAAGGCTCGATCAGGCGTGCTCTTAATAAAAATATGCGCTTTGGTTTTGTTGCAGGAGGCTATGATGATCGAGGCATCTATGAGGGACTCTACGAAAGTGACCAAATACAGTACTCAGCTGGCCTGACGGGGATCATTGCAATCGAGCAGACGCGTGACACCCTCCTTCATTCTCTTTATAATCGCTCTTGCTATGCGACGACTGGCCCCCGCATAGTGATTGGCTTTTATATCGCAGGATGCCAAATGGGAACCGAGCTCACTACAGTGAACAAGCCAGGTCTCGCCTTTAATCGCTACATCACCGGCTTTGTCTGTGGAACGACCCCCATCAAGGAAATCACCATCATCCGAAATGGCGTCCCCTTCCATACGATAAATCCCACAGGAATGCACACTGAATTCGAATTTGATGACTTTTCAGAACTCTCGAAGGTTGCCCTAGAGTCGCCCGATGAGCGCACTCCTTTTCTGTATTACTACATGCGCGTGATCCAAGAAGATGATCATATCGCTTGGTCTTCCCCTATCTGGATAGACTCTAGCGAAAGCATTTCCGTTCCATCCCTCAAGAAGGGAAAGAAAAAGAACTAGCCTCTCCCAACGAAAGAGAACTTGCCTGAATAACTGGAACTGTTGATTCTGATAGAAATTCTTGTAGAAACGAAGTGATCAAAAGATCACGAGAGCTGTGCAATTTCTTCGCTTAATCTTTTATGAAGGACGCCTAATAAGATCGGGAGCTCTTCTTTTGGGGAATATGTCATCACTTCATTTCGATTACCCATAGCAGTTTGCTCGCTCAACTCTATAACGAAAAGCTTTGCGCTATTTGCAAACTCGTTGTATTTCTCCGAGTCGAAATCACCAGTCAAATTGTCCTTTGCTGCGGCATATTCCCTAAGGAGGACTTGATGGGCAGAATCAGACAATCCATCAAGGGCATCTTTCCACCACATTTTAAAATCCGCCGGTTTTAAGTCTGTTTCACTTTTCTTCTCTTGAATTTGCTCAATTAGCTCCTTAATGCTACTACCAGCCTCTCCCTCCCTATCAATAGGGAACTTAGAGAAAAGACCTGGGAGTAATTTTGGATCGGGCTCTTCATGACACTGTTGAATATGTATCCACAAGAGAGCCTTGCGAGTAGAAGGATCCAATTTCCCAAACTCCCCTTTCCACCATTTCTTGAAATCTTCATCTTCCTTAAGTTTTTCTTCCTGTGGGAATCGCTTAATGAGTTCTACTACTTTTCGATCATCCCTCTCTAACTGCTCTAAGCGGGGATTTGTTTTTCTCAGACAAGCACAGCAGAATACATTCCAGAAAAAGGAAGTAGTCAACGAAAAAATGGAATAAAAAAAGTGACCCACAGATGAAGCAACTCTTCGAAAGATCCCTCGAGCATCTCCTTCATTCAGGGATTGGAGAGAACTATCCAAAGTCCTTCGATTAGCTGATGAAACTGTTTGCAAATGTAGATGGGCTGGCACAATAGGATTATGTAGAGACGTTGGTTGAATCATCGAATAATCTCCTTTCAATATTGTTATTTGACTCCGTCAATTTCCTAAGTCGGGACTTAAGATCTTCAAGCTCACTTTTAAAATCATTGATGATTGATTGAATATTTTTACCCAGACCCGATTCCGCCTTTGGATCATACCGTTTCTCCCGGACAGTATAGGGGATGAGATCCCTCACAAAAGAGAGCGCCTTTGTTCGATTTTCTTCATTCTTCAATGATCGCTCAACCTCTTGCTGAATATCGATTTTGGATGGATTCTTTCCCGCTAATTTATGGTGTGCCCATGCCTCCATTTCCTTTTTGATCATTCTCTCCTGCATTTCTTTCGGGAGATCATTGAAAATGGCCCGCCACCACTGCTCTACCTTCGAGGTAGAGTTCTTTAGGAAATCGCTGAGGAGTCCTTCAAATTTGGACTGGAAATCCTCGAGTTCCTGAATTTGAGAATGTAAAGCCTGCACTTCGCGGTTGTCCCGCTTAAGGTAAAAACAGAAAAAACACGTACGAAGAAGGTGAAGTGTGGTTTCTTTGATCCAGAAGACCACTGCAAGGAATTTCTCTTTAATTGAATAGAAGAATCCACCACTAGATTCGGACAACGCAGAAAGAGAGTCATTAATGGATTTCCGATTTTTTGGTGACGATGCCTCTATCATATCCTCTCGCAGAGTCATGCGAAAAAGGGCATTTTCCTCAACTCTCATTACTTCCTCTAAAACCATCATACTCAATTTGCCCATCTAAAATATTTACACAATGTTGGAGCAAGGAGATGATTTCTGCTCGGTCCTCTTCTGCGACGCGATCGAACAATCTCATGATGTTGTCTCTCTCCCTCTCTTCATTTTCCTTATTCCATCGCTCTATAATATCTTCTTTCGGAGCAGGAGGCAGATCCTCCGTCCTCTGTTGTTCAAGATTCGCACGGATGAGTATCTCTTTCTGACCAGGAAACTTTTTGAAAAATCCTTCAAGAGCTCCCTTAGCCTCATCTATTGTTGAAACATGATCTTGTAATTTTTCTATCACATTTCTCAGTCCTTTTCGCAACTCCCTAGGATCTGCATTTGATGAGCATAGTTTGCAGCAAGAGATCAAGTAGACAAAAGTACAAATCCCCTTCCATAGCATTTTTGGAACAAAAAGAATGACATCCAATAGCAAGCTTCCCCAAGAGTAGTCATTATTCGCCTGTAAAGATGCAAAAGAACTCTCTATCGCCCGCTGTTTGATAGCAGGGTTATGCATCCTGTTGTTTGGAAAAACTGTAGAGGGTTCTGCTGCTGGTGGACCAATTCTAGTCATGTATTTCTCCTCGTTCTCTAATAACCAGACTATCGAAGCAAAATCTCAACTCGAGCTTTTTAAGACACATAAGATTTTCCGTAGGAGCAATAGCTCACAGATAGTGTTTCATAACTGATGCGAAAGCACATTAGCGTAAAGAAGAAATTATTGTAAGAAAAAAATCTGACGCCTCCAACTCACTGAGCATATGTGCATGTAAGAAGCAGATAGGGCTTAAGAAAGTGCCAAAGGATAGCCCCATAGCACCCCCTTGGCACTTTGGACCGGATTATGTTAGCTTATGCGATGATCGGGGAGAGACCAGCACCGCGCGCGTTTTCCTCATGGAACTCTCTTAGAGCTGACAGAAGAAGACCATCGTTGCCTGTTAGTGTAAAGTAGTGTTTGATATCAATTGGTTTCTCTCCATCCTTTCCATCCTTGTTGTCTAGATACCACTGCTCTTGTCCGGGGCGATCACCCACCAAATCTGGATTTGTTTCTCTTGCAATCGCGCATCCAATGAACCTAAAGAGACGTTCTCGAGCCTCAGGACAGAGTTTCTTATTATTTTCATCCAGCTTTTCTTGTGCGCTACCCAAATGCCTTTGCTTATTCACGAGTGCTGTGACAAGAGCAGAGGAGATGTTGTAATCAGCTGCCCAATTACGGTAACTGTGTGGTGGTCGAAATTTGCAGCAGCAGCAGATGGTACTCTGCAATGATCTACCAACATAAGCGCAAATCTGTGCAATAAGCCTCATAGGGACTAAAAAAGCGTAATAAAAGAATTTGCCCACCGGATTCTGCCTCTTTGCTGACTGTAGAGAAGCAAAGGTATCTCTTCTTTCCTGTGGGGCGGCTCTTTGTGATAATGATGGGGAGTGAACACTCGGTATTGTTTGTTGCGGAAAGGGCGACTCGACGATTCTCATAATTATTTTCTCCTTAGTACCAACGTGATAAATTTAGTCGAACTCCGTGAAGAACAACATCTTGAACGACCATTTTGCCATATGTCTGACCTCCATAGGGCTCTTCTTTCATTAGGCGAATTACTTCCTTTTTATAAAAGTTCTCTTCTTTTCCAGGAGCGATTTTTTCAATGCGCTTTCCAACATGCCAACGAATCCGGTCTTGCAATCCCTCACTTAAGCTTAAATACTCCGGATAAAAAAGCTCCGGATCGAGAGACTTTGAATGGATTGTTGCGCGAATAAATGTTTCCAACTCTTTGTAGAGTGCTGCTCGCTCTTCTTCCTTTGGATCAAAGAGAAAAAACAGAAGATTTTCTTTGATCCACTGAACTATAGGTGACACCTTTTTTTTGATCCATTCCCATCCAGGAGCAAGAGCTCGGTAGATTTTTGGAAGGACAATATTCCCTTTTCGGCGAATTCCCTTCATAAAGGCAGAATTCCAAAAACTCTGCCAAATTCTTCGGGGCCTAGACTCTGTAAGAGTGGAAAAAACATAGTTCGGTCTCATTGGGGGAGGGTGCGAACTCGCTATGTTACTCCCTCTAACAGAGGCGGATTGACCAACCGGGGTAATCATGCAGGCATAATAGACTGCCATGCTTTATAAACTCAAGTTCTCTCATCGCGCTAAAGTCAAGCGATCTTCTAGAGAAGCACCTTTGCGAAGAAAGTGAAAAAATGGTATCTCAAGAAAGAGTTCCAATGGTCTTTTAGCCCCAGCATCCCAATGAAGCAAGTAACTTTTTTTTTGGCTCTTCTCCTCGCATTTCTTCCCCTACTCGGGGAAGCACCTATTCCGAATAAAAGCCAAATCTCCTATCTCATGCAGGCGAAAGAAGTAGAAAAATCAATTGCCCTCTATTTCCGATATAAAAAGCATAAGGGAAGCCACGACTTTGAAGTCCTCCAGCAAATGGCTTTCATCCTACTTGACGAAGGAGCACGCAGCAAAGACCGAGAGTCTGAACTCCTCTCTATTTATGGGTCGGGAATCGCAGGTGCCGCCTGCTCATACGACATCCTCGATGCTGGGATCAAAAGCCAGTATGCCGAGACCCAGGTCGCTGCAATTCAGTTTTTAGGGGGACTACAGGACGATCGGAGCGATGAGCTTCTCATCAAAGCGATGTCCTCGGACTTTTTCTTTGCCAGGATGGAGGCGGCGCTGCAGCTCGCTGGTAGAAAACATCGCGCCTCTGTCGGGCAAATAGAATCGCTCATGTACCGTGTCCCTCCCCCTGCCAGATTTTTCTTCCCCCAGTTTTTTGCTCTGATCGGCACGACCGATGCGATCGCGATCCTCCGCGATCTGATGGAAGATCGCTATGCCTCAGTCCGTGTTGAAGCTCTCTTGAGCGCCGCCCGATTCGGAAGAGATGACCTCCTCCCCTCAATTCGGATGAATATCACCCACGTCAATGTCGCAGAGCAAGAAGCCTCCGCCTATGCTGTGGGCCTTCTCAAAGACTCTTCGAGCCTAAAGAAACTCAAGCGACTATTCAATTCGGCCCCTTCTAACGTGCAAATCGCCGCTGCCCACTCCCTCTACATTCTAGGGGATAAGATGGCAAAGGATTACCTTCTATCCAAAGCAAAAGATGGAGACCTCTTCGCCATCGCCACTCTTGCGGGCGTGCCTGAGGGGAAAAGCCTCCTCGCCGAGCTCTGTAAAAACACAGATATAGCGATCCGCACCAATGCCGCACTGTCTCTGATCAAGCACAGAGATAGACGATGCATCCCAGCTATTCTAGACATTTTGATCCGCGATGTGCGCGATTTGGGACTCCAACCCCAATTCTCTCTCGGAAGAACGCTCCTCGCCTTTAAACCCGTCTACTCTGCGTCCCAGAAAAGCGAAGGGACGTACAACATCCCGTCTGTCACACTCACTGTCCGGGAACAGCTCCTCGTCGATGCGATGAACCTAGGAGAGGAGGATTTCTTGCGCATTGCCGACCTCATCTTTGCGAGCAAACAAACAGAGCTCGTCCCCACCCTCGTCACCCTATTACAAAGTCTTCAGACCCAGAGAAGCATCGAACTATTAAAAAGACGGGCGCAAGAGGCGGGCCTTCCCCTCATTCGTGCCTATTGCAACCTCGCCCTCTATAAGATGGGACATGATGGCAACTGTGAGAAAGCTCTTAAAGAGTGGATCGACAGAAACAAAAACAGCGAGATGATCCGCTTCCGTCCTCTCGTCCCGCTTGACCAAAGACTCTCCGACTCCCCTCACGAACTCACACCAGAAGACAGCTCAAAGCTCTTGATCGAGGCCTACCAAGCCCTAGCCCAGCGTCAACAAGAGAGCTCTATTGATACTCTCCTCGCCTCCATCCAACAGGGCACCCCAAAAAACCGCTACGTCCTAGCGGGCCTCCTATTAAGAGCCCTTCAATAAAGACCTAGACTTCACCATTTATGGGGAGCCTGGTATACTCTCCTAGAATGTACTGCAAAATGATCGCCCTTTCGACCTCTCTACTCGCTGCAAATCTCCTCCAGGGCAATGAGTCAGAGCCTTTCGCAATTCACCTCAAGGATCCCTCCTACTCAAACGGAATCATCAAAACCGAAAAAGGAGGAGTCATCACCGCTCCAGGATTGCGGATCCAAGCAAAAAAGATTTCCTATATCAGTACCTCCTCGGATTCAGAAAAGACCCAAAAAATCTGTGCCGAAGAAGACCTCATGATGGAGTACGAAGGACGGATTTTTGTCGGTGAGAGACTCGAATTTGACATGCTCACTCGCTCTGGCTTCCTTATCGATGGACGGGCTGGTGTCAGCTCTTGGTTCATGGGTGGTGAAAGAATTGATCTCTGTCCAGATAAGAGTTTCACCGTCACCTGCGCCTTCCTCACAACGAGCACCTGGCGACGCAACCCCTGGGAAATCTCAGCTGAAGAAGTCACCGTATGTGATGGCTACCTCCTTACAGCTAGAGATGTCCAGTTTAAGGTGATGGATGTCCCCATCATGTGGCTCCCAAGCTACTCTAGCAACCTTCGTGCCCGCAAAGATCCCCCCATCCGCTACCGTTTTCTGTGGGATGCAGGACTCGGCCCCCGCCTCTCCATGCGCTACCGCTTCCTCTCTACTGAGACCTTCAATGCCTTTGCTAGATTTGACTTGCGACTCGCCCTAAGAGACAAGAAATTCACCCTCGGCCCAGGAGGCTCCCTCGAAGGGGAGTACGAGTCAAAAGATAAGCTCACCTCATTTGTCACACGCAACTATGGAGCCTACGACAAGATTTTCCCCGATGAAAATGGCTACACACGCTACCGCTTCCAAGGCCTTCTGAAAAGCAAAAGCGAAGATGAAAAGACGCGCCTCCACATCCAGTGGGACCGCCTCAGTGATGACCGGATGGTCAGCGATTTTCGGAGCTCCGATTTCGAGATCAATACAAAAAAAGCGACCTACGCCGAATTCACTCACTACGAGTCTGACGCCTTCACGATCCTCAACTTCCGCCCCCAGATCAATTCCTTCCAAACGCTAAACCAAGAGATCCCCTACACCGCCTTCGGCATTCGCCCCTTCGAGATCTGGAATACCGGAGTCATCATGGAAAACTATGCTTCAGGATCCTATCTCGATTACACCTTCGCCAAACAACTCGACGACATCCTCAAAAACCGAAGATCGAGCCGACTCGAGACCATTAACTCCCTTTACCGTCCCTTCACTGCCGGCGCCCTCACAGTGACTCCACGCGCAGGCATAGTGGGGATCTTTTACAGCCAAAGCCCCGAGCACAGAGCTCGAGGGCAGTTCCTCATCAGCTATGGCGCTGATGCCAACGCCCGCTTTTCCAAGCAGTTTGCTAGAGCAAAACACACCATCATCCCCTACTGCGACTTCGATGGATACTCCCGCCCCCGAGTCCCCGTCGATGACTACTTCGTCTTTGATATCAACGATGGCTATGAAACGCTCAACCAGCTCCGCTTCGGGATCAGACAACTGTACTTTTCCAACGAGCATTCGATCTTCCTCCCCTCCCTCTCTCTCGATCTTTATAGCTACGCCTTCTGGGACGCCCGCTCCTTCGATCAAACCGTCCCCAAACTCTTCGCAGACCTCACCATCAACAGACCCGCACACTCTCTCCGAACAGAGTTTGCTTGGAACATCCAAGAAAATGTTCTCGAGTATGGAAATGCAGAGCTCCTATGGACCCTCAGCAGCACTTTCGCCCTCGGCGCGGAATTCCGCCACAGGAGCAAGTACTGGTTGCGCAAAGCGGTGCAGCACAACTTTGTCGTCGACTTTGCGAGGCCCTTAGATGAGCTCCTCCGCTCCCCCCTCTCTGACCAGCGCAATACCCTACTGACCAAGGTCCACTTGCGTCTCTCTCCCCGCTGGAATATGCAACTCCAAACCCACCATGGATGGGGACGCTCCGGCGAGCCCCGTTACAATGGGGCCAAGCTCGACTTTTACACCATGCTCACTGGGCAATGGCAGATGAAGCTCACCTTCGAATACATGCCCAATGACCCGTTCCGCTTCTCCTACAGCTTTAAATTGCTGTAGACTTCTTATAATACTTATTCTTGATCTCGCGCAGTTCTGGCTCGATCGCCTTACGCAATTTAGGAGGGAGTCGATCGATGTAGAGAACACCATTGATGTGATCATTCTCATGCAAGGACACCCTGGCATTGAGTCCTTCCCTCTCATCAATAAAGGTGTTCCCATCGAGATCTAGAGCCTCAATCTTGACCGCCCAGGGGCGCTCGACCGGCCCCTTGCTGAAATTGGGTATCGACATGCACCCTTCCGTATCGGTCCATGTCTTCTTACTCTTCCAGATAATCTTTGGGTTAATGAACACCTTAGGAGCGGAGACTGTCCACTGCCCATCGGGAAGGACGATATAGTCTCGCAAAACAAAGAGCCTGATCGGGACGCCCATTTGAATAGCAGCCATCCCCTGACCACGATTGTTATCAGCATATTCCATCATGTAGATGGCGAGCTCTTTTACCTCATCGGTGATCTCTTCAATGGGAGCACTATGCTCGCGCAAGACCGAGTCGCCGTAGTAACGAAAAGTGTACTTCGCCATTTACTCCGCACTTTCGATCTGGACAGGAGGAGCTTTTGTTCCACGGCTCATTCTGACCGTCCAGATGGAGAGAAGGACACACGAAACCATAAAAATTATACCGAGATAAGCGGTGAACTTCTTAAGAACGGCAGCCGTCGAGGTGCCGAAGAGAGATTGCCCGGGGTCCCCTCCAAAAGAAGCTCCGAGTCCCAAGCTCTTACTCTCTTGAACGAGAATCACCAAAGAGAGGAGAGCGCTCAAGATGAGAAAGAGGAAAATTGTCATATAATAGAATACTGTCATCGTTTTGATCCTTGCCTTACCATGTTTGCAAATGCTTCGACATCGAGAGAAGCCCCTCCAATGAGAGCCCCATCGATGTCGGTTTGATTCAATAACCCTTCAATATTTGTCGGTTTCACCGACCCCCCATACAGAATGGGAAGGTCCTGTGCAAATCCACTGCCCACCCGCTCCGTGAGATAACTCCGGATCTCTGCGTGGATCTCTTGCGCAATCTCAGGCGTTGCACTTTTACCCGTTCCTATCGCCCAGACAGGCTCGTATGCGACCACCAAAGATGCAAGCGCATCAGCCGTCAAATCTCCAAGAGCACCATCCAGTTGCGCTCGCAAAACATCCAGTGAGTGGCCACTCTCCCGCTCAGCTGCACTCTCCCCAATGCAAAGAAGAGGGAGAAGCGATTCGAGAAGAGCCCGTTTAAGCTTATGGTGAATGTGCTCATCGACCTCATTGAAATACTGTCGCCTCTCAGAATGACCCAGAATGACAAACTGCGCTCCCGCCTCTTTAAGCATACGAGCAGAGACCTCACCAGTGAAGGCCCCTTCATCCTGATCACTCATGTTCTGTGCACCGACTCTAATCCTACTTCCCTCTGCCTTCTCAGCAGCTGCTGAGATCGAGAAAAAAGAAGGAGCAATCCAAACCTCGCACCCGGCATCTACCACAAGCGGAGTGAGCGCCTCCACATAAAGAGCCGCCTCGCGCATCGTCTTGTGCATCTTCCAGTTACCGGCAATAATTCTTTTACGCGTCATTGGTTTTCTAAAGAGTTTAATCGAGCCTTCCATCATAATGGCACTTTCTTTGAAAATCAAGGGATAGCTTTTGTGGACGTTTTATCCGTATCGCAGCTCACCGCTGCGATAAAGCAAAAATTAGAGTACGCCTTTGCCTATGTAACGGTTCGAGGCGAGGTGAGCAACCTACGCAAGCAGGCCTCTGGCCACATCTATTTCACCCTCAAAGACAGAGAGTCCCAGATCTCCGCCGTCCTCTTCCGCGGCAATGCTAAGGCCCTTTCTCAAGAACCCAAAGAGGGAGACCAGCTCACCGTTAAGGGACAGCTCAGCGTCTACGCCCCGCGCGGCAACTATCAGATCATCGTCCGAGAAGTAGAATACTCTGGAGTAGGCGAGCTTCTCAAAACCCTCCATGAGAGAAAACTTAGGCTCGAGAAAGCGGGCTGGTTCGAGCCATCCCTGAAAAAACCCCTCCCCAAACTCCCAAAAAGAATCGGCGTTGTCACAAGTCCCACTGGCTCAGTCATCCAAGACATACTCAATGTCCTCTCCCGTCGCTTCCCCGGCTTTCAACTGATCTTGAGCCCCGTTCGTGTCCAAGGAGAGGGAGCCGCAGAAGAGATCGCTCGAGCGATCGATGATTTCAGTCGTTATCCCCTCGCTGACCTCCTCATCATCGGACGGGGTGGTGGGAGCCTCGAAGATCTCTGGCCCTTCAACGAACTCATTGTCGCAACTGCCATCAAAAACTCTTCCATCCCCATCATTTCTGCCGTTGGCCATGAGACCGATTTTACATTGAGCGATTTTGTCGCCGACGTTCGCGCGCCCACACCCTCAGCCGCCGCCGAGCTTGCCATCCTCGAAAAGAGCAATGCGCTTATCGCCCTCAAAAAAGCCGAGACCCGCCTTCTTCAATCGCTGAAGATCAGAATCTCTTCCCACCAGAAAATGCTCGAGGCCTACTGCAAACAACCCTCGCTTTCATCTCCCTACCTTCTCCTCTCCCCCTACCTCCAAAAACTCGATGAGATCAAAGCAATGTATCAGTCCCATTCTCACAGCCTTCTCACTCATTATCGCTTACACTTAGACGGACTGATCAAGCAAAAAGAGGCGCTGCGACCCAGCACACAAATTGTCCAGCAAAGGCGCACCTTTGCAAGACGCCGCCAAGAATTTCACAGAATCATGCAGCAAAAGATCTCTATAAAGAAGGAGCGCCTCGACAAACTCCAAGAGCACTTAGGAGCGATCGACCCGCGCCATCTCCTAAAGAAGGGATACAGCATTGTCTTCCACGAAAAAAATGATTCCGTTATCCTATCGAGAAGCGAGACCAAAGCGGGAGATCATTTACGTATCCAACTTTCCGATGGACAAGTCCTCGCAGAGGTAAAAGAATAAATGGAAGAAAACACACAGACATTTGAAGAAGCCTACCTTCGTCTAGAAAATATTTTGGAGCAGATGAACTCTGAACAGGTCTCTCTCGATGACGCCCTTAGTTACTACGAAGAGGCAGACAAGCTCATCGCCACCTGCCAAAAGCGCCTCATGGAAGCCGAACAAAAAATTGAAACCCTAATGAAAAACCGCGATAACACCCTCTCCCTTGGATCGGATGGGGAACCTCAGACAGAGCCCTTCTCCCCACCGAAACAATCAGCCTTGCAGGAATAAATGCCCACTCCTCTCTTACCGACCTTACGCTCCCCTACCGATATCAAAGGCCTCTCAACCGATCAGCTCAAAGGACTAGCAGAAGAGATCCGTAGTCGGATCATCGACGTGATGGCGATCAATGGAGGACACCTCGGCTCCAATATGGGGATCGTCGAGCTAACCCTCGCACTCCACCAAGTCTTCGATTCGCCCTTCGATCAATTCATTTTCGACGTGAGCCACCAGACCTACCCCCACAAACTTCTCACGGGACGCTTTAAAGCCTTCTCCACCATCCGTCTCCACAAAGGACTTTCTGGCTTTGCCCACCCAGAAGAGTCGGAGCACGACCACTTCTTTGCAGGACACGCCGGCACTGCAGTCTCTCTTGCCCTCGGCGCTGCCAAAGCGCGCGATCTCGCAAGGGAAGACAACCACCTTATTCCCATCGTCGGCGATGCTACCTTCACCTGTGGCCTCTCCTTAGAAGCCCTCAACAACATCCCCCATGACCTCAAACGATTCCTAATCATTCTCAACGACAATAACATGTCGATTTCCAATAACGTCGGAGCGATCACCAAAATCCTCACCCAAAAGGGACAGAAAAGCCGCACCTTCTTTGAGCAATACAATTTAAACTACGTCGGCCCCATCGATGGACACAACATCGAAGAACTCATCACAACTCTACAATCACTTAAAGACTCCTCAAGACCCACCCTCCTTCATGTCCACACCCTCAAAGGCAAAGGGCTTAAAGTCGCCGAGCAAAACCCGATCGCCTGGCACGGCTGCTCCCCCTTCGATAAAGTGACCGGAGAAAAACTCGCCAAATCCTCCTCTTCTCCTAAGTTCCCCCAGATCTTTGGGAAACACCTCCTTGCAATGGCAGAAAAAGACCCCTCCATTGTCACCGTCACTCCCGCCATGCCCTTTGGCTCCTGCATCTCCCCCTTCATGAAAAAATTCCCAGAACGTTGTCTCGACGTCGGCATCGCAGAAGGACACGCAGTGACCTTTTCCGGAGGGATCGCCTCTGGCGGCAAAAACAAAGTCGTCTGCAGCATCTACGCCACCTTCCTCCAAAGAGCCTTTGACAACCTCTTCCAAGACATCTGCCTCCAAAAGCTCCCCGTCCTCTTTGCCCTCGACCGCGCTGGAATCGCCACCGGCGATGGCGTCACCCACCATGGGATCTACGACATTTCATTCCTAAGCAACATGCCCAATATGGTGATCTGCCAGCCCCGGGATGGCCACCTCCTCAAAGAGCTCCTCGAAAGCGCCTTTGACTGGGAAAGACCCACAGCTCTTCGCTACCCCAACATCGGAACCTTTGAGCCCGATCTCCCCATCCAAAAAAGGACCCTTGGCGAAGGAGAGATCCTCGCAAAAGGCTCAGACATCGCCCTTATCGCCCTCGGCCATATGAACACCACTGCCCTTGCCGTCCGTGATCTTCTCCTCACACAAGGCATCAGCGCCACCGTTGTCGACCCTATCTTCGTCAAGCCCCTCGACACCGACCTTCTCACTGACATCTTCATGAGCCACCCCTTTGTTGCAACCATCGAAGAGCACGCTCTGAGCTCTGGGCTCGGCAGTCTCATCAACTCCTTTGCCACCCGCAATGGATTCACAACAACCATCCAAAATTTTGGCATTCCCGACACCTTCATCGAGCATGGAAGTCATAAAGAGATGCTCGCCTCCCTCGGCCTCGATCCTCACTCCATTGCCCAGCAAATCCAAAAGACCTATAAGCAAGAAAACACACTGCAGGCAAATAGATGATCATCGCCCTCTTCCCCCACAGCCAAAAAAAAGAATCCAAGCACCTCGCCATCGGCATCCGAGATTACCTCACCGCTCGCGGCGCAACCGTCCTTGCCGAAGACCCCATCGCCGAAGACATTGGAGCCACGCCCCTCTCCTCCGTCGACCCTACTAAAATTGACTTTCTCCTTTCCATGGGCGGTGATGGAACCATCCTCGGCCTCGTTCACAAGTATTCTCACCTCGATGCAGCCATCATTGGAATTAACCTCGGCCACCTCGGCTTCATGGCCGACATCCCCGTCTCCGATATCTACCCCAGCCTTCAAGATCTCCTCTCCGGGGAGTATACCATCGACGAGCGCCTCGCTATTGACGGGACCCTCCCCTCAGAAGAACAGACCTTCGCCGTCAATGAACTCGTCATCCATCGAGGGAAAAACCCCAGCCTCATCGAGCTCTCCCTCCACGTCGGAGAGACCTACCTCAACACCTTTGTCGCCGATGGAATCATCATCTCCACACCCAATGGCTCAACCGCCTACTCCCTCGCAGCCGGTGGCCCTATCCTAACCCCCAACCTCAGTGCCGTTGTCATCACCCCCATCAGTCCCCACACCATCTCCAACCGCCCCATCGTTCTCAGCCTCGAAGAAGAGATCCAGATCCAATACCTCAGCGACTTTGAACCCGTAGAAGTCCGAGCCGATGGGATCACCCAGCATGAGCTCCACACCGGTGATGTACTTCAAGTCAGCCAAAGTGAAAAGATCTTTCGCCTAGTCAATCTCACCCGTCACGACTACTTCTCAACGCTGCGCACCAAACTCGGCTGGGCCGGCAAGCTCCGTTAGTCGTTACAGTTTGACAATCGTCATATAGAAAAGAGGCATCCGCGGGACTATACTGAAACGATCAAAGGACTCAGTAATAGAAGAGACGAGACGCACTTCAATAGTATTTGCACCCATCAGAGGAGGGGTAGGCAATTGAACAATCGTCGTGAGACTCAGCGTTTGCGATTCTGACTCCGTCAATTCCACCGTGCCGCGAGGCCCCACCGAAACGCCATTGACGAATAAAGAATAAGAAGCAATCGGATTATTCATTGTCTCTTGTTGATTGAGTCCAATCGTGATCATGTAAGGCCCAGAATCGGCAACCGAAACAATAGAACTCGCTAAAGAGATTTTGGTTCCCACTGGAGTGAACGAGATAAACTCAAAAGGGATCGGACTCATCGGTACAGCGAAGAAAAATGACCCCGAAGTTTCAATTAAAGCAAAATCACTCGAACAAATCCCCGTTGGACCCGTCGGACCTGTCGCTCCCGTTTGACTTCCCCTTGCTCCCCTAGCTCCAATTGCTCCTGTCATCCCCGTTGGACCCGTAGGTCCAGTAGGACCCCTAGGACCAATAGGTCCAGTAGGTCCTAAGCCTGTTGAACCTGTTGGACCTGTTGGCCCAGTTACTCCCGTAGGTCCTGTGGGCCCCTGCCGTCCAGCAGGCCCCGTAGGTCCAGTTGGACCCGTTACACCTGTGGAGCCTCTCGGACCCTTGGATCCCCTCGCTCCCGCAGGACCTGCAGAGCCCGTCGGTCCAGTTAAACCCGTTGCCCCCGTAGAACCGGTGGGACCTGTCGGCCCCGTCTCTCCAGTAGGACCGGTAGGTCCTGGGCCAGTGGGTCCCCTCGGACCCGTCTCACCAGTAATACCTATAGGCCCCTTCTCTCCAGTCGGACCTATAGGACCTGTTGGACCATCAGGACCTGTCGGTCCTGTTGGCCCCGTAGGCCCTGTAGCCCCTCGGGGTCCTGGCTTCGGCGCTCTGCATTTCACAGTGGAAAGCACCCTCTCCCAACGCCTAGAATCAGAAGAGCCCTTCCGAGAAAAAGATTCTCCTACACTCTGTTGCACATGACCATCAGAAAACAAAGAACCGGACAGTGTGAACACTAAGAGAGCTTTTATAATCATCCAATGCTTACTCAGTTTCATATTTCTTCCTTATTGCAATCTAATGAGTGTCAAGTAGGCGGGCACTCCATTAGAAGAGGAGGTAAATCCCGTACCCACGGTGAAGGTTCTACCAAGGAGCTCTCCGACGGTGAAGTTAAAGGGAGTGGCTACGCTAAAAATGCCCGTGGCATTCGACATCTGGATCCCCTCAATCGGTATCGAGACCAGCGAAGAGACGATGTCTGGCACAAAAACATCTAGAAAAAAGACAATATCAAAGGGATCATCCTCATCAGGATCTGGAGAGAGATCACTCACCCCCATCGTATACTGATAGCTGCCTGCAGGGCAGGAGATTGTTCCCATCCCGTCATACGTAATGTTCGATCCAGCCGCAATGAAAAATTTGTCGAACACCAATGCCGCATCACTCATGACCGTCAGTGGAGCTGACGTCGGGTCGACATAAAAATGGGCAAAATCACAAATACATGGGCCTGTGGGACCGGTGGGACCCCTAGGGCCCGGCAGACCTGTCTCTCCCGTCGGACCCGTCGGACCTGTGCCTCCAGTCGGTCCAGAAGGACCTGTCAGGCCAGTTGGCCCTGTAACCCCTGTTGGGCCCGTACTCCCCGTCGGACCCGTAGGACCGCTTGGACCTGTCGGGCCTGTGGCACCAGTAGGACCAGCAGGACCCGTTGGCCCTCTCTCCCCTGTTAGCCCTATAGGACCTCTATCTCCTTGTTCGCCCTCATCCCCCGTTGGCCCCGTTGGGCCCGTCGGGCCGGTCACACCCGTTGGCCCCGTGGGGCCCACGGGGCCTTGCGCCCCCTCCGAACCCTGAGGGCCTGTGGGGCCGGTAAGACCTGTAGGTCCCGTCTCTCCTTTGGCACCAACAGGGCCTTCTTCCCCTATAGGACCAGTTGGACCGGTAGGACCTGTCGCTCCCTGTTCAAAGCTTGCAGGACCTGTTAGGCCAGTGGGGCCGGTTGCTCCAGTGGGTCCCGTAGGCCCGAGTTTTGGCCCTCTACAACGCTGAACAAAAGGAACATCTTGTATCCTACTAGATGAACACAGAGCAAACGACGGAGCCAATACTAAGAGAAAAAGTAAACCTGCGTTGAGAAAGAGACGAGGAGCCGTCTGATTCATTACCTTAAGGTTTTTGATCACCGTTTTCTCCAAAATTAATTCAGTTTCGTGATGGTCATATACATTTGTGCTCCTATTCCCATCACAAGAAAGCCAGCAGTAAAAGAAGTGGAAGCACGCAGCTCTAATGAGTGAGGCATATCATCTGGAATGATGACAATTGTGGACAATGCGGGAAATACATCAGCATTTCCAGCCACACTGCTATCAATACGCAAGAGCCCCTGTCGATTCGGAAGCGAAGCCCCATCAAGTAAGAGTTCCACCTGGCTAACCCCCACAGGACTAGGAGACGGTAATCGAAATCCAAAAATCACATGGTACAATCCAGCATCCGTAATTGTGATCGTATCAAAACCGCCATTGATGGCGATGCTTGACACCATCGGTTGAATGATCGTTGGCGCAGCCCCTGTCTTTCCAAAAGGAATAGCTGTTCCCGTAACCCCTCCATTACTGAGGCCCGTCGTACCACTATTGGAAATAGAAAAATAATCAGAAAAACAGTCGCAGTCAGGACGAGGTCCAGTTGGACCCGTCGGGCCCTTTCCTCCGGTGGGTCCTGTCGGACCTGTAGAACCTTTTGGACCGGGGATTCTCTCCCCCGTGGGCCCAGTGGGACCCGTCGGCCCTGTTGGCCCGGGAAGACCTATCAGACCAGGAGTTCCCACTCCCGTAGGGCCGGTGGGGCCTGTAACTGATCCTTCCGGACCCTTAGGACCAGCTTGCCCGATAGCTCCTGTGACCCCTCTCGGGCCTATTTTCCCAGTCGGACCTGTCGGGCCAATAGGACCTGTTTCCCCAATCGGTCCCGTCGCAGCCGGCCCGGCCTCGCCTGTAGCTCCTGTTGGACCTATCTCGCCTGTCCCCCCTGTCGGACCAGGTGCACCTGCATCCCCCTCTGGACCCATTGGACCTTGAGGACCTGTGGAGCCAGTTGGACCCTTTGTACCGGTCGGGCCTGTAGGTCCAAGACTTGCCCCTTGGGGGCCTTCAGGTCCTGTGGGTCCCGTCGGACCAGTAGGGCCTAATGGCGGCGGCCTGCATCTGCTGCGCTCAATGAGGGAAAAGCGTTTTTGTGCGATGGAGAGCTTTTGGGAAGAGAAGTGCTCGAATTCTTCACTGCTCTCTTCTTCTTGAGTTTCGGAAGAATGGAGACGAGCAAATGAAGCCGTAAAAATGAGGAGCGCTGGAAGGAAGCTTTTCTTAAAAAATAAAGGCATTGTCACCTTATTACGCATGGGCATTGTCTCTTAGACGTATGCTCGAAGGAACTTTACCAACACCACATGAGTTAATTTTTCGTGTATGGCCGAATTGTAATTTTTACTACAGAAGGAGTCAAGAATATATTCCGACATTTTTTTTCATGTTGTGAAAGTGCTCCGATGTTTCCTAGGTTGCATCCAATAGCGCAAGCATATGGCCAGATTTTTTACTGAGCGATTTCTAGAAGCATGTTGAGAAAAACGGATGGAAGCTTGAGGTTGTGGTTCAAAGCGGTGCGAGCCGATGCGACTTGAGCAAGAGCCTTTTGAAAGAGAGAGGGATCTTTTTTCTGGGAAATCCACTCGAGGTATGCTTGGAAAAGAGGCTCGGGCTCTTCTTCGGCGAGAGTAGAGAGGGTGCTTAGGGCTTCTGGCCAATTCTTTTGCTCTACATGCGAAAAGAGAGGGGTAAGTTCTGGGGGCTCCGGAGTAGACTTTATATAGGTGATGGGGAAGAGGCGGGATTGAATGGTAGGAAGGAGAGCATTGGGATGATCGGTGAGAAGGAGAATATAGGTGTCTTCAGGAGGCTCTTCGAGAGTTTTTAGGAGAGCATTGCTCGAGGGAGGGAGCATTTTTTCCGCCTCGGTGATGAGGAAAACCTTCGCTTCTGCTTCAAAGGGAGGGAGGTACATCTCTCGGATGAGCTCTCGAATGTTGGCCATGGGGTGGAGATGGCTTTTTCCTTCGGGGTGATAGAGGTGGAGGTCGGGATGATTACCCGTTTCTATTTTGGAGTGGTGGACAGGGCCGAGGATCTCTTTCGCAAGGGTCTTTCCTTCTTCAAGCGTTGCGTGAGAGAGAAGGAGGGAGCTAGCGAGTTTATTTGCGGACAAGGGAGTCCTCGATCTGTTTGAGGGATTCTTTGAGGACGATCTCTTTGGGCTGGGAGGCATCAATTATGCGGAAACGGGAGGGATCGGCGGCGGCTAGTTCGTGGAATGCAGTGCGGATGGTCTCATGGAAAGAGATCTTTTCTGCTTCGATCTGGTCTTTGGAAGAGGATTGTTTCACTCGCTCGATGCCGATGCGGGGATCGAGGTCGAGGTAGAGGGTGAGCTCTGGACGAAGAGATTGTGTGGCAAAGGCGCAGAGGTTCTCTACTTCTTTGAGGGGAAAGCCGCGGGCTTTTCCCTGGTAGGCAAGGGTGGAATCGTTGTACCGGTCACAGAGGACGATCTTTCCTTGGTCTAGGGCGGGAAGAATCACCTTCTCTACTTGCTGCGCGCGATCGGCGAGAAAGAGGAGGAGCTCGGCGCGGGCAACGAGGGGGTCGGTGGGATGGAGGAGGAGCTCGCGGATGGTCTGGCCGGCGGGAGTACCGCCGGGAGCTCTCGTTTGCATCACATCGTGGCCCAGCGATTGGAGGGCTTCGAGGAGGCTTTGGATGAGGGTGCTCTTCCCCGCTCCATCTCCTCCTTCGAATGTGATGAAATGGCCAGGCATTATTTTTTTTCTTCGATGTATTCGAGTTTCTGGATGGCGACGAGGGTGTCCTTCACTTTAAGCTGAACGAGACGCACGCCTTGTGTTGATCTGCCAAGCACGCGGACATCATTCATCGAGATGCGCAGGGTCTGTCCCCCTTGGGACATCATGACAACGCCATCTTGATCGGTGACTTGAATAGCGCCGATGACCATTCCATTCCGTTTGCTGGTGATGATCGAGCGGACACCCACACCGCCACGGCGGGTCTGCCTAAAGTCGCTCACTTTGGAGCGTTTGCCGTACCCTTTCTCACAGACAATGAGGACGGTGTCTTCGGGGTTGACCACTTCACAAGAGATGATATGGTCTTCGGTCCCTTTAAGGGTAGCGCCGCGGACACCTCTTGCGACGCGGCCCATCGCGCGGACCTGAGACTGATCAAAGCGCACGGCCATGCCCGCATAGGTGAAGAGCATGATTTGCTCCCCCTCTTGACAGAGGCGGGCAGAGATCACTTCGTCATCTTCATCAATATTGATCGCGTAGACTCCAGTTCTTCTTGGGGAACTAAAGGCCTCAAGGAGGGTTTTCTTCACGACCCCTTTGCGGGTGCAGAGGAGGATGGAGCCTCCGGTGTCGAACTTGCGGGCGCAGAGCATAGCGGCGACTTTTTCTCCGCTGCGGAGGTCTGCGAGGAGGTTGATGATCGGTTTGCCTTTAGAGCGACGGCCAGTCTCGGGGATCTGCCACGCTTTGAGCCAGTAGCAACGGCCCAAGTTGGTGAAGAAGAGGAGGTGGTCGTGGGTCGAGGCAACGTAGATGTCTTTGAGGCCATCGCTCTCTTTCTTCATGTCCATGCCAATGACCCCTTGTCCACCACGGCGTTGCTCGCGGAAGGTGGTCGCGGGCATCCGTTTGATGTAGTCATCCTCGGAGATGGCGATGATCACCTGTTCATCGGCGATGAGGTCTTCGATATTGAATTCCCCTTCTGCAGCGATGATCTGAGTGCGACGATCTTGAGTCTGTCTTTTTCCCACTTCTCCAAGTTCGGTTTTGATAATGTCTCGGACCATTATATCCGAGGCTAGGACCGATCGGAGATGGGCGATCTTCTCGAGGAGTTCCTTATATTCGTTTTCGAGCTTCTCTTTTTCGAGGCCGGTGAGTTGATAGAGGCGGAGATCTAGGACAGCGTTTGCCTGTTTCTCAGAGAAGGAGTACTTGGCAATGAGGGCCGTGCGCGCTTCATCGCGGCTATTACTTTTTCGGATGAGTTTCACCACTTCGTCGAGGTGGTCAAGCGCTTTGAGGTAACCCTCTAAGATGTGGGCTCTGGCTTCTGCTTTTTTCAGTTCAAAACGGGTGCGACGGCGGATCACTTCGATCCTGTGGTCTGCCCAAGCTTGGATGAGCTGTTTGATGTTCATCACGCGAGGGAGGCCCTTATCAAGAGCGAGCATGTTGCAACCAAAGGTGACCTGCATCTCGGTGAATTTGTAGAGCTGGTTGATGATCACATCGGGGATCTCTCCCCTTTTGAGTTCAAGGACAATCCGCATCCCATCTTTGTCCGACTCGTCGCGGATATCGGAGATCCCAGTGATCGACTTCTCGTTGATGAGGTGAGCGATCTTCTGGATGAGGGTCGACTTGTTGACACTGTAGGGAATTTCGTCGACGACGATCCTCTGCCGGTCGCCGGTCTTGTCTAGCTCCTCGACCCGGACGACGGCGCGCAAGATCACTTTGCCGCGACCCGTATGGTAAGCCTCGCGGATCCCGCGGTAGCCACAGATCACTCCCCCAGTAGGAAAGTCGGGTCCAGGCATCACCTCGAGGATATCTTCAATGGAGGTCTTCGGGTCGTCGATGACAAGCTCGGTCGCTTTGATGAGTTCGCCGAGGTTATGGGGAGGGATATTGGTCGCCATGCCGACAGCGATCCCCGATGAGCCGTTACAGATGAGGTTGGGGAACTTCGAAGGGAAGACTGTTGGTTCAACTCTAGTCTCATCGTAATTGGGAACGAACTCTACTGTGTCCTTCTCTAGGTCCTCCATGAGTGCCATGGAGGCATGAGTGAGGCGCGCTTCGGTGTATCGCATAGCGGCTGGTGGGTCACCGTCAACCGAGCCGAAGTTTCCTTGCCCGTTGATGAGGGGGTAGCGCATCGCCCAACCTTGAGCCATCCGGACGAGGGTCGGGTAGATAACGGTCTCTCCGTGGGGGTGGTAGTCACCAGAAGTGTCACCGGAAATCTTGGCGCATTTACGGTGTTTGGCACCGGGAGAGAGGTTGAGCTGTCTCATCGCATAAAGGATCCGGCGCTGTGAGGGTTTGAGTCCGTCGCGCGCGTCGGGCAGTGCCCGAGAAATGATCACCGACATGGAATAGCGCAGGTAGCTCTCTTTGACCTCTTCTTCTACATTCCGAGGGAGGATTATTTCACCTTTGGTATAACTCATTGACTATTCCCTTATACATCTAAATTTTTTACGGATAGGGCGTGCTGCTCAATAAAAGCTCTTCGCGGCGGCACTTCTTCTCCCATCAGCATGGTGAACATATGGTCAGCGGCAACCAAATCGGGGACGGTGACCCTAAGAAGGGTCCGCTTTGTCGGATCCATCGTGGTCTCCCATAGCTGATCGGCGTTCATCTCACCGAGACCTTTATACCTTTGGATCTCGATCCCTTTCCGTCCATTAATTCGAAAGTGTTCGATCCCTTCTTTTAATGTGTAGATGGGGGTTTCCGATTCATCCTCTTGGATGATATCGAAAAGCTTGCCATCAGAGATGAGGTAGCTATCAAGAGAGAAATCAAAGGAAGCGAGGTTCTCTTTTAGCTTATGAAGCTTATCAATCTCGTATAGCTCAATGAACGGAAGGCTCTTGGTGGTGAACTTGAGCATCTCTTCGGTTCGCTCTTCTTCTGGGATCGAGGCGATCTTCTGTTCGTGCTCGTGTCTCTGGAGATCTTCGAACTCTTTTTTGAGCTCAGCGAAGTCCTCCACAGAGAAGATCAGTTTATCCTCATCTCCCATTTTGATCTGAAACTGGGGCAGTCTCCCCTCTTCGTCTTTAAGGGCGAGGAAATCGCGAAAGGGAATTCCCTTTCTTTCGATCGAGGTGATGAAAACCTCTACTTCACGAATCGATTTAATGAGGAGGTTCACCTCATCTTCCTTGAGCGATTCGTGGTGGCCCGCAAGGCGGATTTCAAGATCGCTCGTACCGAGTTTGATGAGGTAATCGTCCATCTCATTTTCACTGTGGATGTAGCGCTTTACCTTTTTCCTGGAAACGCGATAGAGAGGAGGGCGAGCAATGTAGACGTGGTTGTTCTCAATGAGAGCAAGCATGTGCCGGTAGAAAAAAGTGAGAAGGAGGGTACGAATGTGAGAGCCATCGACATCGGCATCCGTCATGATGATGATTTTGTGATAGCGGAGTTTGGTCACATCGAAGTTGTCTTTGCCAATTCCACAGCCAAAGGCAGAGATCATCGCCCCCACTTCAGTGTTTTGCAAAATCTTTTGCAGCCGTGCCTTTTCTACGTTTAAGATTTTTCCGCGAATCGGCAAGATCGCCTGAAAACGGCGGTCTCTTCCCGATTTCGCAGACCCTCCGGCCGAGTCTCCCTCGACAATGTAGATCTCGCAGAGCTCGGGGTTCCGTTCCTGGCAGTCGGTCAGCTTACCGGGGAGGCGAGCGCTATCTAGGGCTGTCTTACGAAGGGTCAGTTCGCGTGCTTTACGAGCCGCTTCGCGCGCTTGTGAAGCAAGCATCGCTTTCTCAACGATCACCTTGGCAATGGTGGGGTTCTCAGAAAGGAAAGTAGAGAACTCCTCTCCGACGATCTGTTGGACGATCGAACCGGCATCTTTGTTGCCCAGTCTTTGTTTCGTCTGTCCTTCAAACTGAGGATTGGGGATCTTTAAGGAGAGGACCGCTGTCATCCCTTCACGCATGTCATCTCCTGTCACAGAGACTTTTTCTACTTTGGCAATCTGTCCACTTTTGATGTACTGGTTTAGGACACGGGTTAGAGCTGTGGAAAAACCGCTGACGTGGGTTCCACCCTGGCGGGTCGCGATATTGTTGGCGTAGGAGTGCAGATTCTCGACATAGGTTTCATTCCACTGCATGGCAACTTCGAACTCGACGGAGCCATCATCACCTTCCCGCTCCCCTTTGATATAGATCGGCTCGGCGAAGAGGGGTGTTTTATTCTCATTGAGGTACTCGACAAACGAAACAATCCCCCCTGCATAAGAGAACTCTACTTCGGGATGGTCCGTGGAGCGCTCATCGACAAAGTGGATGGTGATCCCCTTATTCAGAAAGGCGAGCTCGCGCACACGCTTAAGAAGAATATCGTATTCAAACGTGGTGGTGGAGAAGATCGTATCATCAGGCCAGAAAGTCACTTTTGTTCCAGTCAGATCGGTCTCTCCAACCACTTTGAGTTTCTCTTTGACTTTACCTTTTGCAAATTGGATCTGGTGCACTTTTCCATCTTGATAGACGTCGACAATCAGGTGCTTAGAGACTGCGTTGACGCAAGAAACTCCCACACCATGCAGTCCACCTGAGACTTTGTACATCCCCTTATCAAACTTCCCACCAGCATGGAGGATGGTCATGACAACTTCGACAGCGGAGACATCCTTCTTTTGCTTTTTTGATTCGGCTTCATGGCGCCCTACAGGAATCCCCCGCCCATTATCGATAACCGTGACACTACCATCACTGTGGAGAGTGACCCGGATTTCATTACAAAATCCCGCCATCGCCTCATCGATACTGTTATCAATCACCTCATAAACAAGTTGGTGCAAACCGTTGGAATGAGTATCCCCAATATACATACTGGGACGCTCGCGAACAGCTTGAAGCCCTTCTAAGACGGTGATTGCACTTGCATCATATTCTTTTTGATCAGCCATTGTCGTCATACCTTACAAACTCTCTATACCTTTAAGTTACCCGATACAGAATCGGATATTTCGGATTGTCACGTTAGGGAACTTTTTACGCAATTGTTTTAGCAATCTCGGCCTTTCATGTTGCGTAAGCAAACTCAATAATGAAGAGTTTTTCACTTTGACTGTCAAGACCCCTCCCTCAAAAGAAACGGCCCTAGTCATCGGTGCTAAACGCTCTCCAATTAAGGAGGGCCAAACAGCGATAATGAGGTCAGGACGCTCTTCTTGGCGCTTTCCTAGCCGATGCAAAAAAGAAGGCAATAGTGCTTTAAGATTTTTGCTAGTGACGGATGTCAAGCGGGTTGCAGCCATAACCACCACTATACAGCTTTTGACAGCTAAACATCAAGGCTTTTTCTGGTATTTTTCTTCTCTTCTATCGCATACATTTCATCGTAAAAATGATTGAAAATCGAAATGATAAGAGAGGTTGTTCCCACACTGAGTAAGATCCACTTTGCGACAAGTCCCGGCCCATAAACAAAGGAAACCATCGCAAACACACTGATAAAAACCAGGCAAACTTTTGCTATGAGTTTTGTAAGAGTTAAGTTCCAATTTTTCTCACCAATTTGAAACCGAGAAAGTTTTTGCAAGTCTTTCAGAATTCCATGAGTCGCACTCCAAAAGAGAGAAATATACCCGAGAAATCCAACCGCATCAAAAAATTGTATCTGCCTGGCAGAAAGAGTGAGAAGGCCCACTTTTTCACCAATTTCGTAGGTGTTTCCAACAACTGCAGCTGCAGAAACCGTGTGACTAAAAACATTTTTTGTCTTTAGGACAGCCTTTCTCGTCTCTCCTTTTCGGACATAGCAAGCAAATTTACCAAGTGTGTTCCAAGCCCGCTTCATCTTTTTTGGGTAATCGAAGCAAGTGAGAGCAAGAGAGGTATGCCCGCAAAGATTTTTTATTATCTGCGATTGTCTAGACAATCCCGAGTTAGCCCAATCGCTCCACTTCAAGGAGTGACTGATCGGCGCTATGACCAGTTGCTTGAAACCTTTGCGACTCTGCATACGGTCTTTTGCGACCACAACAAAGCCCTGTTCTAGACGTTCTTCTTTTCTATCTAAGTTAATAGAGACAGACATAATAACACCTTATTTAGGTACTATTATATCATAATTAACATAACCTTAATATATACTAATATATTAATAAATCTAGTGATTAAATAATTTTCTGCTCAAGCTCAAAAGAAACCTTAAAGGCATGGATTTTATCGTTTGTCTGCAAGAGACCTAACGTAGAAGGGGTTAATCCCCCTTCTTCAACGCGGCGAAGCACTTGCGCCCTAGATCTCATTAGATCGACTTTCTTAGCATCTAAAAAGAGAGGAGCTCCGATTCCATTCAAGTGAATAAACGCATTGATGACCGCGATCGTATTATCGAGGGTATTCCCCTTATGGATTTTTTCAATGAGAGCTAGAGACTCTCTTGTGAAGGGTTTTGACGCCCATGGATGGTTTTTCCATGCGAACATCTTACGACGAATCAATAAATCTTTTATCTTTTCTCCTGGGTGATCAGATGGATAGGCATTTGCGTTGTCGACAAGCACGATATCCTCAAGAGTGGCATTATCTTTTGAATAGACGAGCCAGTTTCTCGAGTGTCTATCGAGATTGCCCATTAAATAGTCGAAAATCACCATTCTCTGAAACTTTGATAACTCATCAGGAGTCGGAGTATCACTCCAGGTAAAATCCTCAGCATCGACGACGTGATGATTTCTCCAGAGTTGGAACGATCCGATCATATCTCCAATCTGCACAGCCCTTGTGACAGGAGTGAGACCAATACCCAAAAATCGATCCCCAATCGAAGTCGCGATTTCAGCGTTCGCTTGGGAAATTGCCTCTTGCCTCTGGTCTCGAATTGGAAAATAAAGCTGTGTCTGCCTAGGAAAAAGGAGTGTTCGCAAGAGTTTTTTTATTCCCTTTATGGCCCTTGGCTTCACATTTGCCTGCTTAAAAAGACCGATGACCTCTCCTTTATTATCGAAATATTTAACAGAACCAGTCATCCCCCCGCCATTCGTTTTTGGAGTAATTCCAAGCCTGAGAGCGAGACTCGTGCGCATCAGAGCAAGCTCCATCTTCTCCTCGTCGGAAGGATTTGCTCTAGCACAAGCATTTTGTAGACCTGGTAGGATCTGTTCCTGCACCCTGTCAGAAAGGGCTGCGCGATCGAAGGTTTGAACGCTCCATTTTCGCAGTCCATTGGTGTAAAACGCTCTTACCTGATTTGGGGAATCATTCGCAGATTCGTTGAATATTCTGTGGGCTGCATCGGAGTAGGCTTTCATCCTGGCTGAGCGGAAATTGACGGCGGAGATATTTTTATAGAATATGGAGCAGATGGAAACGAGTAGGTCGAAAAGCCTTCCCGACAGAGTTCTATCTTTTAATTGAAAAGAACCATCGGATCTAAGCTGTATATCGAGCGAGGAGGGAGAAGATCGGTGCAATAGAGCAAGATCATTCGCGAGATCTCCAAATCCCCCTTTTAAATCTAAACAATGCTCTCTAGTTTTCGTTATAAAAGAAATCACAATTATTACTCACGGTAACAATTAGATTATACAGTATTTTTAATCAAAATACAAGAGAGCTTATTCCAACGGCAATTAAAAAATAAATTGTCATTGAAAGGAAATCGTTGAAAGCTGTGACGATGGGACCAGCAGCTACAGCTGGATCAACCCCAACCCGATGGAAAAAGAAGGGAGAGAGAACTCCCAATAGGGTCCCGGTGAGGCAAGCGCCAAAGAGACCGACACTGACAATCAGGCCAATCGCCAAGGGATTGGCCGTGATCCCAGACACCCCCACAAAATCCATCATATAGACCAAAAGGCCGCAGAGCACTCCAAAAACCAATCCGGCGGAGGCACCGGTCCGTAATTCTTTGAAAATCGCCTCTTTACGACGACCCGGAGAGATTAGTCCGAGAGCCATACTTCGAACCAGGACGGTTGAGCACTGGATTCCTATATTCCCTGACATTCCGGTGATCAGTGGTACAAAGAAGAGAACGAAGGTGAGCATCCCATTCTCAAAATTTTCAAAAGAGGACATCACTCCTACATTGATGAGTCCCGCCAAAAGGGTGACGAAAAGCCATGGAGCTCTCGAGAGAAAGCGTCTCATCGCCGATTCGTTTTCTCCCACTTTTTCTCTCGTTCCCGCAACGCTACCGATGGTCTCATCGAGAATGTCTTCAAGGGCGTCAAGGACATCTTCATAGGTGATCACTCCAACGAGGCGATCATCTCCATCGACGACTGGAAGGGCGCTGATCTTATACCGCTCGACGATATCGGCTACCTCCTCGCGAGGGACCTCTTCTGTCACCTTGTGTAGGACGGAGCGCATCACTTGTTTGATTGGGAGTTCGGGCGGATTAACAATCAGAGTGCGGGCAGGGACGTATCCCTGCAACTCCCCTTCGTGATTCAATACAAAAATCCTACTGGTCAGATCAATCCCGGGATAGTTCCGGATGGTGCTAGCAACCTCCCCTATCGTCACATCCATTTGGAAGGCGAAAAACTCATTAGTCATGAGTCGACCTGCGGTATTGCGAGCGTTCTTCTCAATCTCTTTAATACGCATTGCTTTGGTCGGCTCGATACTCTCAATCACCTTGCGATAGCGCCGCTCAGAGAGGTCCTCGAGGACTTCAACCGCCTCATCAGGAGGCATCGACTCAATGAGCTGCGCCACCTCGTTATCTCCCACTTCACGGAAGACGGCAGTTCTCGTCGAAGAGTCGGTATTGATCATGAATTTGATCTTCTCCTCGATACAAGTAAAGTTTTGAAAGAGGATCGCCCGAGCATGGGGAGGAAGACAAGATGCGACAATAGCCAGATCTACCGCTGAATGCTCTGCAGCAATCTTTGCAACGTCATGAGTGACAACAGCCTGAGTGGGCTTATGTAAGGTCTGTTCGAGCTTCTCAATGAGAAGATCATCGAGCTGAGAGGTTTTTGATTCCTTGCGCTCAGGAGATGGGGCAATGGGGACAAGCAGATCTCTTTCCATAATCCTCTCCTAAAGTTTCATCCTTGTATTGTAACGGATATCTCTCTTTCTTTCAATGTTTGCAATCCCTATAATGGGTTTGATGTACTCACCAGAAAAAATTCGCAATATCGCCATCATCGCCCACATCGACCATGGAAAAACGACTCTACTCGATAGTCTTCTGAAGCAATCCAATATTTTTCGTGACAATGAGATCGTCCCTGAGAGGATCATGGATAGCTATGATCAGGAGAAGGAGCGGGGCATCACGATCTTCGCTAAACATACTAGCATTTTCTTTGAGGATTTCAAAATCAATTTGATCGACACTCCAGGCCACTCCGACTTCTCCGGTGAGGTAGAGAGGGTCCTTGGACTCGTCAACTCGGTGATCCTTCTCGTTGATGCTAACGAAGGACCTATGCCACAAACCCGCTATGTCCTATCAGAAGCCCTAAAGGCAGGTCTCAATCCCATCGTCGTTCTCAATAAAATCGATCGCCCCGGCGCTAATCCCGATCGCGCCCTTGATCTCACTTTTGATCTCTTTGTCGAGCTTGGAGCAACAGATGAGCAGCTCGATTTCCCCCACTGCTATGCTTCAGGTCTTTCTGGGTTCGCAATGAAAAACCTCGAAGATCCGCGTGAAAACATGAGCCCCTTATTCCAGCTGATCGTCGAAGCGGTCCCTCCACCCCCAGGAAACCTCGACCTCCCCTTTCTGATGCAAGCCACCACTCTCTCCTACGACGATTTCGTAGGAAGACAGGCGTGTGGCCGCATCCTCGAAGGAAAGATAAAAAAAGGGGACATGATCACCAGAATCAACTCTGATGGGCACCCTTCATCTCATAAGGTCACCCGCATTGAAGGATACCACGGCCTCAAACGAGTGGACATGGAAGAGGCAGGCGTCGGAGATATCGTCAGCATCGCAGGAATCCCTGAGGTGATGATCGGAGAGACCCTCTGCGATAGCAGCCACATTATTCAATTGCCTCCCATCACCCTTGCTGAGCCAACACTCTCTATCGAGATGATGGTCAACAACGGCCCCTTTGCTGGAAGAGATGGGAAGCATGTGACGATGAATAAAATTCGAGATCGTCTCCTCCAAGAGAAGAAGGCCAATATCTCTCTGAAAATCGAAGAGGTCGAAGGACGCGAAGACGCGATGCGCGTCTCTGGCCGGGGTGAGCTCCATCTTGCTGTTCTGATTGAAGCGATGCGCAGAGAGGGTTATGAGTTCACCATCTCAAAACCAAAAGTCCTCACGAAGAAAGAGGACGAGAAAATCCTCGAGCCCTACGAAATGACTCACATCGAAGTGCCAGAGGAATTTTCCGGAAAAGTGATTGAGGAGCTCTCCAAACGCAGAGGTGAGATGCAGGCGCTAAGCACCAATGAGCACAACATCACCTCGATGGAGTTTCTCATTCCCACACGCGGACTAATGGGATACCGCAACACCTTTCTAACTGCGACTCGAGGACTTGGCATCCTCACTTCGATCTTCGACCACTTTGGTCCCTGGAAGGGAGAGATACCCGGTAGGAAGCAAGGAGTACTCGTCTCCATGTGCTCGGGGAGAACCACCCCATATGCTGCCTTTAACCTGCAAGACCGTGGGGTCCTCTTTGTCGGTCCTGGCGACGAGGTCTATGAGGGAATGGTCGTCGGAGAAAATAGCCGCGAGAATGACCTGATGATCAATGTCACCAGAGAGAAGCAGCTCACTAACGTCCGCGCTTCTGGGACTGATGAGAATGTCCAACTCACACCTCCTCGTCCCTTCAGTCTCGAACAGGCAATCGACTTTATCGAGAATGATGAACTCATTGAGGTGACACCAAGCTTCCTTCGTTTCCGAAAGCGCTTCCTCAAAGAACATGAAAGGAAGAGGGCTAGAGGAAGAGCAAGTTAATTTGGCGGTATTTCTCTCTTTAACAAAAAATTTCCCATCGACTTACTCTTTCGAAAAAACCAACAATCCCTCTTAACTTTTCTTTAACCAACTGATAGTCAGCAATCATAACCCTAATTCTGCACAGTAACAGCGACTGTGTTATTGTGCAGAATTAGGGTTATTAAAAGGGATATCCTTATGCAATGCTCCAGGCTCAAGAGGCTTCTTTCAGCGACTCTATGAGCTCCTCGGCTCGTTGGATTTCTCGATTTTTTTTCTGATTGAATCCAAGCTTAGCAAAGGCCTTTTTAGCAAGACCAAATAGACTGCCATTGGCCTGCTCATTTTTTACGACGATACATTCAGAGAGATTCCTGCAGATCACCTGCTGCATTTTGGGATCATTATGCTCTTGTAACAACTCACGCGCACGATTGGTGATCTGGTCAAGAGAAGACTGCGTGAGAAAATACTCATCGATGAGATCCTCGCCTGCTTCGCTCAGAATATGAGCGGTGAGGAGGAGCTCCTCTATCTGATGGTCACGCATCGGTTTCAGCTTGTCATGAAATGTCACAGATCTTCCCCCTTATTTTGATTATAAAAATTTTTTGCTTATTAGAAAATCCCTTTTATTGGATATGATAGGACCCATGACAAATCCTACCCCCCAAGAACAAGTCTCTCAAATGTTTAATGAGATATCCCCCACCTATGATAGAGTCAATCGAATCCTCTCTTTTGGACTCGATCGACTCTGGAGAAAAAGACTAACCTCCCTTCTGCCAAGCGGTAATAGTCTAACCCTCATAGATTTAGCAACAGGAACGGGTGATCAGCTCCTCTCCCTCATGAAAAGTGGTAAAATCAGCTCGGCACTAGGAATCGACCTCGCTGAAGAGATGCTTAGCTTTTTCAAGACTAAGGTAGCCGGGCGCCCCTTCGCAAACGAGATCGCTCTTGAGGTTGCGAGCGCACTTGACATCCCAGCAGAAGAGGGCTCTTTTGACTGTGCGACCATTTCTTTTGGGATCCGCAATGTGGGCGACCCAGGTCTCTGCCTCCGAGAAATGCACCGGGTCCTCAAACCGGGCGGGCGGGCTCTCATTCTCGAGTTCTCTCTCCCTAAAATCAAGCTAGTCCGCTTCTTTCACCTCCTCTACCTGCGCAAGGTTCTGCCCTTTCTCGGCGGAGTCATCTCAGGCAAGCCTAGTGCCTATTCCTACCTCAACAAAACCATTGAGGCATTCCCTTATGGGTCAGCCTTTTGCAACTTGATGAAAGAGGCTAATTTTTCCAATGTGCACGCTCATCCAATGACCCTCGGCGTCGCTACCCTCTACATGGGAGAAAAGCAGTGACTACGAGTTCATCCCTTTGCCTACTAGAACAGCAACTGAGGCACAACAGTGTGCAGAGAGAACTTCCTCCCACTTTTTCTCTTCTGAGTTGGCTAGAAAGAGAGGATCTCTATCCAAAATGCTACTGGAGAGGAAGAGACGGAACAGAGATCGCTGCTTCTGGCTCCCTTCTTACCCTCGATACTCCTCCTAATTTTTCTAAACGAAATACCTCTTCGGCTAGATTCTGGGGAGGACAGGCCTTCTCCCCCGAAACTCCTCCCAAAGACCATCTATGGGAGGAATTCCCAAGGAAGGGCTTTTTTCTTCCTAAGAATGAAGTGATCCGCTCAGAGAATAGAACTCGGGCCCTCTCCCACTCTTTAGGAGAGGTTCCCCCAGACCCAATCGAAACAGCGCCTTCAGACCCTTTTTTTTTAGGGACCCCTCTAACTCTTCTCTCTCATATTCCCTCACAAGAAGAGTGGGAGGCGAGCATCTCATCCACCTTGCAAATGATCGGGGGATCCTCTCTCGACAAGGTGGTGATGGGGCGCCGCTCTACCTACCTGTCAGAAGGCGCCCTAAACCCATTTGCTCTTCTCGAGAACCTCTCTCTGATGAAAGGAACTCTGTTTCTTTTTCAGTTCAGCCCAAAAAGCGCGTTTCTAGGAGCGACCCCTGAGAGGCTCTACAAACGAAAAGGACGCCACATCCTGACCGAAGCGATTGCAGGAACGCGTCCACGTGGAGAGAACGAGCAAGAAGACCTCGCTCTAGAGCACGAACTCCTTTCAGACAGAAAGGAGCAGGAAGAGTTTGCCTATGTAAAAGAGTCGATCACTGCTGCTCTTTCTCCTCTTTGTAAAACACTCTCCCCTGAAGGAGAAGATCGGGTCATAAAAACGACAAATGTCCAGCATCTCTTTAGCCCCTTTGAAGGAACCCTTCTTCCAGAAGCGCATGATGAGGCAATCATTGAAGCTCTCCACCCCACTGCGGCGATGGGAGGGATGCCTCGAGAAAAAGCTCTTGAGCACCTCAAAGAGAACGAACCCTTTGAGCGAGGGTGGTACGCCTCCCCTCTAGGATTCATCAGCGCAGACGAAGCTGAGCTGGCGGTTGGGATCCGCTCAGCTCTTGTCAAAGAAGATCACCTCCACCTCTTTGCGGCAGCAGGGATAGTTATCGGCTCCCATCCACAAAAGGAATGGGAAGAGATCAATCACAAAATGGGACTCTGGTTATGAATCGAGCAAGACAAAACGAGATTTGGGGCAAGACCCTCATCGAAGAGCTCATCCAGCAAGGGGTCGACTACTTTTGTCTCTCTCCAGGGAATCGGGCAGCTCCCTTAGCTCTTGCGGTTGCAAACCACCCCAAGGCGCGCTGTTTTGTCCATTATGATGAGCGGGGGAGCGCTTTCCACGCTCTTGGCTATGCTAAGGCTACGGGAAAACCAGTCTGTCTCATCGTCACTTCAGGTACGGCACTGGGCAATCTCATGCCCGCGGTGATGGAGGCCTATCATAGCAGAATCCCCCTCATTCTTCTCACCGCAGATCGTCCTGCAGAGTTGCGCGATACGATGGCCAACCAAACGACCGATCAACTCAAATTTTTTGGAGAGTTTACTCGCTACTTCTTTGACCTCCCCTCCCCTCAGGAAGGTCTCCCTGAGCGATTCTTAGGCACAACAATTGCCCAGCTCGTCAGCCGCTCTCTTTTTCCCGTTCAGGGTCCTGTGCAACTCAACTGTCCCTTTCCCGAACCTTTCTTCGAGGAGCCAGGACAAGCGATCCCAATCTCCGCTGAGCCCATCTTCTATACCCATCCAGAACTCACCCTCTCCAGAGACCATGCCAAAGAGTGGGCAGACCGCCTCAGCTCCTATGAGAAAGGAGTCATCGCAATTGGCTCCATGCAAAATCCAGACCATACAGCCATCGAATCCCTCGCAAAAAAACTAGGGTGGCCGATCATTGCCGATATCACCTCCTCTTACCGCTGCCACCCCTCCCAGCATACGATCCCCTATGCTCATCACCTCCTCAAGTCACTCCCCGATCTCAGACCCGATGTGATCCTCCACCTCGGCGATCAGTGTGTCTCTAAGCCCTTCCTCCAATGGCTAGGAGGATGCCCTCTCATTCACGTCTCTGATCACCCCATGCGCAATGACCCGATGCACCTTGTCACCGATCGGGTGATCGCATCAGCAAACATCTTTTGTGAGCAGCTCTCCCTGCTAGTGAAAGAAAAGAAGCACACATGGCTCGATCATTGGAAAGAGCTTGCAGCAAATGCAAAGCGGGCAATCGATCCCTTCTTTGCAGATCCAAAAGAAATGAGTGAGCCCCAAGTGATCAAAACTCTCGAGGCCTTTACCTCAGAGAAGACCGCCCTCTTTTTCGCCAACAGCATGCCTATTCGAGATGCCGATATGTTTTTCTATCCAACAGGAGCATCAGGGCCCGTTTTTGCCAATCGAGGCCTCTCAGGTATCGATGGGAATATCGCCACATGCGCTGGGATTGCGCAAGTGATGCCACTCATCGCCGTGATGGGAGACCAGACCTTCCTGCACGATCTCAACTCCCTCGTGCAATGGAAAAAAGTAAGCCATCCAATCCAACTGATCCTCATCAATAACGGAGGGGGAGGAATCTTTTCTTTTGTCGATGTGGGAAGAAAAAAAGAGATACTCGATCCCTACTTTGCCAATGCCCATCAGATGACCTTTGAAAAAGCGGCCGCCCTCTTTGATCTCCCCTACACACTCGCCACGACGCCAGACGAACTAAAAATGGAATTACAAGAGGGAAAAACAGGAATCATCGAAGTGCAAACCAATCGGGAAGAAAATCTCGCCTTGCACCGATCGATTGACAACGCCGTCAAGGAGACGCTATGTGGCTCTTTCTCCACGGCTTTCTAGGGCAAAAAGAAGACTGGGATCCCCTGCTCTCTCACTTACCCTCTTCAATAAAGGCAAAGGCCATCGACCTTCCTGGACATGGAGAACTTCCGATGGTGGAAGATTTGGCGGAAGAAGTGGCAACAAAACAGAAAAACGCTTCAGTCATCGTCGGGTACTCAGCGGGAGGGCGCCTCGCACTTGAAATGAAAGCCCGGTTTCCCAAGAGGTTTGGGAAGGTGATGGCCCTCTCCACTCACCCCGGCCTCCACTCGATTGAAGAGAGAGAGAAGCGATGGAAAAAAGACCTAGAGTGGGCCACCCTTCTGGAGAATATCCCCTTTGATGAGTGGTTGCGCCTGTGGTACAACCAGCCTCTCTTCGCCTCTCTAAAAAAAGACCCACATTTCCCCGCAATGCTCGAAAGAAGAAAAAAACAAAACCCAGAAGCACTCGTACAGTTTC
Organism: Chlamydiota bacterium; assembly: GCA_011064965.1. Taxonomy (GTDB): domain Bacteria; phylum Chlamydiota; class Chlamydiia; order Chlamydiales; family Rhabdochlamydiaceae; genus Sacchariniichlamydia. Next base: position 65,133 of record JAAKFS010000010.1, read on the forward strand.
TTCTAGCGTTTTCTCTCTCAAAAAAATCCCCTCCAGAGCTCTTTCCGGATACGGTTTTTATTTCTGGAGCGCTAGACTTGCATTATGCAAAGTTATATCGTAAACTCACTTCTTCGAAAGAGATACCAGATGCAGGACACGCCCTGCACATAGAAAAACCCAAAGAATGTGCTGAGCTATTGATCAGGAGCGCCCAATGAGCACGATCGAATCTTCCCCAAAAAAAGCCGCTTGGCAAGAGATCAAAAAATTTCAAGATATCAAGTACCACAAGTGGGAGGGGATCGCCAAAATCACGATCAACCGTCCAGAAGTGCGCAACGCCTTCCGACCCCTAACGGTCGATGAGATGTCTAGCGCACTCAGAGAGGCGCGGCTCGATGATACTATCGGTGTGATCATCCTCTGCGGCGAGGGAAAAGAGGCCTTTTGCTCGGGTGGGGATCAGAGAATCCGCGGAGATGCAGGCTACACCGACGACTTAGGGATGGACAGACTCAATGTCCTCGAATTTCAAAGAGAGATCCGCACCTGTCCCAAACCAGTCATTGCGATGGTTTCTGGTTATGCCATTGGTGGAGGCCATGTCCTCCACGTCGTCTGCGACCTAACGATCAGTGCTGACAATGCGATCTACGGGCAAGTAGGTCCCAAAGTGGGATCCTTCGATGGGGGATTTGGTGCAGGCTACCTTGCCAGAATCGTAGGGCAAAAAAAAGCACGGGAGATTTGGTTCATGTGTGGACAATACTCAGCTCAAGAAGCTCTCGATATGGGGCTTGTCAACTGCATTGTCCCGTACGAAGAGCTCGAAGAGACTACCATTGCCTGGTGTAGACAAATGCTTGAGCATTCCCCACTGGCCCTTCGCTGTCTCAAATCCGCATTCAACGCCGACTGCGACGGACAAGCAGGCATCCAAGAGCTCGCTGGCAACGCCACTCTCCTCTACTACATGACCGAAGAGGCCAAAGAAGGACACCGTTCGTTTCTAAAGAAACAAAAACCCAACTTTTCTCAATTCCCAAAAAGGCCATAAATCCAAGTCCATGAATGCCCTCCCCCACTGGATCCGCGCTGCCCGCCCCCGCACACTGATCGCTTCCTTGAGTCCCATCCTAATCGGCTCTGCCCTCGCATCTAAAGCGGGCTCTGCCTCTTTTTGGCTGTTTCTTCTCATCCTTGTGACCGGCGTCGGAATCCAAATCTCGACCAACTTTGCCAACGACCTCTTTGACTTCCTCAAAGGAGCCGACACTCATGAGCGGAAAGGACCGATCCGCGTTACGCAGAGTGGACTACTGAGTATTGTCCAAATGAAACGGGCTACGATTTCCATCATGGGCTTCACCGCCCTTTCCGGAAGCATTCTCGTCATCCACGGCGGTTTCTCCATCGCCCTACTTCTTTGCCTAGCGCTTGTTCTCGCTCTCTCGTATACAGCAGGCCCCTTTCCCCTCGCTTACCTCGGCATCGCGGAAATTTTTATTCTCATCTTTTTCGGTCCCGTCGCCTGCGCCTCCAGCTACTACCTGCAAACCCTAAGCTGGGAGCTCACTCCTTTCCTCGCCGGCCTCTCACCTGGCCTTCTCTCCTGTAGCCTGCTCGTCATCAACAACCTCCGCGACATCGCAGAAGACAAGAAAGCGAGCAAAAAAACACTCGTTGCCCGCTTTGGTGTCACCTTTGGGAAGTGGGAGTACACCCTTGCCGTTCTGCTCGCCATAGCCACCCCCCTCTTTCTTTTTGATAAAATGGTCTACCTCATCGCTCTCTGCGCTCTCCCAGCAGCCTTACTCATCCACTCAGTATGGAAAACATCAGATGCCCTCGCTTATAACCCATTACTCGGAAAGACAGGGAAACTACTCACCCTTTTCACCTTCATCTTTTGCTTTAGTATTCTTATATGATCATTCGAGAATGCAACTTCCAGCCCTTCATGATTGATAGCCGATGTTTTCGGCGGGGGATCCTTTTGGAGCTCCTCACACAAGAAGGAAAAACTGCCACCGCAGAGATCTCCCCTCTTCCTGGTTACAGCAAAGAGCATTTAGACAATGCCTTAGGTCAACTCCAAACCATTAAAAGACGCCTCTTAACCACTTGGTGGACAAAACAGGCCCTCTACTCACTTGATGGGCTCGGCCTCTTTCCTTCAGTCTACTTTGGAGTCGAAAGCGCCCTTCTCGATCTTCTCGATCCCCTTCCTACCGCTCCTCCATGCAAAAGCTACGCCCTTCTCTTGGGCTCCCCAGAAGAGATCCTCTCCCGCGCCGAAGAAATAGAAAAAGAAGGCTTTACCCATGCAAAAGTCAAAATCGGGCACCTCTCAAGATCCGTTGCCCATGAAGTGATTGACTCCCTAGCTTCTCGCTTTTCCTTGCGCCTCGATCTCAACAGACAATGGCCCTTCCATGAGACTGAGGCCTTCTGCAAAAAATACCCTTATGAACAGTTTGATTACATCGAAGAACCTGCCGCTGACCCCTCTGACATCCTCCTCTTCTCCTACCCGTTCGCCCTCGATGAGACCCTAAGAGAATCCCGTACCCTTACTCCTTACCTAAATAGTCCCCACTTAAAAGCCCTCATCCTCAAACCCACCCTCCTCTATCCCCTTCGCTCCTATCTCAATCTAGAGAAAAAAATCGTTCTCACCAGCAGTTTTGAAGGAGCCACCGGCATTGGACAAATCAAACGCCTCGTCCACCGCCTTGGTTTAGAAGAGACCTACCACGGACTCGATACCCTCCGTTACTTAGAAAGCCATGAACACCTGCCCCATCGCCCTTTCCAGCAAGCAACGCCCTAACGCCCTTGCGATCCTTTCCACAGCAGAGAAGCTCACCTACAGCGAGCTCGAAATCCTCGTGCAAAGACTCTGCGGCTCTCTAAAAGACTATGAAGAACAAGTGATCGCATTCATCCCCTCACAAACGCCCGAAACCATCGCCCTCTTCTTTGCCATCTGGCGAATGGGAAAAGTAGCCTATCCCATGAGCCCTAGCCTCCCGGCCGCTATTGTCGAGCAACGACTCCACCAACTAGGAGCTAAAAGAGTCACTCCCACCCTGGGAACTCCCCTGGCTACTTCTCACCTCGATCCTAAAAAACTCGCTCTGATGATCGAGACCTCAGGCACCACAACCACCCCAAAAATCGTCTGCCACATCCTCGAAAGCCTCCTTCTTGGGAGCTTTGCAGCTGCAACAGCCCTCTCTCTCACGGAAGAAGATCGCTACTGCTTGAACCTCCCCCTCTTCCACATCTCAGGCATTGCCACGATCCTTAGGACCGTAACTGCTGGGGCCACTCTCCTCCTCGATCACTCCTTCCCAGCAACCCACATCTCCATGGTCCCCACCCAGCTCTATCGCCTCCTCAATCAAAAGAATCCCCTCCCCGAGCTCAAGTGTCTTCTTCTCGGCGGAGGTCCCTGCTCGCCAACGCTATTTAATGAAGCGATAGAGAGAGGTCTTCCCCTCTACACCACCTATGGAATGAGCGAAACCGGAGCCATGGCAACCCTCAAAGAGCCGCACATCCCAGGCCTGCATGCGGGCAAACCCCTATCTCCCCTCTCCCTCAAACTCTCGCATGAAAAAGAGATTCTTCTTCGTGGACCTACCCTCTTCTCCCATTACTGGGGAGAGACTCCCCGCAAGAAAGACGAATGGTTTGCGACAAGAGATCTAGGTAGCCTCGATGCGATGCTAAACCTTCACATCATCGGAAGAAAAGATCGGCAGTTCATCTCAGGTGGAGAGAACATCCAACCCGAAGAGATCGAAAGTGCACTGCTCGGTCTAGGTCCAGTGATCGAAGCGAGAGTCACTCCTAGGCCAGATCGGGAGTTTGGGATGCTACCCACCGCTGAGCTCTATTGCAGTGAAAAAATTAGGTTAGAAGAGATTCAAGAAAGGCTCCGAGAGTCCCTTCCCAGCTTCAAGATTCCAAAAGAAATCACGATTAGCGATGCTCCTTTAGGAAAGACAAAAGCAATTGCAGGTCATCGGGAATAGGAATCGCTCCCTTCCCATCTCGCGCTATGACGACATGGACGATTTGTGCTTTCCCCACTTCCTCTTCCAAGCCCTCCTTAACAATCTGAAAATCCAGTGTAAAGGAAGTTGTGCCTAATTTCCCCACTCTGAGGCGCACCTCAACACGATCTCCTGCAGAGAGGGGAGCAGAATAGTCCCCTTCCGCGTGGACAATGGGCAGAAAGATTTTTCCCATTTCGATCATCTCATGCAAATGGAGTCCTTGGCTCTGAAAGAATGCCTCAAAGGCCTCTAAGCAAATGTTGAATTGCTCAGAGAAGAAGAGGACCCCAGTTGAATCGGTCTCCCGCAAAAAAATCGTTCGTTTATATGTGAACATAGAAAAGCTCTCTGGTGTTGAATTAAACATCGAACATACCACTCATGCTCGTTTTTTTCCACAGCTCCACTTCCCAGTGTAGGAGCAACGACAAAATGCCATCCCCTCAGCAATATTAAAATGTCACCACCCAAGCCATGAGGAGAAAGTATGAGTGGAGACAAGGAAAATGAGTATAAAAGAAGCCAAGAGATTGGGCGTAATGCAGCAGGTTGATAGGAATATATTAACTTTGAAGAACGCAAGCAAAGAGTTTGCGCTATCGCTAAGACAGACGAAAAGGATCCGGAAGCGGTATCTCTCAGAAGGAACAAATGGGCTTATTTCCAAGCACGTTGGAAAACCCGGCCCAAACCAAGTAGCTCCAGAAGTAAATGCTGAAATTTTAAAGATTTTATAGGGCGAAGAATATGCCGGGTTTGGTCCAACATTTTCTAGGGATAAAATAGAGGAGAGGCATAGGCACTGCCGCTGCTCTTAAAACCCTTCGAAAATGGATGGCAGGTATGTGAATACCAGAAAAGACGCAAGAGCCATCAGAGGCGACAAAAAAGAGGGAAGTTTGGAGATCTCATACAAGGAGATGGATCGATCCATGATTGGTTTGAAGGACGCGGTTTTAAGTGTGCAATCGTGATCTTCAGATAATGCAACCAACAAAACCGCATCAGGCTGGTTTACTTCTGCTGAGACGACAAAGTCGTTTCAGCAAATACTAAAAGACCATATAAATTCATTTTTCATTTCGGTGATTGTTGAATAAATTTTCCTGAATTGCTAATCTCCTTTTTTTAATTTTAATCTAACATCTACGGAGATTACATGAGTCAGCCCGCTTCATCAGGAGCTCAAACTAAAGTACTGCAGATCTTTCACAACCCCTCCATCGAAGCAAAAGATGCATGCTCCTCTTTTCTGAACCATTCCTCCTCCTCGCCAGAAAAGTGGCGCAGCAGCGTACGAGAAAAAATTACCGAAATCGGCCAAACAGATCCCCAGAAAGCCTCCTTACTCTCTCAAAAAATCCTTTTTTTTCAAGGCACACAAAAAGAGCGCGAAATCTTCAGAAGCTTGGGGATTGAGATCCCCGATCTCTTTCATCGAGAACGCCTACAAGGAGGAGTACTCGGAGAGGGAGAAGCAGGAGGACTCCTCATTAGTGCTTTAAAAGGAGCGGTCCGTCTGCTCGTAGAAGGGAATAAAAAAGAGGTCAAAGAGCAAGGGCAGGAACAGTTTGTAAAAGCGCAAGTCCAACTTCCAACCGGTGAGTGGATAGAAGGCCAGCACGAAGGAGGACGCATCTTAAGTGAGCCTAAACGTTCCTTTAAAACCATGGGAACAAAACGCTACCATCTTCTCGCATACGGCCAGGGAAAATTTCTCTCAAAAATAGTGAGATACGAAGGGGATTTTGTCGATGATCTCTTTCATGATCTAACAGGAGAGGCGACATACTTCATAGAGCAAGATACAAGATTTACAGGTTGCTTCCAAGAAGGAAAAAGATCGGGACACGGCGTTTTAGAAAAGTACAACCAAGAGCGAGGAGAGTTTTATCTTTACTACCGAGGAATCTGGAAGGACGACCATCCAGGAACAGGTTTGTTCTTTTCCACTGATGGAGAAGAAATCGCTGAGATTAAAGATGGGATGATGCAAAAGCAAAAGAACTCTCAAAGCCCGGGTTCACCTTCTTCTAACAAGCCAGCATCAAAACCTCTTCCTTCACAAATTGCCCTAGAGGAACAAGCCATAAAGGACGAGGAAGCTTTTGTACAGGAAAGCCGCTTAGCACAATCTGAAGGCCTCAGAAAAAGAAAAGACCATCCAATCCAAAGCAGAGCCCCTGGTTCTTCTTCAAAAGTCGCTTCCTCATCTAGAGGAAGCGAGGACTTTTTAAGGATGCCTTCCCATTCCTCTACTCGCTCCCACCCATCGCTTCGGAGGAGGAGACCCGCTGTCTCATTTGATCCCAATATTCCTCCTGAAAAAGCATGTCCTCTCATCGAAAAAAAACTCAGTAATCCCCACCAAGAGCTCTCCTTAGATGAAAGTATAGAACTTCTTACCACTTGTGTGCGCTATGGCAGTGAGCGTGCGAAAAAAATCGAAGGAAAAGAAGCGGTCATTGTCATTGGAAATACAGGAGCGGGTAAAAGCACCATTGTCAACTACTTCGCCGGTTGCACTATGGAGCTCAAATCTCCCAAAGAGCTTGGTCTCAAAGGAATCAAAAAATTTGTAGTCGTGCGTTCTCGCGAAGAGGGAGGAGCCTTAGATGAGATCATGCCCATTGGCCATACCAAAGAATCCAAAACCTTCATGCCCCAAATCGAAACCGAACCAGATATGCGGTTCACCTTTTGTGACTGTCCCGGTTTCCTAGACAACCGCGGTGCTGAAATCAATATTGCCAATGCCGTCAATATCAAAAACGCCATCATACGAGCAAATAGTGTTAAGGTAATCATTCTCATCAACTACCACAGTTTGATGGCTGATCGTGGACGAGGCTTGTCCGACATGCTCAAAATCTGCTCTAACCTCTTCGGCCGCTCGGAAAACTTAAAAAAACATGCCTCCTCTCTTCTTTTAGGGATCACCCAAGCACCGCTCGATTTGGCACTAGAAGACCTTAAGGAATGGATTGTGGAAGATACCCCTGACGTTATGCAAACCCTCTCTGAAAGGCTTTTTCTCTTCGATCCCCTCGATCGCCCCATAGTAGGAGGATGGAAACGAAACGAATGCCTCAAACAAATACAATCTCTCCCTGCTATCGAAAACCCCTCTACAATCTTTAAAACCGTCTTAACAGATAGCGATGAGAAAAAACTCCTCGAGATTAGTGAGAAAATGGGCAGCGACATCCAAACTGCCCTAAAAGAGAAAAACTTCCAGTTAGCCGCTTCGCGGCTACAACATCTGCAAACCTTAAGCGTCATCGAACACATCATCGTCGAACGCCTTTTAAATCAAAATTTCTATCTCATAGGAAGACATTTTCGAAAAACCGTCGATAACTTTAAGGAGAAGTGCAATTTTGAGCATTTTGCTGCTGCGGCAACCCTAATAAAAGAACTCAGAAAAGCTCTAAAGAGCTTTGGCTCTGATCTCGATGAAGTGATCAACTTAGAAAGGCTGGGCACCTACTACGAGGGAATGCAAACCCGCCATAATGATCGCATCGAAAAAGAACGCATCGCTGAAGAAAAGCTAGCGCAAGCACAAGGACAGATCGAAGAGCTCATACGTCTCTTAGAAGAGCAGAAACAAAGCACCTTGGAGCAGATGGAAAGTCAGGATAAAAAATACTCTCAGATGCGGCGCGAGATGGGAGAGCGGATAGAATCCATCCAAAACTCCTCTGAGCAAATGAGAGAAGCTCTCGAGAGTGAAATGAACGAGCGCCTCGCCAAAAAAGAAGAAGAGCTCAACCTTGCCCAAAGTCTCAATCAGAAAGAAGTCTTGGAAGAAATAAACCAAGAAAAAGAAAAGCTCGAAGCTGAATACCGTCAAAGACTCGAAAAAACCGAACAAGAAGAAAGAACCCTTCTCTCAGAGCAAGAAGCTCAAAGAGCCAAACAAGAAAAAGAGATGGCAGCCGAGCAGAAAAAACTCCAAGAGAGAATCCGAGCCATTGAAGCCCAAAAAGCTCAGCAATCTGCCAAACTTCAAGAACAAAAACTCGCCGCTGCTTCTGTGAAAAAAGGGAAGGAACCTCAGAGGCCGAGCAACGTAACAGAAAAACAAAGATACAAAGACACAAAAGCCGTTTATTCAGAATTGGCCCGGTCGAGTAATTTGAAGCTCACACTAAAAGATACGAAGAGCCTCAAGACATTAGAAGATTGGTTTAAAGCCAATCTTCATGTGTTGCAAGGAGTAAAAAAACTTGATCTCAGAAATAATCAGCTCACCTCTATTCCTGATTCTTTGGGTGGCTTAAAAGCTCTAGAAAAGCTTTGGCTGCATGAAAATCAGCTCACCTCTATTCCTGATTCTTTGGGAGGCTTAACAGCTCTAGAACTGCTTTTACTCCATGAAAATCAGCTCACCACTATTCCTGATTCCTTGGGAGGCTTAAAAGCTCTAAAAGTGCTTGATCTCAATAACAATCAGCTCACCACTATTCCTAATTCTTTGGGAGGCTTAACAGCTCTAACATGGCTTAATCTCAGCAACAATCAGCTCACCACTATTCCTGATTCCTTGGGAGGCTTAACAGCTCTAATGGAGCTTTATCTCAGCAACAATCAGCTCACCACTATTCCTGATTCTTTGGGAGGCTTAACAGCTCTAGAAACACTTAGTCTCTTTGAAAATCAGCTCACCACTATTCCTGATTCTTTGGGAGGCTTAACAGCTCTAATGCGGCTTAGTTTCAGAAACAATCAGCTCACCACTATTCCTGATTCTTTGGGAGGCTTAAAAGCTCTAGAAATGCTTTGGCTCAATGAAAATCAGCTCACCACTATTCCTGATTCT
>JAAKFS010000011.1 GCA_011064965.1 Chlamydiota bacterium
CAGGCGACCTGGTAGAGCTTCTTTTTGGGTTAGAGGGCGAACGAGCAGAGGAGCTTGCTGTGGCTGCAAGCTTAAGGTGGGGGTGTTTTGAGTAGATTTGTTCTAGGCTACGCTGAGCCTTCGCATCTCCTTGATCCGCAGCAAGACGGTAGTACTTGACCGCTTCGACTAAATCTTCTACCACCCCCTCTCCTTTGTAGTAGCAGAACCCTAAATTGTTCTGTGCCATTGCATGCTTTTGATCCACCGCAAGACGGTAGTACTTGACCGCTTCGGCTAAATCTTTAGTCACCCCCTCTCCTTTGTAGTAGCAGAACCCTAAACTGTTCTGTGCCCCTGCATGCCTTTGATCCGCCGCAAGACGGTAGTATTTGACCGCTTCGACTAAATCTTTAGTCACCCCCATCCCGTATTCGTAGCAGACCCCTAAATTGTTTTGTGCCCATGCATGCTCTTGATCCGCCGCAAGACGGTAGTACTTGACAGCTTCGACGAAATCTGTAGTCTTTCCATTTTTTCCAAAATGGAAATTCAATCCCATCTGATATTGATCCTCAGCACTGGTAGAGCTGCTAGCTCTGCTAGATCCCAGCCCCCCTCCCTGCAAACCTTGGTGGAAAGAGAGGCGATTACCCTGTGCGTAGTGGATGTTAATGCCCCTCTGGAGCAATGTTTCGACGAATTGCCCAGGTCCCTGAAAATTTCGATGCGCGAGATGGGTTAATTCCGGGTTCTTCTGGACGAGGGAGGAGGTTCTAAACGCATCTAAGAGAGAATTAATCCTCGCAATGAGCTGCTGGGATTGCTTGCTCCAAACTTCTACCTGAAAATTTGCATCGACCCTGTACTCATTAATAATCCCATGAATGGTTGCTTTTGTTGGAGAAAGGGACATAAACACCTCTTAGTTTGATTTTATGAGGGCAGTTTACTACCAGAGGTTTTTTTCAAGCTAGATATATAATGGTCCCAGAAATTCCGACCAATGTCTAAACTTATAATCTCCCCCAAGATAATGGTGGTAAAAATGGCACGAGTTCGCAAGACGTATTCACCTGAGTTCAAATTGAAGCCATTCGAGACTTCCCTCTTGAGTCCAAAGGCTGACATCTTCCCAACTGATAAGCCACAAAGAATGGCAAAAACTGCTGTGCTTATCAGATCAGATATGGGATATAGTTGATTCTTGGGTTTGCCGAGGATCAGGGAGAACGGAAAAAATTGCATGACTTGACTCTTTGATTTTTGTAGACATTGTAGCACCTTCTAAAGAAGGTGTACAAAGTTTCAAAAACCGTTTACGAAGTCAGGTAAATTCTTCAAGCGATTGCCCTGACCATCGTCAATGAAAAAAGAATCGATATCATAGATCTTGCAATAGCTAACGGGAAGGGGAAGGACTTTTGAAGGAATATTGCATCTGCAATTGACCGAGAGAAGGGGCTCCTTTTTCTCTCGCAGCATCTTTAGAATGAAGGGGGCTTTCATCAACGCATTCCCCTCCCATGAGCCTTGGGAAGGGATGAGATTCCACTTCGATAGATACCCGCGGCGCTCACGGAAGCTTTTAAAGAAACCACCTCTTGTTCATAAGGGGTGTTTCGGGTATATAAGCAAATGACCGTAACTGAATTTTCAAGCGTCATACTATGCTCACTTTTGCCGTTAATCAAGCACTCCTTTCCGCTTATTTTCAAGCCGATTTTTTTGGGAAGTGTATCTTTTTTGGCCTTTTCTCTCTCTCCATTCTCTGCTGGGTTGTGCTGATCCAGAAAACACTGCAAGCAAGGGGAACGAAAAAATTGTCTGAGGCCTTTATTCGGACCTTTGACGAGAAGAAGGGAGGACTTCTCAGCCTTTCTCTTGAGGCTCTTCCACAGCCCTCAAAAAAGGGAGCACACAATCCCTTCGCTCGGATCTTTCAGACGATGAAACAAAAAACACTCGAGATTCTCAACAAGAACAAGTTTTTTTCGGAAGAAAAGGATGAGATTTTCTTAACAAGAAGCGATCTCGAACTCGTCGAGTCTCACGTTTTGATCACGATCTCCTCAGAGGCTAAGAGGCTCGAGAAAAACCTCTTTATCCTAGCGATGATTGTCTCGCTAGCCCCATTTTTGGGACTTCTAGGGACTGTTTGGGGCATTCTGATCACCTTTTCTGAACTCTCTACTGGTGGGAGCGCTTCGTCAAACACAGCGATCATCGGTGGACTTTCAACAGCGCTCGCTACGACCGTGCTCGGCCTTGTGATTGCGATACCGGCGCTGATTTTTTACAGCTATTTAAAAAACACGCTAAGGCATTTGACCTCCGACATGGAGGATTTCCTCTACAAGCTCCTCTCAACGATTGAGCTTCAATACCGTAAACCCGAACACTCTTACCAATGCGTCGAAAAAGAGTAGCTGAATATTCCGATATGCTCGATGAGCAGGGAGGGGTCAACCTCACTCCACTGATCGATGTGGTCTTTGTGGTGCTCATCCTCTTCATTCTAATCGCTCCGATGCTAGAAATAGACAAGATTCAACTCGCAGGAGCACCCAATAGAGAAGAGAGTGAAAAGGTAGTTGTCAGCGAGGAGAACCTGCTTGTCATCCACGTGCGCAAAGACAACGCCATTCTGATCAATAAGAGGGTCATCAAAAAAGAGAATTTAAGCCCGATCCTCTCTGCTCTCTACACAAAAAATCCCAAACTCATCCCTCAGCTCTTTCAAGACCGCGAAGCGCTCTTTGGAACTTATCAAATAGTCAAGAACGCCGTAGAAGAAGCGGGCTATAAACAGCTCGATGTAGTTCTAGACCCATGCAAATAAAGAAGATACTCTACTCTGTTGTCTCCATCCACTTGGCAGCTGTTTTATTGATGGCCATCTGGTCTCCAACCAAAAAAACGGCGAAAAAACCCCTCATTCTGCGCACAATAGAGAAGGCCCCGCCAGCGCCCCTTCCAGTAAAAAAAATCTCTTCAGTCCAAAAGAAAACTCCTACAAAAAAAGCTGCCATTAAGAAAGTAGAAAAACAGAAAAAACCCTCACCTGTGAAGAAAAAGGAGCCGCCTAAGAAGAAAACAAGCGCCCCTAAAAAAAACACTCCAAAAAAACCGCAGAAAAAACCAAATCCACCGCCAAAAAGTCCTGCTAAAAAATCATCCCCAGTAAAAACGGCTCAAAACCAAAAGATTTCTCCCCCGAAGGCGAAGCAGAGAAAAAATCCTCCCATAATCTCCGAGGAACTTGCAGCAGAATTGCAAGAAAGGATTGCGAAAATTGATCAAAAACGAGATAAAGGACCTGCAAATAGTAGACTTGTGGCGCCTAAATGGATTTCATCTCTTAAGGTGGATCAAGTAGCTAGTGGTGAAGAGGGGCTTTTTGCACAAAAACTCGTAACCTGTTTGCAAAGTGCACTTGACCTACCCGAGTTAGGAGAGGTTCAAGTTGAGCTCATGCTAGGTAGGAGTGGAAAGTTCTTAAGCATGCGAGTCCTTCATACCGCTAGTAAAAGGAACCAACAGTTCTTAGAAAAAGAACTCAAAGGGGTTACCTTCCCCTCATTTGAGGGAGCGCTCAAGCAAGAAAAGGAGCATACTTTTGTCATTACGTTTTGCAATGAGTAAGTGGATTTTCGCCTTTCTCACTATAGCTTCTCTGCTTTCTGCGGAAGAGGAAATCCGTGTCGAGCTCACTACAAGGGCAAAACTCGCCCCCCTCTATCTTTGTCGCTTTCATACGAAAGAGACCAAGCTCCCACTCACCTACCTGAAAAATTTGCGAAAAACATTTGAGTTCGATTTGTCTCATAGCGGGTATTCGAAAGTCTTGCCCCTCAATGAAATCCTGGAAAAAGCAGCGAGCCATACCGACCTCGCCGTTGCCTTTAACCCCTCTCGGTGGAGCAAAGGAGGCGTCTCTTACGTCATCAAAGGAAATGTCGAAGACTACACCCTTAATCTCTTCGTCTTCTCCGTCAAAGAGAGCACTCTCAAGCAGTTTCAAGGGATTCCCTTGAGTGGAAATCTCGATGTCGATCGGAGACAACTGCACAAGCTCTCAGATGCACTCATGAAAACGCTCTTTGGCATTGAAGGGCTGGCAACCACTCACATCCTCTACTCTGTACAAATGAAGAAAGAGAGCTCCTCAGCAAGCAACTGGCGTTCGGAGATCTGGGAATGTGATTGGGACGGCGGAAATCCAAGGCAAGTCACCTATGAGCAAGACTACTCGATCACGCCCGTGATGATCCCCGCCCATCCTACTTACGGAAGTGACCGCTTCCTCTACGTTAATTACAAAAATGGACAGCCGAAAATCTACTTCTCATCGCTGAAAAATCGGACAGGAAAGCCTCTGCTCGAACTGCGAGGCAATCAGCTCCTCCCTGCCATCTCCAAGCAACGGGATAAGATCGCCTTTATCTCCGACGCTGCAGGAAGGGCCGATCTCTTTGTCCAAAAAGTTGAACCGAGTGGCATCCTTATCGGAAAACCCGAACAACTCTTCTCTTACCCCAGGTCAACGCAAGGATCTCCCTCCTTTAGCCCTGATGGGAAAAAACTCGCTTTCGTCTCTGACAAAGATGGCACCCCACGAATTTATCTCATCGCCTCGATGATCCAAAACAGTAAGCGACCGAAACCGGCGCTCATCACTAAAAGAAATCGAGAAAACACCTGTCCAACCTGGTCTCCCGATGGGACAAAAATTGCTTATAGTGCTAAAACAAAGGGTGTGCGTCAAATTTGGATTTATGACTTAGAAGCTGAAGAAGAGCTCCAGCTCACAACAGGCCCTGGCAATAAAGAGAATCCCTGCTGGGCTCTGAATAGTCTCCATCTCGTCTTCAACTCGACAGATCCGGACTCTACGGAGCTCTACCTAGTCAACCTAAACCAACCAGATGCCGTGCGCATCACCAAGGGCTCTGGGAAAAAACACTACCCAACTTGGGGGACTCAATGAAATTCTATCGTCTCTTTCTCGTTTGCGCCCTACTTGGGCTTGCAGGCTGCTCTCGTGGATCCGACCCACTCTCTTCCCTACAAACTAAGTGGAAAAGGCTCAAAACGCTTTGGGGTGAGGATTCTGAAGGGATGCTCGCCAGTGAGGGGTTTTATGGCCCCATAGAAGAAGAGTTCATTCCCCTAGAAGAAGACGATCTGCAGATGCAATTTGCCGAGACGGTGATCCCCCAGCCAAGAGAAGTTCCCGGCGCCCCTGGCGGAGGCCTTCCCAGTCTCAATATGTTCAAACGAGCAATGGCCGATCTCGCCTACGTCTTTCAAAATGTTCACTTCAACACCGACGACTACGTCTTAAGGCGTCCCGAGCATCTCGAGATCATCGATCGGATGGCCAGTTACTTAAAGAAGCACCCCTACACCTATGTCTCCGTTGGCGGTCACTGTGATGAGCGAGGCTCAGAAGCCTACAATCTAGCCCTTGGCACGAGAAGATCCAACTATGTCCGTTCCCTCCTCGTACAAAGAGGGGTCGACGCAAACCACATCCACTCGATCTCGTACGGAAAAGAGCAACCTGCTAACTTCGGACACAACGCCCCTGCCTGGGCAAAAAATCGACGGGCAGAATTTAAGATTTACCAAAAATGAAGGCAATTCTCCCTCTACTCTTTCTCCTAGCGAGCTGCACATCGCAAATAGCAACTAGAGCTCCCCAAAGCCAGAGCGCCCTCGAAGAGATGCGCATCGCCCTTCTCGATGTCCGCCAAGCCTATAGCGCTCAGCAAATGGAGCTTCAGCTTCTCGAAGAACGAATCGAAAAACTCAAAACGACCGAAAAGCCCAATAAAGTCTCCAATGATCTAAAAAATCGGATCCGCCAGCTTGAAAAAGCTCAAGAACAGATAAAAACCGATCTGCATGCATTCTCGACCCATGCCAATCAAACAACAAAATCATTGATTGACTATCGGAAGCAGATCAATACCTTCAACAAACATCTAAGCCAGCAAGAGAATCGCCTCGACGAGATTGTTAAACTGAAGACGACACTCAATTCAATCTCTAAGGCGATCAGTAAGCAAAGCACTCCTGGAGAGGCCCTTCTCTATAAAGTGCGGCCAGGAGATTCTCTTGAGAAAATCGCACGAAACTACAGCACCTCGGTCAGCGATCTCATGAATGCGAATAATCTCCAATCCAGCCGCATCATCATCGGTCAAGAGCTAACCATCCCCCAATGAAAAATTTTGGGATGCATTTTTTTCAATGAATTGGTTTACTGAAGGTGACATCGAAAAACTGGAGAACCAATGGCTCATAGAAAAAGAATTTTATTAATTGAAGATGAAGAAGATATTGCCTCTCTAATCAAACTGCAAGCTGAGGTCTCCGGATATAAGCTCCACGTCGAGGTAGATGGTATCAACGGCTACCGTGCTGTGGAGCGGGAAAAACCCGACCTGGTCATTCTCGATATAATGCTCCCTGGACAAAACGGTCTCGACGTCTGCCGAAAAATCAAGAGCAACCCCGAACTGCGCAACATCCCAGTGATCATCCTCACTGCAAAGTCAGAAGAGATCGATGTTGTTCTCGGCCTCGAGCTTGGAGCTGATGACTACGTAGCAAAGCCCTTCTCACCCAAGGTGCTATTCTCCCGCATCAAGGCAGTCATGCGTAGGACAAGGGAACCAGAAAAAAAACCCAACGTCATCATCTTCGGTGAGTTCACTCTCGATATCGATCGCTACCTCCTCAAAAAGGGAGAGTTCATCCATCCGATCACATTATCGGAGTTCGGCATCTTGCGTCGTCTTCTCACCAACAGAGGAAAGGTGATGACACGCAACCAACTTCTTGACGATATTCACAATGATGATGCTTTCATCGTCGATCGGAATATCGATGTTCACATCGCCTCTTTGCGTAAAAAGTTGGGACCCAGTTTCCATTGGATTGAGACGGTGCGCGGGGTTGGGTATCGTTTCAAAGAAGAAGAGGCAGCGGCTCAAGCAGAATGAAGGGTAAAACGACGATCTGGTCCCGTTCTTTTTTCCCTGTTCTCCTCACCTACTTCATCGACAACTTCGGGCTAGCAATTGTCTATCCCATTTTCACCCCCTTCTTTCTCAAGCCGGGACTCCACCTGATCGGGGCCGATATCACCTTTTTTCATCGTACACTCCTATTGGGTCTACTCATCGCTTCTTTCCCTCTGGCGCAATTTTTTGGGGCGCCTCTTCTCGGCGCTCTTTCCGATCGAATTGGGAGGAAAAAGGTTTTTCTCGCTACCCTAACGGGAGGAGCCATCGGCTATTTAATGACAGGGTTCGGGGTGCACTTTCAAGAGATCTTTCTCCTCTGGTCGGGGAGAGCTCTCACCGGGTTCTTTGCGGGGAACTTGACCCTTTGCCTCGCAGCGGTCTCCGATATCACTCAGTCAAAGCAGCAGCGAGTACGCAACTACGGCTTCATTGCAACGATTGGAGGAATCGGTTTTGTTTTAGCGATCCTCACAGGGAGTAGCCTCTCCAACCCCGATCTTGAGACTTTCTTCCGCCCGGATATTCCCTTCTTTGTCACGGCCTTTTTCACCTGCATCAACCTCCTTCTTATGGCCCTCTTTTTCAAGGAAAGCCATGTGAGTAGACCCCATGATAAAAAAGAATTTTATCAAGGGGTCAAAAATATTGGGAAAGCCCTCCGCACCAAAGGGATTCGTCTCATATACTTAGGGTACTTTCTATTCATGCTCTGCTGGATCCCGACAATGCAATTTCTTTCGGCTGAACTCATTCACAACTTTCAGGTACGGCCCGATACGATCACACTCACGTTCGTCTTTGTCGGAATCACCTGGTCGATTGCCAATTTTCTCATTAACCCAATCCTCTCTCACCTGCTCCCACCAGTAAAGACCTTTACCTTTGCATTAGCTCTCCTTAGCCTCTTTCTCTTTTTAACCCTTATTCCGCACGAATCCCTTCCTCTTTTTCTCTTTCACTTCTTTGCTGCAACCCTTTGTGCAGCACTCAGCTGGACAAGTGGCCTCGCGGCTCTTTCACTGACGGGGTCGAAGGGCATACAAGGGAGTATCTTAGGAGTGAACCAGTCGATTGTCGCCATTGCCTCTTTCATCGGGCCCATCGCCGCTGGAGCCATTGCTGGTATTGATATCCGCAATCTCTATCTTTTCACTGGAGGGGTCAGCTTCCTCGGTGCGATAGCAGTTGCTCTTCGCGCAAACGGAAAAAAAACTTTTGGTTAATCGAAAAACATGAGTAAATGAAGGATATGAAGAGGATTTTACTACTTGGTTTTTTCTTATCGCCTGCAGTGGACAATTTTCTCATCCCCTCAATGACATGCTGCTGTAGTGTGCTTGTGATTGCGACGATGGAAGCTGTGGAACAAGGCATTTCATCTAACCCAACCTTATGAAAAGTCTTTCTCTTTTAGGTCTATTAGCTCTATTGGCAAGCTGTCAGAGTGAATCTGATGGTGGCCACATGAGTGCTACATCCCAAGAGCAATCTCGTTGTAAAGAGGCCTTGCAAGCCCTCAAAAGCAGCGACTTACCAAGTGAGAGTGCGCAAGGGGATGAGAGAGTTGAAACTGTCTCATTCGATAAGTCAAACCACCGCCTATCAGACCCGGACTACCATAGACTGGAGCGCTTTTATCCCCTCACTTTAGACCGCATCGAACGAGGTGATTCCCTTACGATGCAGGACATCAAGAACCTCACCCGCGCGGGAGTTGCCGACACAGTCATCATCTTTGAGATCAATGCAACGAGAAGCGTCTACTTTCTAACTCCCGATGATGAGAAGGAATTAGAGCGAGCTGGCGTCTCTCAAAAAGTGATCGCACATATGATGAGCACGGGGCTCAGTAACTACTGATTCTGTTTTCAGATGACCATACCCCTTTCCAGTTCTTGAACTGGAAAGGATTTGAACCTCCCACTTCAGCAGATAAAGTTCGGCTTTTGCTATACTGGCTCTTATGGCAACTACATCTAGGCGCGATAGCTGCGTCGTATTCAATACAGCGGCCTTTCAGGAAAAAATCGAGACGCTTGCGGCTCCATTTATTCGACGCTTTTCTCGGATCAACCGGGGATTTGTCCTCTTCCATACGATATTCATCACAACTATATCTTTAGAACTCTTGCTCTTTGGCCTCTTTTTTTCCAGCTTCGTTCAATCGACAATGATGGCGTTTTGGCTCGCTGGGATATTCTTGACAGTTTTCAGCTACATGGTCCTCCTCTTTTACCTGCAGGGAAGAAGACCTGAGAAATGGATGATCCTTCGAGACGAGTACATAGAAGCCTCCCAAAGCTGCATCCCCTTCAGGATCGGTTCTCTCGAGTACCACTGCTGCATCACTGAGGCAATCGTTCATCTCATCTCCCAACTGGAGATTCCCAGTGTGCAAAATCGCTACATTCAGGCATCTGAGACCCTCTGTTACCTTGTGGAAAAATTTCGGATCTGGACCAGGTGGAAAGACATTCTCAAGTTAAAAGAAATGCTCCTCTTCACATCAATTCAGGAACACATCCGCTTGATCAAGTCGGACCCAGCCGACTTAGAAGCACACGCCTCCCTCGCGAGCAACTATGTCGCACTGGCAACTCTCTATCAAGATCCTAAAAAGCTCGCCCTCAATGAAGAACTTTGTTGGGCACCCCTCGAGTATGACTCTGAGGAAATGAAGGGAAAATTTGAAGTGGCTCTTGAGAAGGCTCTTGAAGAGTACCATATCATCGATGAGTATGCGCCGAGTGACCCCTGGGTCCACGCGCAACGAGCCTCTCTTTACAAGGAACTGGGTAAATACGATCTTGAGCAAAAGGAGTACGAGATCATCTTGCAGCTCGACCCAGAAAATGCCGAGATCTTGCTCCGCCTTGGAAAACTCTATTTCCGAAAAGGGGAAAATGCAAAGGGACTAAAGATCTATGACACCCTCAAGCGGCTCAATGGGGGCAAAGCGGGAGAGGTGATCACCCACTACGACTCCTACGCCGTGGAAGAATACTCTTTCGAGTGACTAGGATTTTGAAACAAAGTTATGCAGAAAAATCTGCGGCCATTTTTTTGTGAAACTTGGTTGACAAAGTACTAACCAATAAGTGACTTCCAGTCGATTAACCCAATCAGGATCCCGCCGATACAAAGGGCGTTTGCCTTCCAGTTGACCCGCTCTTCGTAGAGCCACTTTCCCCAAAGGTTACAGGCAACAATCATGGTAACAGAGAAGATAGGAAAAATCATCGCGTTCTCTAGTGGCGTAGCGACCTCTGTAGCACGGACCATGAGGAATGCACCAAAGCCATTTGTCACACTCCCGATCATTCCATAATAGACCTCTGCCTTGACAGGGAGTCTCTTTTCATGAGTGAAAAAGAGAAGGGTTTGGATCATGGCAGCTGAAAGGAATACCATGGGCATGAACCATTGCGAGCTTACTGCCTCAGGGCTAAAGGAGAGGCCAAGCCTCGCTCCTTCTGGAAAGTTGAGAAAAAGGGCGTGCCAATTCAAAAAAACGAGATAGGCGACGTGAGCGAAAAAAGCGAGCAAGATGAAGACAATCCAATTCTTTCTATTGCCGATTTTTCCTCCATCCCATCCGGCCCAGCATATACCTAGAATCACTAGAAGCGATCCAATTGCATTCCATAGGCTATAAAAAAAGCCAAATTGAGCACCAAAGAAAAGAACTAAAACGAGGATAGGCATGACCGACGAGCAGTTGAGCATAGCAATACTGAGGCCTGGAGGACCATTCTCAAGAGCCCTCCCGAGAAAAGTCATCACTCCAGCAAGTAGGACTCCTCCCGATAGACCAAAAACCGCCATGGAGGTACTCCACGAATAGTCTCCAGTTCGCATAGGGTTAAGAAGAATCATCAGGATAAAGGAAAGAGAAAGCTGTATCATCAAATAGGCTTTTGTCGTCCCTCCAGAGTCGATACTTCGACGCATGCATAGGTTGGAAATAGCAATGCTGAGCGCTGCAAAAAACATGAGTTGGATTCCCATCGGCAAACTCCCTCCCTTTTCTTCAGAATTATAGAAAGATCGGCCTCGTCTGTAAATCACTATTTTCTCGTCGAAATCTCAGAAAGTCCAGCTAGCGAAAAAAGAGGCTCTAAGTATAATGGCGAAAAAGAGTTTTGTTATTGGAGGCAATAGGATGGGAGAGCGATTTTTGGGTCAATGTAAACGTGGCCTCTATGCACTTCTAACGGTGGTTTTTCTGACGGCGCCTGTATTTGGATTGTCTCCTGAAGCCTCTCCAAAAGAGGCGCTCATCCTTAGGCGCATTACAGAGTACTGGAAAGATGGAGATTATGGATCTGTCAAAAGGCAAATTGCCCACTTTCTAGAAAAAAATCCCGATACAAATTTGCGCGATCACCTCAGAGCTATGCTCGGTGACCTCTACTTTCAGGAGCGGGACTTCCGCTCTGCTCTTGCGACCTACGACCTGATCGGCAATTCAGAGATCCGCACGAAGACCTTCTTCAATCACCTACAAGCGAAGTTTGAGATGCGTGAATTTCTCTCCGTTATCGTTGGAGCTGAAAAGTACCTTCATGAAGTGGAACAAAACAGCACAAACAGAGCGGTGAAGGTGCGCTATCTACTCGCCGAATCCTGTTTTCGGCATGCCCTCAAATGTAAAACCCAAGAAGACAAGGTTCTCTACCTCAAAATGGCAAAACCCCACTACAAGGTTTTATCGCAATCGAAGTACAGTGATCGGATCCTTTTTCCCCTCGCAGAGATTCACCGCCTCCTGCGCGAAGACACGCGGGCTGCTACCCTCTACATGAAGCTCTCAGAAAAATACCCCGAGCATAGAGAAAGGTTCCTCTTTCAAGCGGCAATCCTCCAAATCAAAGAGAGCCGAAAAACAGCCATCGATACCTTCTATAAAGTGTACGAGATGGGAGGGAAACGGTCCCGACTAGCCGCATTCAATCGCCTCATCCTTCTCTACCAGAGTGAAAGGAATGAAGAGTATCTTTCGTTTTTTGAGAATGTCATCAGTCTAATGCCCACTCAAAAAGTTCATTTGCTAAAGTTCTACGAGGGGAGATGCCACTACTACCTCGGCGACTACTCCCAGGCGATCATGCCCTTAGAGACGTTTGTGACAAGTAGCAAAGGGCGATCTAAAGAACAGAAAACCGCTCTACTACTGCTCGTCAACTGTTCCCGCTACCTCAATGATGTCGCTTTGCTAGAGCGCACCCTCTATGCATATAAGCAGGCCTTCCCAAAAGACCGGGAAGTCCCGAAAATCCTCATGATGCACGCACAGCTATGTAGAGAAAGCGGCGACCTCACCCAAGCGCTCACCGATCTCAATATGCTCACTGAGGAATACCCTGAATACGAAGAAGCAGAAAGCGTAGCTTATGATCACGCCCTTCTTTTATCCCATACCGATCGATGGAGCGAAGCGAGAGAGAACTTTCGCTTGTTCATCGAAAAGTATCCCGAAAGTGAAAAGAAAATGGCCGCTTGGCGGCACCTACTCAACTGCGCAATGGAAGAGGTCAAGAACCCTATCAACGAGAGTAGCCCAGAGGCAAAAGCAGCTTTCGTCGAAATTCTCCATGACGCCCTTCACCGAGAGAGCATCCTCACTGAGAGGGAAAAACAGCAATACTCTCTCGTCATGATCAAATGCCTCTCAGAACTCGGCCAATACGGGGAAGCCATCCCCCATCTTGAAGAATACATTGCCGATGGAAACGAGCCCTCTTTTCTGTCAGAGGCTCACCTTCTCAAAGCGATCTGCCATCAAAAGCTCGGGCACGATCCCACGCTATTCGTCGAACATGCCGAGAAGGCTCTCGATCTGAATGAAAACCTCTCCGATCGTGAGATCCTCCATCTAGAGCTCTACAACTCCTACCTCGCAAAAGGATTGAAAGCTCTCGACCCTGAGAACAAACGCTACTTTCATCGGCATGCTGCTGACCACCTCTATGCTTCAAATGCCTGGAAAACAAGAGGGATCAAGCTCGAAAACCTTCTATGGCTTTCTAACTACTATTTCCAATCGGCACGCTCCGGGAACATGGAAGATTTTGAAAGGGCCAAAGTTCTCTACACGAATCTCCTCGGGATGGGAGAAGAAAACCAGAGCGCTGAGTTCTCTTCCGAAACGCTCTACTTGGAAAGTGAAGCACTCAAGTTTTCTCACCTCTTGGAAATCAATCACCAGTTCAAAGAGCAAATCACTCTTCTCGAAATGCTCGTGAAAAATCAAGAAGAGAAACAGCAACTCGATTGGAAGATGAAGAGACGCTCCTTTCTCGAACTTGCAAAAGCCTTAGAGAATGATGGACAACTTGAAGAATCTCTAGGCCATTATGAGCGTATCGTAAAAACAGCTGGTAAAATCACATCGGTGGTCAATAACACCGCCGAGCTCCACAAGGCCAAACTCGAGTACTCTCTCCTCCCTCAGCATCAAAGAGAGGGCGAGAGTCCTGAACTCCTTACCATTCTGCATACTCTCAAAGACCTTCAAATCCAAAAAAAGCTCATCGCCGAGCCCGTCCACTTGGAAGCCGCTCTGCACTATGCGGAAATCCGAGCTAAGATGAGCGGAGAAAAACCCGATATCTTCTTCTATAAAAGGATGAGGGAAGATTTCCATGCATCGGAAGACCCGATCGCTGAGGAATACACCCGCCTACGAGAGCTAGATCCAAAGAAAAATAAGATCTTCACCGCCTACATGTCTTACCTCGATGCCCTCCTGCTCAGCACGCAGGCAAAAAGCGCTTTTGGCGAAGGGAAGAATGAGAAGGGCATAGAGCTCAAAGAGGCGGCTCTTGAAATCCTAGAAGATCTATCTAAAGATAAAGAGGCGCTGCTCCCTTATCTTCTTCCCCGCGTCGAAAGAGCGAAAATTGCAATCACGAAAAATTTATGAAGTTTGGAACCATCAACCGCCCTCTGACCATCTTCTGTCTTTCTGCTTCGATTGTCATGCACGCAGGGCTGCTCTGGTTTCTCTATGATAACCCCTTCTACTTTGCAAAAAAGGAAGCGATAGCGGTGATGAAGCCCGCCCCTTCTCCTACACTTCTACCTAGAGATGAACAAGAACTTCTCGTCGATAAGATGGAGAGAGCTCTCGAAGAGTCACTCAATGAAGTCATCGCCATTGCCCACCACTCAGAATTGTTCCAATACCTCGCCAAAAAAGGGGAAGAGAACGAAAAAACAAATATCGAGCGCATCCATGCAAATGAGAACTCTTTAGCAGCCATTCCTAAGATCAGCGAAGAAGAGCTCAACATGCTCGAATACTCTGAGAATAAGTACAGCGCAACAATGCCCCCTCTTTTCGATCCAGAAAATGAAGCCTCTCTCGCTGAGTTCGCTCTCGATGATGAGATCGATGAACTCCCTTTCTGCTTTGAGGTAGAAGCAGTGGCCAGCCTTGATTTTTCGAATTCTCCCCTTAAAAACACTACAATCTCAGCCCCTTTAGCCATTGAAGACGATTACTCGATGACCAGCGAGCAATTTTCCCCCACAGCACTTCCCCTGCATCAATCCCAGGAACTCTCTACCCACTTTATCGCCTCCCTTGAGCAGTTGAAGACCCCACAACCAACTGCAAGCGAAGAGATGAGTGAAGAGAAAATGTTCACCCAATTGGAAGAGAGCACAACACCCAGACTGATCCTTCCTAATTCGGTCGATTATCTGCGTACAAAGTGGGTGAAGAGAAGCCTCGCAGAAAGAAGCCTTCCCACCCTAGACTTTTATGGCCTCGAGGAAATTGCCAGCAGTCTATCATGGGAAGAGGAAATCGACATCGATGTTGCCCTCATGCCAAGCCCCGACTCAGAAAAATACATCTTTTCCCTTACCCTCCATCCCGAGTTTGATCACTCTTCCATGACAATGCAACAAAACTTCTACTTCCTCATCGATCGATCAAGCTCCATCGGCAAGCAAAAGTTCAACCGTTTCAAACGGGCCGTACAGCGCTCGATGGCCGCCCTACGAGAGGGAGACTCATTCAATATCATTATATTCGACAAAAAAGTCTCCAGACTCTCAACCAAGTGTTTGGCTGTCACACCCAAAACCGTTCAGTTGGCAGAAGACTTCCTCGAACGGGAGGTTTCGAAGACCCACTTCGCCGCAGGGGACCTCTACACATCTCTTGACCAACTCCTCCCTGAGCGCTTCGACGACGCAGCAATGCACTCGGTGATTCTAATTACCGATGGGAACACCCTCCTCAGCACAAAAAAACAGCAACAAAACCTCGCTACATGGGCAAAAAAATATGAAGGAAAGGTCAATTTCTACTGCAGTGCTGCTGGGAAAGGGAATAACCTCGTCCTTCTGGACCTTCTCAGCTATACAACAGGGGGGAAATTGCTCTACTCAGATACCAACGCCGCATTCCCTCGCAAACTCGTCCGGCTAGTCAAGAACCTGCATCACCCCATCGTAAAGAACGTTGTGGTCGATATCGCCACCAAAGATACAGGTGCGAAGGTGACCCTTTTCCCCTCAAGCAAACCCTTCTCTCCCATGTTTGCTGGACAGGCCTATACAATCATGGGAACCATCGATGAGCTCTGCGACTTCACCCTTTTTGTGCAAGGGCAAAACAATGAGCACTGGCTGAATATCCGGAAAAACATCTCGCTTAAAGAGGCTACGCGGAACAGCCGCTCCCTTGAAAAACACTGGGCCAATGCCCAATCCAAGATCTGCTACGACCAATTCCTCATCAGTGGGAAGCGCTCTCATCTCAAAGAGGCGCAGCAGATTGTTGCCCCCTTTCGCGGGGCCATCTCTATGGAACAATGAATGCGCGTCTTGGCTGGCACACTCAAAAACAGAGAGCTCAAAACACCAAAAGGAGATAAAACCCGCCCTACTTCAGCAAAAGTAAGAGGAAGTCTCTTTGATATTTTGCAAGGGGAGATTCAAGAAGCGACATTCCTCGATCTCTTTGCAGGAAGTGGAGCGATGGGCATCGAAGCCCTTTCCAGGGGCGCTAATAGCGCCACCTTCGTCGAGAAAGAAAGAGGGGCAGCGAAGGTTCTGCGCAGCAACCTAGAGAATCTTTCTCTCACAGAAAAAAGCACCCTCATCCAGACAGATGTCACCGCAGCTCTTAAGAGGCTAAAAAGCAAGAGGGATACCTTTGATATCATTTATATCGACCCCCCTTATTCGCTCCCCATCACTACCCTCCTTGAAACGATCTCCACCCTACTCACTCCAAGTGGTGTTCTCATCATCGAGCAACGCAAAGGAAGTGAGATCACCCCTGCTCACATGACCCTCACCAGCAAAAGAGCGTACGGAGACACCCTCCTCCTTTTTTTCTCTAAGAGATCTTCTCTGGATTAGCTTTCGATATCAGAATAATCGTCTCAGAAACTGTCCTATAGCATATCCTCAGTCTGTTCTTTTTTCCGCTGCATCGGTAGCGAGCAATTTTCTACTTGAAAAATTCTTGCCCAATTTTCAACTAATTCGCTAATATTCCCTCTTTGCAACCAACCAAGGTTCCGTTATGAAGAAGCTCCTACTTTCACTACTCTTTTTAAGTAACGCATTTTGCGCCGATCCGATCTATGACTACGTCAAGGAAATTCCCGTTGACCTTCACGGCTGGTTCGGCAATCGAAACCAACTCAATTGGTTTTTCCAGAGAAGAGATATCAATTCAGTGATTGAACTAGGGAGCTGGACTGGTCTTTCCGCAGTCTATTTTGGGGAAAAAGTTGGACCCGATGGGGTTGTATTTGCTGTCGATACCTGGCTAGGGTCTGTAACAGAAGGTGTCCACAAAAAAGATCCTCGCCTTAACTACCTCTACCAGCTCTTTCTTTCCAATGTAAAGAATAAAGGCCTCCAAGATGTGATCGTTCCTATTCGGATGAAAACAACTGAAGCGGCAAAAGCACTTAATATCACAGCCGACTTGATTTATGTTGACGCCGATCATCGTACGGAGCCCGTACGCAAAGATATTATTGATTGGTATCCCCACCTGAATGAGGGGGGCCTCATGTGTGGAGATGATTGGGATTGGGCGTCTGTGCGAAAAGGGGTAAAAGCAGCAGCTCAGGAACTTGGGAAAGAAGTCCACAATGCAGGTGCCTTTTGGTGGTTTAGTGAATGAACAGGGCCATGTCGAAAAATTCTTGACCAATTGTCTTAGGATTCACTACTATTCCGTCCTTACTGCCAATTCCTACAAAAAGGTTCATTTATGAAGAAGTTCTTATTTTCACTACTCTTTTTCAGCAGCGCATTTTGCGCCGATCCAATCTATGACTACATCAATGAAATTCCCGTTGACCTTCACGGCTGGTTCGGCATCAATAATCAAAACCATCTCAGTAGCTTCTTTCGAAGAAAGGACATCAAATCTGTGATTGAATTGGGAAGCTGGACCGGTCTTTCAACCGTTTTTTTTGCCAGAAAAGTTGGGCCTGATGGCGTTGTATTTGCTGTCGACACTTGGCTAGGCTCAGAAGCGGAAGAAGTCCATCAAAGAGATCCTCGCCTGAACCACCTCTATCAGCTCTTTCTTTCCAACGTCAAGCAGAAGAGTCTTCAAGATGTTATTGTTCCCATTCGAATGAGAACCAGTGAAGCTGCTAAAGCCCTCTCGATTACAGCCGACTTGATTTACGTTGACGCCGATCACCGAACGGAGGGTGTCCGCAACGATATCATCGATTGGTATCCCCATCTGAATGAGGGAGGCATCATGTGTGGAGATGATTGGGATTGGCCATCTGTTCGAAAAGGGGTTATTCAAGCTGCTCACGAACTTGGGAAACAGGTTAAAGGATCAATTGCATTTTGGTGGTTTGAGGAAGATTCTCGGTAAGGAAGAATGTCTAAATTATACTGGAAGAGATCCTTATGAACAAATTCCTATTAGCCCTATTCTGTCTCATAAGTACTGCTCTATCGGCTTCTCCCAAGTATTATTTATCTGTTTGTGCAATCTTTCGTAATGAAGATCGTTTTCTTAAGGAATGGATTGAGTACCATCGAATGATCGGGGTTGAGCATTTCTATCTTTTCAATCATTTAAGCGACGACGACTATCTGGATGTGCTCAGTCCTTATATCAAAGAAGGGATTGTCGATCTTGTAAATTGGCCGTTTCACCCTACATCAGAAGACGATTGGATTGAAAATATTCAGTGTGGTGCATATAGAAAAGTTCTCAAGGAATCCGGCGATCAAAATTTTTGGATAGCGTTTATTGATACTGATGAGTTTATCGTTCTTACTGAAGAAGATAGTCTCCCAAATTACCTTTCCCAATTCGAGGGTTTTGGGGGACTTGTGATCAATTGGTTAATTTTTGGCACCTCGAATGTAAAACGAATCCCGGAAAACAGAACTCTTATTGAAACTCTCACACTGAGAGCGCCTCTAGAGATCAATTGGAATGTATACGTTAAGAGTATTGTACAACCAAAAGCTGTTGCTAGCATTCAGCGAATCCATCAACCGATATATAAGAAGTCTTTTTATAGTGTGAACGAGAGAAAAGAACGATGCGAACCTGCAGAGGAGAATTACAATATTGGCATTGCAGCTATTCGAATCAATCATTATACGCAGCGAGATGAAGATTTTTTCTACAACGTTAAAATGATTCTGCGAAGAGGAAATAATCGCACTTGTCCCCCCATCCAACCGAACCCTGAGTATAATAAGGTCGAAGATCTAACTATAAGCCGTTTTGTCCCTGAGCTCGAAAAAAGACTTTTTTCTAAAGCGGGAATATTGAAACCCTGAATTTATTGTAACAAAATGAGATATTTATGAAATTACTTTCTTTAACGTCTATACAATTTTTATTGTTAGCATTTCCTCTCACCACTATTTTTGCTCAACCTGTATCTGAATCTGAACAAGAGGTCCCAGTAAGAGATCGCGGGATTGCTTTGTACTATTGGGATAGCCGAATCTACCACCACTTCACTAATTTTGGAGACCAACTTTCTGAAGCAATTGTAGAAAGAATCGTAGGTCACCAAGTTCGCACAACTTTTAATGTGCTATACAAACGTCATTATGGGAAAAACAAACTATTGGCTGTCGGATCTATTCTTCATCTGGCAGAAGATAATGATGTGGTTTGGGGCTCGGGCATTAGAGGTGCTCATCTAAATATGAAGGACAAAAGCACCTTTCGGTTTACCCAATTGGATGTAAGAGCGATTAGAGGACCGCTAACGAGAGAGAAACTCATGGAGATCGATATCGATTGTCCGGAAATTTACGGTGATCCTGCCCTTTTGCTTCCGATACTCTTCCCTGAATTCAAAAGAAAAGAAAACCCCTCACGAGAGTACATTGTCATCCCTCACTTTTCCGATGAGTATTTATTTCGTGATAATCCCAATCTGGTCAGTGTTAAAGAAAACTGGGACAGTGTCATACGAAAAGTGCTTGATAGCAAATTTGTCATATCTACCTCCTTGCATGGCTTGGTTGTTGCAGAAGCTTTTGGTATACCTGCTCGTTTACTTCGCTTAACCGATAATGAGCCAATGTTTAAGTATAAAGATTATTATTATGGAACGAATCGCAATGAGTTCCAGTATGCAACTTCTATTGAAGAAGCTTTAGAAATGGGAGGAGAGCCCCTACCGAAGTGCGATCTCGACCTGCTACTCCAAGCTTTTCCGTTTGAACTATTCCCTAAAGCAAAAAGAAATAAATAATATGAAACGATTATTTGTTGCTCTTCTGTGCTTGATCAGCACTAGTGTATCTGCCTCTCCTAAATACTACCTGTCAATTTGTGCAATTTTTCGCAATGAGGACCGTTTTCTCAAAGAGTGGATTGAATACCACCGTATGATGGGCGCCGAGCACTTTTATCTCTTCAATCATTTAAGCGAAGACAACTATCTCGAAGTGCTCAAACCCTATGTCCAAGAGGGAATCGTCGACCTGATTGAGTGGCCCTTCGAGCCAAAATCTGAATTGGATTGGCAGAAAAACATTCAGGGAGCTGCATACAATAAAATTCTCAATGAGAACGGGAATGACAATGTATGGATTGCTTTCATCGATACCGATGAGTTTATTACACTCAGCTTTGAGAAAAGTCTCCCCCTCTTTCTTTCAGAATTTGAGGAGTTTGGCGGCATTGTAATGAATTGGCAGCTTTTCGGAACATCGAATGTAAAACGCATCCCGGATGATCGGACCCTCATCGGAACCCTCACTCGAAAAGCTCCCTTCAACCACGAGCTGAATCTCTATATCAAGAGTATTGTTCAATCAAGAGCAGTCTCGAAGTTTGTAAGTGTCCATCACCCTCGGTATCACACACCCTTTTTCCCGGTAAATGAACATAAAGTTCATCTTAACCCCCATGAAACAAGCCCTTATTTATCTATCGATAACATCCGACTGAATCACTATTATTATCGTGATGAAGACTTCTTCACTGAAGTGAAAGTTCCTCGGCTAAGTAAAAATCGAGGTGCCATTTCTCCCATGCCCAATCCAGAGTATAACGAGACAGAAGACTTGATCATGCTTACACATGTACCTGAACTTGAGAGAAGGCTTTTTAGCCAAGGAAGTGCCCATTGAGACAAGCTCTTTTCGCTGGAACATTCGACCCTCCTACCCTAGGCCATCTAGAAATCATCCAGAGGGCGCGCCATCTCTGTGATAGACTCATCATTGGCATCGGCGTGAATTCAAAGAAGAGCAATCCCCTCCTTTCGGAAGAGGAAAGGATAGCCATCCTTACTCAGGAGACAAGTTCTCTAGAAAATGTAGAGATTGTCAGCTTTAACCAGCTTGTGATCGACTACGCCAAAACCCGTGGCATCGATTTTCTG
This sequence comes from Chlamydiota bacterium, assembly GCA_011064965.1. Taxonomy (GTDB): domain Bacteria; phylum Chlamydiota; class Chlamydiia; order Chlamydiales; family Rhabdochlamydiaceae; genus Sacchariniichlamydia. Next base: position 20,888 of record JAAKFS010000011.1, read on the forward strand.
ATTCGAGGGATACGTTCTGCCTGCGATCTGGAATGGGAACAACAAATGGCCATGGCCAATCACAAATTAGGAGGGCTTGACACCTTCTTTTTGCTTGCTGAAAAATATCCAAAAATCAGCGCCTCTCTCATACGGGAGCTCGCCTCCCAAAAAGCTCCTTTAACAGCTTTTGTTCCCAAGCAAGTGGAAACAATGCTCCACAGCAAACTAGGTTAAGAAGACATGGTAAGGCGACTCCTTTGTCTCTTTTTTTTCCTTAATTTTGCAAATCTTTCTGCTGTACCTAAGCACTACGTATCGATTTGCGCGATTTTTCGCGATGAAGATCGTTTCTTGAAAGAGTGGATCGAATATCACCGAATGATTGGCGTTGAACATTTTTATCTCTATAATCATCTTAGTGAAGACAATTACTATGAAGTCCTACGCCCCTACATCAAAGAGGGCATTGTCGATCTTATTGAGTGGCCTTTCCAGCCAAAAAATCATAAGGACTGGATTCAAAATATCCAAGCGGGAACATATAACAAAACTCTCAAAGAGAGAGGCGAAGAGAATATATGGATTGCCTTTATCGATACAGATGAATTTATCGTTATGACCAAAGGATCTAGCTTACCAAAATTCTTGTCCGATTATGAAGAGTTCGGAGGACTGGCGATCCATTGGCAACTTTATGGAACATCAGGTGTTCAACGCATTCCAGAAAATAAAACAATGATTGGAACACTCACAAAAAAGGCAACCCCTAAATACCATCGGAACAAGTGGATCAAAAGCATCATTCAACCCAAAGCAGTCAGAAAATTCACTAAAGTTCATTGTCCCGATTATAAGACCTCCTACTTTCCTGTCGATGAACATACAAAAAGATGCTCTGTTTCTCCATACAAAAAAAACATTTCTGTCGATTTGATTCGGATCAATCACTATACCGATCGGGACGAAGATTTTTTCTATAATATAAAAATGCCTCGTAGAAAGAACCGAAATCCTGTCCCCCCAAAACCCCACCCGGAATATAATGCAGTTGAAGATCCCATTATGCTTCAGTTCATTCCCGAACTAGAAAAACGGTTATTGGTAGTGTAACATTTAGTCTGTAAATTCACTCTCGAAGGAAGAACTGAGAGTTGAAAAACTTTTGAAACACAGTACCAGTGTTAAACAATTGAGAGATATCCCCATGATGATGCGTGTTCTGCTTCCCCTATTTCTTTTCTTTTCAGTAGGTGGATGGGCGTTTTCCCTGCGCCCCGTCCCATGGATAACCGATGAAGCTGTAGCTTTTCTGGAAATGTTTTGTGAGGAGAATCCCGAAGCAAAGATTCTCGAATTCGGATCAGGAGCTTCAACACTCTGGTTTGCAAAAAGAACCCCTAATCTCTATTCAGTTGAACACGATGAGAGATTCTATGCTCTTGTGCAAAAGGAGTTATCAACCAACCCAGATTGTTTCCCCGCAAAACACTATTTGCGAAAGCGCCCATATTACTCTATTGCTGACGAATTTTCGGATGGATACTTTGATCTAATTGTTGTGGATGGACGCAACCGAAAAGGATGCATGGCACGATCGATTCGAATTCTAAAGCCAGGAGGAATCCTCATGCTCGATAACGCAGAGAGGCGCTATTATCACCCGGTCTTTCCACTTCTTGAAGGATGGGACTGCACAGTTACGCAGCAGCGAGGCCCTGACCAATGTGGCTTTTGTTATCCAGGATGGGAAACAACTTGGTGGATCAAACCTGGGGCTTAAGAGTGTGTATGTGAAATGCTGGAAGATAACACATCAGAGCTTCTTGCCCATATCGTATTGAATTTCGGTGAAATTCCCTTCCTTGTCGTAGGACTTCTTCACACCGTGCAGCTTATCCTCTAGATAGGCCTGTATGACCTTTGGAGCTCCATCTTCGTAGTACTTGTTGAACTTCCCATGCCTGAGTCCCTCTTTGAACTCCCCTTCAAAGAGAATTTTTCCCTCCTGATTCCACTCTTGGTAAAGTCCTTCTTTCTTCCCATTCTTATAAAGAGCAATTGAGGCGAGCTCCCCTGAATCAAAATAAGTCTTTTCCTCACCTTCTTTTAGATCGTCGATAAAGGTGACCTCCCGAAAAACCTTCCCTTTTGGAAAGTATTGGATCGCAGGCCCGTTTTGCTTATCTTCCTTAAATGCGACTGTCATGAAGAGCTTCCCATCCGCATTGTAGATTGAAGCCTCTCCCTCTTTGAGCCCATGGACCAAGAGGGTGCTGGAGATTTTAACACCTGCCTCATTGCACTCGATCGCTTCCCCATGGGGCTGTCCGTTCACATAGGGAACTTCGAATGCCTTTATGCGACCGAAAAAAGGATGGGTGGGATAGTACATCTCATGCAACCCCTCTCGGATGTTATTGACATAATGGTAGATCACCTCTCTTCCATCTTGGGTTCTCTCATAGAAACGCCCCTGGAGTTTCCCTTCTAGGTAAGTCGCCTCTTCAACTAGATTCTCCTCAGGATCCCAAAGAGCTTTCATGCCATCGATCTGCCCATTCTTATAGTGGACAATCGTCTGCTGATTCCCATTGGGATAATGGGTGTTTTGTTCTCCATTGAGATTACCCTCGTTGTCATAGCGAAAGATACGGGCAAGTTGTCCTATGCTGTCTCCTTCGACAGGCTGAAAATACTCTTTGTGCTCTCCGATGGCCCTCCCTTCAGAGAACTTCTTTACAAAGCGACAAGAGCCATCTTTATACCATCCCATCACCTCGCCATCCAGCTTGTCATTCTTATAAACAGCCACGGCCTTCTTCTGTCCATTTGCATAAAATTCGCGGGTCTTGCCCTCGCGCTTTCCCTTATCAAAGTGGGCCACTTCCTTAGCTTTCCCGGAATCGAAGTTCACTTCGACCTTCCCGTCGGGTAGATCCCCTACATAGAAGGCGCTAGTCACGAGAACCCCTTGCTCATTCCACTGCTTATGACTTCCCTCTTTTTTTCCTTGGGAAAACTCCCCTTGAAATTTGAGTTGTCTATCTGCAAACCATTCTTTTTGAGCACCATGATGTTCATCTCCTGCAAAATGCTCTTCAAACTGCAAGGTGCCATCGTCAAAATAGCGAAGAGACTGCCCATCTTTTTTCCCTTCTTTGTAATCGATCTTAGTGATGAGAACAGCCTTCTCAGTCCACTCTCGATAAGTGCCCGAGCGCTCGCCATTTGTATAACTAGCCTTCAGAGTGCACTGTCCATTCGAGGCAAATTCTTCCTGTTTCCCTTCAAGCTCTCCCTTTACATAATTGAAGCTTTTCTTGAGCTGGCCATTGTCGTGCCATTCTCTGCGGACTCCTTCATAAGCTCCATCGACAAGAATATATTCAGCAATTTTTTGCCCCCCATCATTGAATTGGAGGATCGGCTCAATAAGGGCACCGTCTTGATCATACTTCGCTCTATATAACGGTTTTTCATTCGAATGGTCTCGCCAATGATTACCTAAGGGGATGCCATCCTTATACTCACCCTCACCTCTGCAAACACCTTTCTCCGAGAAAAACTCCTCTTTTCCCTCTTTTTTCCCTTCGACATAATGAACCTTATAGCTCTCTTTTCCATTCGGATGATATTTGATATGGGACCCAATCGGTTTTCCCTGATCGAAATCTTGCACCTCGATCATATTCCGACTTCCATCGTAAGACACCACAGCGGGATTCCGCCCATCAGAGTGGAGCACCCCACTCAGAAATCGGCGGGTCGACTTAAGAGTCCCATTTTCATGCCACTCAAACGCGGTCCCATGGGGTTTCCCCGCTTCATAAGGAATGAGCATCGCTCTCGCTTCACTTTGGTAATATCGCATGAGATCTCCGACAATCTCCCCATTCTCATAAGTCAACTCTTCAGCTTTTTTTCCGTCCTGATAATAAGCAACCCCACTGCCATGACGGACTCCCTGATCAAAAAAGGTGCTCCCTCGCAATGTCCCATTTGGATAAAAGACCTTGGCTTCTCCATGCAGAATGCCACGATCATAATGAGCAACCTTCTCCACCTTTCCATCAGTAAAGTGGGTCACGCTCACTCCATGAGGGACAAAGGAGGTTTTCCACTGCTCAAAACCTGGCGACCCTTCTTCCACAGTCGTAAGGTCGGTCTCACTTTTCAATTGTCCTGAAGAAAAATAGACGAGTTGTTTCATCGGAATCTCACATCCCTGCTCATACTCTTCATAAAAGATCACTCTTTTAGGAAGCCCCTCACTGAAATGCTCCAAAATTTTGGGTCGCCAGTGGGGCTGCCTCTCTTTTAGAGTGAGGGGAAGCTTGGTTTCGCCAGCAAAAGAAAAACCTGTCAAAAATGTGCAAACACAAAGGATGAAAAAACGCATGAGACTCCTCTTAAGATAAATTCCCTTGAGGATACAACACTAGACAAAAAAAAGGGAGTTCCCAAGTGGCCAGGGAGGCCACTTGGGAAAAAAGATCACTCTACACCGATATCGATGCAAAGGATTTTTTACATGTAGTAGCCAGCCCAAGTGAGGATAAGACCCCAAACAAAGGGAACGATTCCCATGGTCTTCATCCAAGAAGTCTTGGTCATTAGGCTTTTTACGACCAGCTGTGGAATAAAGAGTGCGATAAGAGCACGGATGAACATGACCCATCCGAGCAGAGTCACAAAAAAGAAGATATCCCACTGCCATACGTTGTAGCTACAAATAATAAAAAGGCCAATTAGCAGGTTAAACACTGCACTTGAATAGAGAGCCACGGGAGAGCTTTTCGTTGCTGTCATAATTTTGACAACATTATCTCCATAAAGGAGCATCCATAGCCCCAAAATTCCCATGAACGGTCCAAATACTTTGGCCAGCATGATTGCTGTTTCCATCCCTTCCTCCTAAATATAGGGTGCGCCAGGGCACAATGCTCTGACTCTTTTATCTAATTGGGACAGTAAAGCCTAAAAGAAATAGTTGTCAACCCCATTGAAAAAAAGCCGGACTACCCGGCTTCTGCAATCGGAAAATGGAGAACGCAGAAGACTGATCTACAGCAGCTTGCACACTCTTTCCAATTTGGTCGATAAAAATTTCTCTTTTTCTTATTACTAAAACCCTCTATAAAAAATGGCGATGAAAATCACCCTTACCAGAACGGGTGGGACAACCAACTTTTTTAAAGGTGCGCATGAAAACACTCTTATTTTATCTCCTATTTCTCAATCCTATTTTTCTTTTTTCTATCCAACTAGGCCCTTCCAAAGTCACAGAGCTGAAAAATTTCTACCATTTTCAGGATGTCTTAATTAATCCAGCAAGAGCAACTGGGATGGAGAAGTTCGCATTCAATACTGCTCCAGAAATTGGAACCTTCATCGCTTATCTTGCAGGCGAATACGAAATCGATACCGTTATAGAAACCGGAACCCATAAAGCGTCCACCACATCCTACTTCGCTCATATCTTTGATGAAGTGCATACTATTGAAATTTTGGAAGATAGTTTTAACAAGTGTAAAGATACTCTTAAGAAGATGCCTCATGTTACATGCCATTTAGGAACCTCAGAAACTGTCCTTGAAGAAATATTACCAAACCTAGCTCATAAACCAGTTCTTTTTTATTTAGACGCTCATTGGTTTTCCAGTTGGCCATTGCTCAAGGAATTGTCCGCGATTACTAAGACTCACAAAGACAATTGCGTCATTGTTATCGATGACTGCAAAGTCCCAGGAAGACCGGACATCCCTTTTGATCGCTATAAACAGCAAGATCTTTCGCTGGAATATGTGAAGCCACGATTTGAAACACTCTTTACGAATTATGTCATTTATTATCTGATCCCACGGAATGTAGGAAGTAAGGCCAAATTAGTCGCAATTCCAGAGGCTTTCCACCGCAGGGATCTAATGGTGCATTGCGCTCAAACTTTAGATAACCCTGCATAGGAGAAGGATTTGTCCTCTATTCCAATTTATTTGCCACTCCCCTCTAGGCCTTTTGAGGCCCGCATCTTGAAAGCGATTCCTCTACTCTCGCCAAGCTTGAACAAAGCTGGCTTGGATTATGATGATCAGGCTAGGGGAGATAGAATCAATGCTCTCTTCTTTGCGGCGATTTCTTTCTTCATCGCTTCTGTGATTTTTCCCGCAGTGAATGTCCATCTTGTGTTGGCTGGTTTATCCATAGTTGCGCTCCTTCCCATTGACATATGGTTGACCAACTGGGCTTGGTCTCGAAATACCGCTATAGCCTTCAAACAACAAGTAGCCCCTCTGCGATTTCTCGCTGAGCGCGTGATCTCGATTCCACAAGTTGCAAGATGGGCAGTCAGTTTTAAAGCGGACCTCAACAAGCGAGATGTTCACGGGCACAATCTCCTGTGTAGAGATAAATGGATCTCAGAGGAGGTCAATTTCGAGGCATTCAAGATCGTAGTAAAAAATGGGTTTCACGTGCTTACAGGTGGGTGTGAAGAAGCTGGAGAAGGTACTATTGCAGCCTGGCTGAATTGCAAAAATGAGTCAGCTTTTCTCTGGAGTGCTCAGCAAGAAAACTCCCAATTTCTCGAGCATCTTCTGAAAAAATCGATTGTCAAGTCTAGGGATCTTTCTTCTGAGCAGCTGACAGAGCTCTGGGCAAAATCCATTCCCCAAAAGAATCTGCAGCTACTTAAAAAGTTCGGATTTAAAAGAACCAGTGTGGCTTAGCCCGCTTTCGTCTCAAGCTCATAGGTCCCCATGAGCTGCGCCTTGGCAATAATGTGATCATCAATGGCTTTTTCCACCTCTTCTTTCGTCATCCCCTTGGGCCAGTCTGGCATAATATCCAAAGCGTAGAGATTGAAAAAATAGCGATGCTCCTTATCGGGAGGGCAAGGCCCCATGTAAGCTGTGCGCATGTTGGTTCCTCTGCCATGTGTTCCTGGAGGAGGAGAGTGCTCGGGAATTCCCTGACAATCTGGGGGGATTTCATAGACGATCCAATGGACCCAGAGCTTATCTGGACGAATTGACTCGGGGACATCGGGGTCCTCCATGATCATGACAAGACTCTTCGCCTCTTTCGGGACATCATGAAACTCGACAGGTGGATTCCAGTCGTACCCCTCGCAAGTATAGAGTTTAGGGATCTTCTCTCCATTTTTGAATTTAGAACTAGTAATTCGCATGGGCATTACCTCCAAAATTTTCGTGTAATTATACTTATTTTACGTCTGCATGGCAAGTGTCCGAAGAATACGCAAAGGTCCCCCTGTATCGATGAAAAGTGGTTTATCTTTCTCATCGGGGTAAAAAGAGAGAACTCCCTTTGGCTCTACTCGACCTGAGGAGAAAATTTTCAACTCCAAACTGCTTCGAATCCTCTTTTTAGAAAAAGAAATCTTTTTTACCCCCTGAAGACTTCCCTTCTTTGGCAACAAGCAAGGAATGGGATCATCGGACATCACTTCGTAACTATATTTTCCATCTTGGCAATTGATCTTGAGAGTGAGATCAGACCGATCAGACAGAGCAATGATCTGCAATTTGCGCAAGTCAGTGAGAAGAGAATCCACGCTCTTTTGGAAGTAGTGAGCAGTCACCATATTCCGGATCTGCAGTCCGAGAACAGAAGCCACCATAGAGAGGATAGCAATGCAAAGGGCAATCTCAAGAAGGGTGAATGGGCGCCTAGTCCTCTGTTTCGAAAGTTTTAACAAGGAGATGGCTGCAAATTTTTTTGTCAGGCAAAGGACGGAGATCGAAACGAACTTGCAAAAAGTTCGCGAGGTCGAGTACAAAGCTTGGCGGGAAAAGATGCCGCCAGATTCTCTGAAAAAATTTTGAAACAGAGGACTAAAACTCTTCTTCATTCTCATCGTCATCGAAGAAGTCCACCTTTCCACCTGCACTTTTGATCTTCTCCTTATAGGCATCTAAGGCTTCGGAAGTGACAGTGACAGCCCCATCTGCTTCGATCTCTACGTTCAAGAACTGTCCCCAACCATCTTTCATCAATTTCTTGGGATTTTTTACGATTCCTGAATTTTCGAGTGCGTTTGATATAGCCTGGGGTTCATTTGTGACGACAACCCCTTTGGCGATCTCTAGCTCAAGAATATCTTGAATTTTTTCTATTGACTGCTGGGTTTTAAAGGCTTTTCCCTTATCGAGACTACCCTTCATATTGTAACCGATGATGCTCCCAATCAGGCCGATAAGAAAGATCACAATCATGATCTCAAGCAGTGTAAACGCTCTTTTCTTCTTCATGGTTTCCCTGTAAAAAAATTCTTTCTATATAGGGAACTATTTTACCCGATTTACTAGAGGATGTCGAGAAAAGAACGAATGCATGAAAAGGAAATGCTCAGCACTCAGAGGGTGTATGTGAAATGCTTTTACTGTCAAAAGCCCACGATTTTTTCCTAGGAGAATGCTCGAAGAGTTTCTCATAGGAGAAATGATAGCTTTTCGTGGGCAGAGGAATGATTTCGTTTGCACTCTCTTAAGGCCCGATCAAATCATCCATTTGATGTAGGGAGCTCTAATACCACCAGCTCCAATCGAATAGCTCATTGAGAACGATGATCTCATTTCGCTCTACTCGGCGAAGCGCACAGGACTGGCCGCAGTCAGTCACACATTTACCGCCTAAAGGAAGGGTAAATGAGACAACCCCTTGCACCCGAGTATCGAAAATGCTGTCGTGGTTAACAATCAGGCCAACCCGAAAGTTTGTGCAGATGAAAGCATCGAGGCGGATTTGTCCTCCCCATGTGTCTTTACTGGTTTTCCTGGCATCGTAATAATAAGGTCCCCCTGCAATGTAGAAATCGACATAAGGGAAGAAACAAAAGGGAACGCCCACTTCTAGATTGCCTCCGATGAAAGAAACTGACTCAAGACAGCACTCTACCTTAAGATCGTCCGTTTCATACTCCCCATGAAGTTTTTTGAAGCAGTCTTTTCGAGTGATTGGAAAATACCCATTAAGCCGAACGTCAAAACAGTCGGTCAAATATTCGAGGCCGGCTCCTATTTGATGAAAATGGACTTTCCGATCGCGATCCGAGCGGTAGTCGTAATAGACATTCGCCCCCCAGCTGGCGCAGCAATCATCTAAATAGCGCAAGCCAATTCCAGCATTTGCTGCAAACTCTGCGTCGTTGAACACATGTCCTCGAACATCGAGAAATGGCTGGAAACAATGATTTTCAACAAAGGGGAAATAGAGAGCTTCTAATGTTGTGTATCCTTCCTCATATCCTACCCCTTTTGGGTCGATGTGCCTCAATGTCAAGTATAGGGAATCAATGCAGACGTCTTCAGGGCAACAACAATCATCACACTCTTCAACGCAAGATGAACATCCAATATTGTTGTCTACATCTCCAAAAAGTGGGTTGTACAGACTCGCTCCAAATAAGAGACTTGCTAAAAAAATTTGCTTCACCATCGATAAAATCCTGTGTAATTCACTTCGATATTTTCGGTCGACTCTACTGCAGGAGAAAAGGGCTACTCCTCCCTACAAACACCGTTTTTCTTGAGTGTAGCATTTTTTTTTATTAAGGCAAGAGATTTAAGTAACTCAAGTAGCTACTCTGCTTAGAGGAAAGATGGGTTGCCACTTGAGTTTAAGTAGTGATGAGTGAGCCGACATCTGTAAGGGGAAGGAGAATTGAAAGAACGACGAGTCCTACGATACCCCCAACGATGAGAAGAAGGACAGGTTGAATAAAGGTTGTGATGTGAGTCAGACTCGAGTCAAGCTCATCATCATAGATATCCGAAAGGCTCTGAAGTATCTCAGGCATTTTTCCCGTCTCTTCTGCGATAAAGAGCATCCGCGTTACGAGCGGAGGGATATGGCGCGATCGGTGGAGGAGCTCACTTAGGGGTTTCCCCTCGACAATTTCTCTTTCTGCTTCTTTGACGGCCTCTTCTAAAAGGGGATTTTTCACCACCTTCTGAGAGATGCTCAGTGCTGTATGGAGTGGGACCCCTCCGAAGAGAAGGATCGAAGTGCTTCGACAAAAACGAATGAGAGCAGCCTGCATGAGTATTGTTTTCACTAGGGGAACTTTTTGCAAGGCCCGGCTTAAGAGAAGTCGTCCTCCTTCTCTTTTAAAAAAATAGATCACTCCGGTGATCAGCACGCCTGCTGTGAGAAGGCTCGGGATGAGACCCGTTTCTAAAAATCGGCTTAACCGTAAAACGACTTCTGTGAGCGGATGGAGCTCTCTTCCCTCAAAGAGTTCGCGCATTGATGGGATCACAAAAAGAAGGAGGGCAATGACGATAAAAAAGCAGAAAGCTCCTAAAAAAGCGGGGTAGGCCATAGCCGATATGAGCTGCTTCCCCAGCTTTTGTCGCCTCTTGATGAGTTCATGGAGCTGCTGAAAAACCCATGTGAGTGATCCGGTTTGCTCTCCCGTACGAACCATTGAGATATAGATCTCATCGAAGGACTTTGGGTATTTTTTAAGGGCTTCTGAAAGTTGATAACCACTTTTCAGGCGATCGCAGAGGTCGAGAAAAAGAGAGTGGGAACGGCTCCGGCGATACTTCTCTTCAATCGTCAGAAGACTTTCGTAAAGGGGGAGCCCAGCTTCCAGGAGCTGGCCGATCTCTCTCGTAAAAGCAAGCAGACGTTGGGAACTTAAAGTGACTTCTTTCTTTTCACTGAGAGTGGAAAGCTTGGTAACGAGTACTTTATCAATGCGAAGCTTTTCCTTGGCAAGCTCAAAGGAATCGGCATCAATCACACCACTAATTTTCTTTCCTGTTTCAGTGAGGGCTCTGTAACGAAAAATAGGCATCGGCTACTCCTCGTAACCTCTTGTAACGCGGAGGACCTCAGCGGTGGTTGTGATTCCCTTTTTTACGAGTCGACCCCCATCGGTGCGAAGGCTCTCCATCCCCTCTTTTTTCGCCACTTGTTGAAGAAGAGCGCTATCAGCCGTTTCAACGAGTTGCCGTTTGATTGCACTCGACATTGGCATCAACTCGTAGATGCCCTTGCGCCCTTTGTACCCCGTATCAAAACACTCATCGCACCCTCGTCCAATGTAGAGATGGTCAACACCATCGATGCCCAGGCTTTCTAACTCTTGCTCAGTGGGGCGATAGGACTCTTTACATTTTGGGCATATTGAGCGGACAAGCCGCTGAGCGAGAACGCCGATGACTGAAGAGGAGAGGAGATAGGGCTCGATCCCCATATCGACAAGACGGGTGAGCGCCGATGGGGCATCATTTGTATGAAGGGTACTCAAAACAACGTGACCCGTGAGCGATGCTTGAATGGCAATTTCCGCTGTTTCTCGATCGCGGATCTCCCCAATCATGATCACATCGGGGTCCTGGCGAAGAATATGCCGCAGCCCTATAGAAAATGTGAGGTTGATCTTTGGGTTCACCCCTATCTGTGCCATTGCCTGTAACTTATACTCGACGGGATCTTCAATTGTCATGATGTTGGTATGCTTGGAATTGATCTCAGAGAGAGCGCTATAAAGAGTCGTCGTCTTACCACTTCCAGTGGGACCTGTGACTAGGACAATCCCTTCACTCATCGTAATGAGATTCTTGAATGTTTCGAGATGGGAAGGGTGCATCCCAATTTTATTAAGCCCCAAGAGAATATTGCTCTTATCCAAAATTCTTAAGACAATCCTCTCCCCATAGACGACAGGGATCGTACTCACACGAAAATCGATCTGCCTCCCCCCGAGCTTGAGCTTGATCCGGCCATCTTGGGGGAGGCGTTGCTCAGCAATGTCGAGCCTTGCCATCACTTTGATCCGAGTCAGCAACTGCGATTGGTATTCTTTCGGAGGAGAATGACGAAGTTGAAGAACGCCATCAATGCGATAGCGAACAGAGAGGGTTACTTCAAGAGGCTCAAAGTGAATATCAGATGCCCCCTGCTGGATTGCTTCGAGAAGAATCGTATTGAGCATCCGAACAATAGGGGAATCAGACTCTTTCTGCGCGAGCAGATCATATCCTTCCCCATCGTCTTCTTTTGTCAGCTCACCCGCCTTTTCCCTTAAAGAATCGAAAAGTTTTGCAGCAGCAGCTTCGCTTTGGTGATAGGATTGTTCGATGGCAGATTCTAGCGCCTCTTTGGATGAGAGAACCTCTTCTACCTCTTTGCCTGTAAGGAGACGCACTTCCTCGATTGCTTCAAAATTTAGAGGGTCGGCCATTGCCACTAAAAGGGTATCCCCCTTTTCCTCTAAGGGAAGGATCAGATGCGTTTTTGCAAATTCATAGGGGATGACCTGCTGTTTCTCTTTGATAAAGGGATATGCAAAAAGATCGCGGGCAATTTGAAGGCCGAAGCGGCCAGCTAAGGCTTCAAGATCACTCATAAAACTGCTGTTTCTCCCCAAAAAATGTCCGAATACTGCTTGAAAAGAATCTCTTTCTCTCGCACTGACGAGCGTAGACCAGACACTCGAGAAACTCAGGAAGATCCCCAGGACGCCTTTGCAACTGGCAGCATCTCTCCATGAGGAGTTCCTCTTTCGGATCGGTGATGATTGTTGGAGTGATGAAGAAAAACATCTCGGTAGTGTCGTCTGATAGCTCCGTTGAACCGAAAAGCTTTCCAAGACCGGGAATCTCTCCGAGGAAAGGGACCTTTTGTGTGATATCGCGCACCGATTTACGGCGAAGGCCACCAATAATAATCGTCTGCCCATCGAAAACGCGTACTTCATTTTCAATGTGGCGCCGAACGACGGGCGGCTGATCGTCATTTTTGAAGCTCGGCTGTGTTGTATCAAAGGTGATGTTCGTCTGTAGAGTGACAAAACCAGTGGCATCTCCACAATCATCTTCCTCATCGAGAACGTGAATGATGGGGGTCAAGATGATTGTGATCCCATACTGCGCTCTGGTGAAAGACTTTTCAAAGGCAATCCCTTTGTTGGTATCGATGGGAGCGGCACCATTGTTCAGCGAAATCTCCTCCAGAATGGAGATCGTCGCAGGGGTTTGGTTAACCGTTATCACCGATGGAGCCGCATTGAGCTGAATATCTTCTTGCGTCATCAAGAAACTGTAAGCAAAATCAAACGCTGGGAAGTGCTTCGTCTTATGACCACTAAATAAGAAGGCGAGGACACCCGTTCCCACCGGATCTTGAAGGCCATCAGGCCCCGGCAATTTCGGGCCATCATAGCGCATTCCATTTGAATCACCGAGCTTGAGGAGATTGAGACCGTAGTTCGCCTGACTATTGAGTTTTTTCTCAAAGAGAAGGATCTCGATCTGCACCATTTTCTTTGGGACATCCAGTCTGCGCAGAAGGTCTTTAATCCGGGGCATCACATCCCTGCGGACAACCATCAACAATTTCCCTGTCTTCGGGTCGGGAATGAAATGCTCGGAGTTTTGTTCGATCTCGAGTTTTGAGTCGATCTCCGGCTTGAACTGCTGCGGAGGAACCTGCAGAGGAGGAGCAGGCGAATACCCATCAGGCGGATTTTGGATCGCAGAGCCTTGCGCCGTATAGCTGATATCGATATTTTCACGAAACTCTGGAATCCCATAGATCAGTGAGTAGTAGACCTTATCGAGCACTTTGGCGAGGTCATTAGGATCGCTATGCTTACAGGTGTAGATGTAAATGGCCATTTCGGCTGGGTCGAGTAGCTGTCCCTCAGTCTCCCTAACAATCTTCTCGGCTCGCTCTACCACATCCCGATTTCCCATAAGGACAAGAGCGTTCCCTTGCGCTGGAGCGATGATGGAAAGCCCCTGGTTATCAAACTTGCCGAAGGGAACCCGCGTCTGTTTCTCCATCGACTCGTGAAAAAAGGTCTTTAAAATCTTCTCCATCTCCTTGACGCTCATCTTTGTCACGGAAACGACCTTAGAAATCTTTCCTGCCGGATCTTTCCAGACTGATCTGTACAGCTTCATCAGCTTTTCAATCTCATTGCGAGTGGAGACGATCGCAACCTTACCCCCAATATTGTAGACAAACGTCGCCTTTGGATCAGAGAACCGCTCAAAAAACTGGAAGGCCGATTTGGAATGCTCTGCAGGAGGAGAAAAGACAAAAAAGATCCGTCGATGATCCTGGATATGAAGAATATCCTCCAATTTCGACGCAATTACTGAGACAGCCGATGGGTCTTGCTTAAAAACAAAGAGCTGACGAGCAAAAGGATTGACCTGTTTCACTCCTACACCATTTTGAGCTAAAATGATCTCGAGTACCTCACTCCAAGATTCACGTGGGATCGGGATATTCGAGTGCACCGCAATCTTTAGATTGGCCATTTCAGGGGGGACGACATAGAGATAGTCAGATGAGCCATATTCCATGACCAAATGGCTTAACGTCGTTTCCTCCTGATCCCACAGGGAATATCCCTCTTCTTCCCTTTTTGCCTCATTCACCGCCGTAGCCCGCCAATTCTGTTGCAAGGCAACGAGCTCGGTTTTGATGGTTTGCACCCTTTGCAGGATCGATCTGTAAGCCTCATCATCGGCATCGGACTCGATCAATTCCTGCGCTGCAACTGTTTCAGATTGAAGATTCTCACGCAGTGTTTTGATCTGATAGTTGACTTGATCTAAGTAAACCTCGCTATCAGCGCCATTGGACCCGTTTCCAGAAATGCTGCTGGCGAGCTTTTCCTCGATCGTCACCGAGCAAAGACTAGAGAAAGAAAAGAGAAAGAGTATAGGAAATAAATGTTTCATAGCTTGGATTAACGGTGCCTCATATTAGGGGTTGCTTTTCCGGCAGTATTGGCAAGAGAGATTGTAAGCGGTTGAACCTGCGAGCGCATTTCATCGAAGTAATGCCCTTTGAGCCCTGACCCAGCATCGATCGAGTCAACGACAAAGAGTTCTCCTCGCGTGGCGTGCCACAAGTAGGAGACAATCTCATCCATAGCAGTCAACTTATGCCACCCTTTTTGGGTTTTGATGATCCAGTCACCCTCGCGCAAGATGAATCGCCTCTTTCCCATGTGACAGCTAACCTGCTTTGCGCTCCTAAGTTTTGGAGCGGTGATGAGTTGATCGCTTCTCACATACAGAGGGGATAAATTTGCCAGTCCAACCCTAGTTTGCAGAAGAGAAAATCCCTTTTCATCCCAGATCTCTATCACCAGTTGCCCCGATGAGGCCGATAGTACCTGAGCGAGCGGCGTCAATGGATTGGCCCATTCAAAAGAGTTGATCGGCTGCCATCTCCCTTCGTGGAAAGTGAGAAAATCTCCCGCTCCAACAAAAAGAAAATAGGAGCCATTGTCATCAAAAAGTTCCAATTTTTGCTTTTGGCTCAGCGGACGATACTCAAATCCCCCGTAGTACTCAAAAAAACGATCCACTCCATAACACTTGGCCTCTTTGAGGGAGACCGTAGCAGGAAGGTGAGCTCCTAGCCCTAAAGAACTCTGCGCAGAGGGAAGGATAACCTCCTCTTCCACCCCTGTGTCTGTAGTCAGTTTCAAAAGAAGGGCATTTTTCTCAATCGGTTGAGCTTTCATTGAAAGATTTGCGGGTCCCTCGGAGAAGGCAATCGCATCAACCTCTCCGACAGCGTTTTGCGTCAGAGAAAGGTAGAACTCCTCCCCCTCTTTTACCGTTCTTAAGCCTTCTACTCCGCGAATTCCAATCGAATACCCCCGCTGCTCCACAGCCATACCCGGTCTGGTCGTTTGAGAGAGGAGGACAAGGGTTTGCTCGAGGAAAAGAGAAAGGGGGGAGCGGCTGTTTTCTCTCAGCGCTAACGGACCTGTGAGAATCCCTTCAAGCCGGTCATGGAAGAGAGGGGTCAGTCGCCGAGCGCCATATTCGGCAACTTTCATGGGCCTCGCTAGGGCAATGACAAATCCGAAGATCAGCAAAGCAGCGCAGCCGAGCATTCCCCACTTTGCCCACTCTAAACCTGTATCTATTGAAACTCGATGGTCCCTAGCAATGATCAAAAGGACTCTCCTTCACATAAAATGAGCCTCATTCTAGAGTACTTTCCAAAAAAAACCAAGGAGAAGAAGAAACGGTATTGCCAAAATACGATCGAATATTTAAATTGCAATCAAGAGCATGTTTTGGAAATTGCTCATATATTTCAAAGAGGTCCTAAATGGAAGAAGAAAAGAAAAAAGATGGTATGTCAGTGAAAGAGCTCGAAGGATATGCACAAAAGCATCGGTACGAGATATTCTTTTGTCTTCTTTTTGTGTTGGCAAGTTTGTTTACCCTAGTTTTCTGGGGAGCAGAGCTTAGTGTTTTACTAGCAGGAGCTGGAGGAATCATCAGTATTCTTATGCCTGAGAAAATCCACAATTTCTCAAAGTCGATGTCGAGTAAAATCTCTAAGATGGAAAAAACGACGCAGATGATCGTGGGAATCGTCGCACTCATCGTTGCAATCTTTCTCGCTCCACTGGTTTTCCTAGTCATTGGCCTGCATGCTGGGAAACACATGCTCCATCACTTCAAAGAAGTCCCCAACCCTCCTCAGCAGTAGGGGAGGCAATTCGATATCGAACAGAGCGGGTTCTCCCAACCCGCTGTAGTTTTCTTATTTTCACAAGCTCGCTAGCTCGTCTTGAAGCTGTCGCTCTCGACACCTTCAAGAAATCCATGATTTCTCCAATGCTTACCTCATCGCTATAGACAAATAATGAAAGAAGAGGATCTTCAGCGCTTTCTTTTAGTCGCATCGATTGGAATTCTCCCTCTCTTGGGAGGGTGTACTTCACAAAATTTTCTCCCTCAACAATAACTGGAGTTGGAAGCATTTTTTCTCTATAGGAATCAAAAATTGCAATGAGACCGCTCCCAAGCTTTTCCGCATATCCCGCCTCCCGCATCACTTTGCAAATAGCCGGATTGCGTAAATAAGTGATTCCGGAAAGCAAGTTTCTCGAATCGAATGGACCAGGAAAATGCCCAGGGCTAAAGATTTCTACTCGGTTATCAAAAATTGCGACTTTGACCGGAGCTTTAATGTGATAATTCCGGTGGATAAGAGCATTAAGCAAAGATTCTCTAAGCGCAACCAGAGGAATTTCGAGCTCTTCATCCCTTATTAGACCTTGAATGGTATATGATCTGTGCAAGCGACTCTGCAGAAAAGCAAAGCAATGCTCAAACTGCTCAAAAAGAGTCCCTTCGCAATCAACCGTTGCCAATGCCTCTCTCCCAGAATTCCCTGCAAAATGGGTAGCGATGATCATCGCTTCAGAGAGAAATTGCTGTGGATTTTTCCCAAAAAGAAGGAGCCCAAGATGAGAGGGATAAACTCTCCCATGCTCCGATTGAATGATCTTGTAAGAGCGAAGAAGTTCTTCGGAAGGTGAAGCAACACTTCTATTTTTTCTTTTTTCTAAAAAAACTGAAATCTTCTCTTTGTTGAGATCTTCAGTGGAAGCTGTATGAATAGGAAATGCTTCAAAATCGAGGTTACTCGCCTGCCACCGCAGCTCTTCAATTATCTCTCTTTTTGCTCGAAGCGTATTGCGCCCAAGTCGAATATAGGTCCCCTTTTCTAGACCCTCTTTCCGGCGATAGTAGGGCTTGCTCATCCCTCTAGAAACTTCGATAACCAGCACAGCCCTCTCACCTAATCTGCGGACGTACACACTTGGAATGATTGGAGGAACTGTTGATTCAAAAATGGCCTTATCCAAAGAGCTGAGGGCTTTTTCAATTTGACCATCATCGACACCGGTCACTTGTCCCTGATCATTCACTCCGATGATGAGTTTTCCTCCATTTTGATTGCAAAACCCAATCACCGTTTTGATGATCTGATCATTTTGAGGGAAGTCTCTCTTGAATTCTATCGTGGAAGATTCTGAATCAGGGTAATACACCGCTACTCCTTTTTGACTCATTCTAACAAATTTGAGTCAAATGAGTCAAATCATCAGATAGCGTTTAGCTCAAAGGAAAGTTTTATTGGGTTTTTCTCTGGGAGATATAGTCGGAAAGGGTGGTGGTCCCCTCTTTGAAGCACTCATTCAGAAGAAGGGCAGCTTCTGACTTCTCCTCAATGAATCCCTCGAGCTCTCGAAGAGCAACCTGCTCTTCAGCAGAAACATCGAGCGCGCGGCAGAGACTTGCGATCCGCACTAGGTTAAAGCCATAGAGCAATGCATCGTTATCGAGCCGCTCCTTAAGGCTGACGGCCATAGTTAAGGCCTCCTCTAAATTCCCTTTGGCAATGAGAAGAGAGCCTTGTGCAAAAGTAGAATGCTCGGGAATCTCGGGAAAAACTCTTTGAAAAACACGGCTTGCAAAGGGCTCCGCGCTTTCACCATCATTCTGCGCGATGAACTTCTCGGCAATTCGCGCACCAAATTTCGTCTCAAGTTCGGGGTGTTTTTGTAGGGCGCTTTCCAAGTTATCGAATGGCTCTTTCTGTAATAACCATTTTTCAAAGACCTGATTTGCAGCAAAAAAATTGCTAGTAGGTCCCTTGTGAAATTTCCCAGCGATTTGAAAAGCGACAAAAAAAACAGCAATGACGAGAATTACGCCATAAAAAAAATGACGCTGTTTGTCTTGAAGCCAATCGATCCATTGATCTCTCATAGTGCTTAAGTATAAAAAAAAGGAACTTACTTGGCTACTTTCTTTTTCAAATCGAGGGCATTGAGGACAACCGAGATAGAACTTAGAGCCATCGCTATCCCCGCGATAATAGGATTCAGAAAACCTAAGGCAGCTAACGGGATCCCCAGAATGTTGTATCCAAAAGCGAAAACGAGATTTTGCTTAATTTTTTTATAGGCAATTTTCGAGAGGTCAATTGTCTCGATCACCCCCCAAAGATCGGAGCGCATCAGTCCCACCGACGCAGACTCCATCGCCACATCGGTTCCGGAAGCAATAGCAAACCCCACATCTGCCACCGCAAGCGCAGGGGCGTCATTGACCCCATCACCGACCATTGCCACGACTTTTCCAGCCGTTTTTGCCTCTTCCACATATTTCGCCTTTTCTTCTGGAAGAACCTCAGCAGCGTACTGATCAAAATCGAGTGATTCAGCGACGGACTTTGCCACTTTTTCCCTGTCTCCGGTGAGGAGCATCGTCTCGATTCCCCGATCCTTGAATTCCCTGAGTGCAGCTTTACTTCCTTCTTTGATCCGATCAGAAAGGACAAAATAGCCAAGAGCAAGTTTATCGACAGCAAAGAGAACAAGCATCCCAGCCTCTTGATCCAGCTCTGGTTTGAGGGTATGGAGGAGAATCCGCTGCTCTTCCAAAAAGTGGGCCGACCCCAAATAGTACTTCCTCTCGTCAAAAAACCCACTCACCCCCCTTCCCGGTACGGCGTGGAATGCGAGCATTTCAGGCAGGGTTGGTACGCTCTCTTTGAGGTACGCAAGGAGGGCATCGGAAGCAGGGTGTTGCGAATGTTCGCAGAGGGTTTTCACAATCGGGAGATACTGATCCTCCAAGACCACCTTTTCTACCTGAAGAATCCCTTCAGTGATGGTATTAGTTTTATCGATCAGGATCCGGTTGATCTCTTTCGCCTTTTCGATCGCCTCAGCCGATTTGATCAGGATTCCTTTCCGAGCCGCTTCGCCAGTAGCTACGAGAATGACAATGGGAGTAGCAAGACCAAGAGCACAGGGGCAAGCGATCACTAGGACGGCAACTGCATTGATGAGCCCTTCAACACCATCCTTTGCGAGAAGACTCCATAATATCCAGGTAAGGAGAGAGACGAGAAGAACCAGAGGAACAAAAAACGCAGAAACTCTATCGGCAAGGCGCTCGATTGGCGCTTTAGTTTTTTGCGCTTCTTCAACCAGATGGATGATCGTCTGCAAAGCTGTCTCAGACCCTACCTTAGTCGCTCTTCCAGTCAAAGCTCCGTGGTGGTTTATCGTTCCAGCAAAGAGGGGACTGCCCACATTCTTTTCCACGCCAACACTTTCTCCGGTGAGCATCGACTCATCGACAACAGAGATCCCTTCCACGACTTCTCCATCAACGGGAATCCTCTCTCCTGGACGGACGAGAAAAAGATCATCGATCGCCACTTCCTCTATGGGAATTTCAACAACCCCCCCCCCTTTTCGGATTTTTGCTGCCTTCGGTTGCATCTCTAAAAGAGCGCGCATCCCCGACTGCGCCAGGGCTTTAGAACGGGCTTCGAGAACTCTTCCAAGCAAAATGAAGGTGATCAAAACGCTGCTCGTCTCGAAATAGATCCCTCTGCTTGGATCGACAAATATCACATAAAAGCTAAACAAGTAGGCAGCTGTCGTTCCGATAGCAACGAGCGTGTCCATATTGCCCGAAAAACGCTTGAGTCCATACCAAGCGCCGACATAAAAAGGCCAGCCCGAAAAAAACTGCACAATGGTCGCTAAGACTCCCTGCACCCCCAAAGGGATTGGGACTCCAAACATATGAAGAAGAAGAGGGAAGGAGCAAACAGCCGCAGTGATGGTCCGTACGCGAAGCCATCTCTTTGCTGATTTCTCTTCCGCATCACAAGAGTGACATGCATTCATCGAGAAAGCTTGAGGTATACTTGTTCCATTTGGTCCAGGGTATGCTTCATTGTAAATTTATTTTCAACTAGCCGACGAGCGCGCAGCCCCAATGAGATACGTAGTTCCGGATCATCGTAGAGCTCGAGAACAGCGGCAGCGACCTCTTTGGGACTTGAAGGAGGAACCAAAAGACCCGTTTCATTGTTACGGCAGACCTCTGGAAGCCCACCGACTGTCGTTGTGATGAGAGGCTTTTGCAGGTAAGCGGCTTGCAATGAGGCTTGAGAAATCCCCTCGTTAGCGGTGCTCAGCAGAGTAAAGATATCGAGAGCCCCCATCGCGGGGTAGGGGTTCTCAAGATGACCGGTGAAGTGAAGAATTCCCTCTAGGGAAAGCTCTTTTGCAAGTCCTTTGTAACGATCGACAAATCCTCCACCTATGATGACCCACTTCAACGCTTTGATATCACGCAGAAGATGGGCTGCTCGCATGAAGTCTGGGATCCCTTTCCAAGAGCGGACAAAGCAGCTCGTCCCTACCAGGCAATCCTCCTCTTCAAGGCCAAGCCCTTCTCGAAAAGCAGCGACCTCTTCATCTGAAAAAAGGAGTTTCTCCGGCTCAACTCCCGTAGCAACAAGTCTGCATCTCTCTTGAGAGATACCCGCCTGCTTGATCAGTGGAGAAATAATCCCGCTTGAAGTGGTGACAATCGAGTCAGTCAACCGATTATAAAGGAGAAAGCTATTCAGTCCTCCTCGAATAGGAGTTGAGAGATGACGCGTCCTCAAGACCTTCACCCTGGTAGAGCGTCCTGCAATCCCTCCCAGCCACGCATCGAGTGAAGAATGGGTATTGATCAGAGCGATCTTTTCCTTCTTTATGATCCGATGGAGCTGCATTAAAACGAGAAGTGCCTTCGATCGCTTGAAGTCGATCTCATAGATAGTAAAGCCGGCTTTTCTTCCCTTTTCAACAAGCCCCCCGCCTTGCTGAACCGCCATGATGATCTCATGTCCTCTCTCTCGCATCCCAATTGACTCGGATAGAATCCGCATCTCTTGGCCACCCCAGCCGTTTGAACTTTCCGTATGTAGTACTTTCATTCTTTCCCAATGTTTTTACAAATTTTCCTATGGCCCGAAGAAAAAGGGAGCTCTGCTAATCGAACGCGGGAGACCCACTCATACCCCGCTACCTCCTTCCTCTCCTCTGCTCGCCATACAGTGGGAAATAGCCAGGCTTTATACCGGGTAAAGGTGTGCTGCACTTCGGCTAGTTTCCCTTCCAAGACCAGCCTTCCCGGGTAGAAGGCCTCTTCCCTTTCCTTTTCATCAAAGTAGGGAAATTCATAGAGCCCTGACATCACCTGCCTTCCCTCATGTTTTTGCAAAAGGACCCACTCCTCGAAGAGGATCACTGGAACTTTTCGCCGCAGGATCGTTATCGCTGCTTTCTTCTTCTTTTTGGGCAGCTCCATCTCCCGACCAGTCCGGTATGCGCGACAATCTCCCGCCAGTGGGCATCTTTCGCAGAGAGGGCGTTTTGTGCAAATCGTCGCCCCAAGTTCAATGACCGCCTCCATAATGACCCACGGCTCTCTATCTGGCAAGAGATCGACAACAAATTGTCGAATTTTCTTTTGGATCACTTGCCGATCGACCTCCTCTTCAATAGCAAGAAAGCGGGAAACCACCCGCAGGACATTTCCATCAACGGCAGGGGCCTTTTGATGAAAGGCAAAGCTTAGAATAGCCCCAATAGTGTATGGACCGAGCCCCTTGACTTCAGCCAAATCCTCAAAACGTGAAGGAACCACTCCTCCAAACCTAGAGACAATGGTGCGCGCTCCCTCCCAGAGAGCTCTTGCCCGCGCATAATAGCCGAGCCCTTCCCAGAGCTTGATCACCTCTTCAATGGATGTGTTGGCTAGGCTGTGAACGCTAGGAAAACGCTCCATCCACCTCAAATAATAGGGAATGACGACAGACGCACGCGTCTGTTGCAACATCACCTCAGAGACCCAAACGCCATAAGGGGTCGGCTTCTTTCTCCAGGGAAAGTCTCGCTTCTCTTGGGTAAACCAATCTCTAAGGGGCTCAAAAGAAAAATTCATCATATTCTTGTGAAAAGACCCAAAATCTGCTAATTAAATGAGTCCTGGAGGATATGATGACAGCTGCCGAAATCTCGAGCAAGAAAAAATATAAGAGAGTACTCAATACGATTCAGGGCTTCCTAGTCAAAGAGATCGAGCTAATGCGAGAGATGCTTGCCAACCTCCACCAAGAGGAGCTCTCTCTCCTCGAGAATGATAAAAGGACGTGGGCCCGGATTGCAGAAGAGCGCTCCGATCTCGTGGTCAATCTGAAAGGATTGCGCGAGGGCCGCCATGCACTTGGAATTCAATTAGAGGCTCTTTCAATAGAGCTGAAACAGACCGAGCTTTTCCCAGCAAAAGATGAATCGAGCTGCGAGATCCTCTCTATCCTCGATCAACTCCTCGCTCTTATGGATCGGACCAACTTACAAAATTGTCGCAATGACGCCCTTTTTATCCAAGCTGCCCAAAAAGAGAGCTCTCCTCTCTCCTGCACTTATCCCCATCCTCTACACCAATCGGAGCATAAAAGGCGGAAAACCTCCGTTGCCACCTATCCTAAGAAGAGCTAAACTTGGCCGTTATGCCCACTGCAGGATTGATCGTTGGCCCTGAATACCACCACCTCGACCATTTAGCTCCCCTCTGCTCTCTCTTAGATCTCCCACTACTCGTCACCGATCAAGAGATGGCAAGCATAGCAAAAAAATATTACCCCGATCTCTCGCTCTGCCACTTCGTAGAGGAGGAAATTCCAGAACGGGTTATCCAAGAGTTCGATACCATTCTCTATTCAACTCCCCGCGTCCTTTTTGACGAGCTCTTTTTTTTCGCAGAGGCCTTTCATCAAAAAAAAATCCGGACAGTATGGTGTCCCCACGGCAACTCCGACAAAGGAAGAGGAACCACCGCCTTCATGGAAGGACTCAAAGAGGAAGAGACCCTACTCACCTATGGCCCAAGGATTGAAGTCTTTCTTAGAGAGAAAGGCATTGAGGGAACCTTTCTCAGAGTGGGCAATTACCGGCTTAACTATTTCGAAAAGCACAGAAAATTTTACAATCACCTCATGAAAGATATCCTTCCCGAAAAAGCAAAGCACACTCTCCTCTACGCCCCTACTTGGCAAGACGGTGAAAAAAACTCCTCTTTCACCGACCTTTGGGAAAAGGGCTTTTCTGAGATCCCAAGTGACTATACCCTTCTGGTGAAGTTGCACCCTAACCTCTACCGCCAATATCCCGATCAGATTGCTGAAATGCAATCCAAAGCTCCGAAACAGGTCCACTTTCTCGAGAACTTACCCCCTATCTACCCCTTACTTTCTCATATCGATCTCTTTATAGGGGACGCCGCTTCATCAATTGGGTATGACTTTCTCTATTTCAAAAAACCCATGCTTCTCTTCAGCAATGAAAACGATCCACCTCTAGCAAAAGCGGGAAAAGTGATACCTCCAATGCAATTCTCGTTTTCTCAATGCGAAAAGCTTTTGCATTCCTCCCCACCAAAAAATTCCCTCTATGAAGAAACCTTTGCCCCATTCAACCTCACGAAGCTCCAAAAACTCCTCAATGTAAACCCGATTTACTCATGAACAAAACAGCAGCCATTAGCACAGGGCCTAGCACCCACCTCGATCACTTAGCTCCACTCTGCGCTTTGCTCGATATACCACTCGTCGTAACCGAGCTCGATCACATCGCTATTGGCGAGCGATTCTACCCGATGGTCGATATCCAATATGTCCCACTAGAAGAGCTCACCCTGGAAACGATTGCTACAAATTTCGATACAATCATCGAGACGGGAAAATTTTGGGCTATGGAGCTGAAGCCATTGATCAATATGCTTTTTGGCAAAGAGATCCTCTTTATTTTCTCTCCTCATGGGAATTCCGATAAAGAGGACATTTTAGGAAAAGAAGTGGAGCAGGACATCGACCTCGTCTATGGTCCGCAGATGCACAAACTAAAACCGGGGAGAAGGGTCATCGAAATCGGCAATGTCCGTCACTGGTTCTATCAAAAATACAAAAGCCATTTCGATGAATTCGCAGATGAGGCGATTTCCATTGACCCTGAGAAAAAAACCGTTCTCTATGCTCCCACTTGGACAACAACGGCAACCACAAGTTCTTTTTTCTCCCACGCAGAAGAAGTTATTGGAGAGCTAAAAAAAGAAGTGAATCTCATCATTAAGCTCCATCCACTTCTAGAAGAAAATGACCCAGCAGCTTTTCATCGGATCATCGGAAAGTATGAAAAAGAGGTCACCTTTCTCCTCGACTTCCCCGCTATTTACCCTCTTCTAGAAAAGGTCGATATCTATTTAGGGGACACCTCTTCAATCGGCTACGACTTCCTTTACTACAACCGGCCGATGTTCTTTCTTGGTAAAAACGGATCGCTTACAAAATGCGGAGAGCCTTTTCGAGGAGAGACATCTCTACAAAATAGCCAGGAAGAGCTCTCACACATAAGGAAAAAAGCTTATGAGGAGGCCTTTGGTCCAGTGATCAGCGGAAGTGATTTAAGAGAAAAAATAGAGGCCCTACTCGAAAAAGCAGGGCCAAAAAAAATTACTTAGAAACGTTGTCTACGCTGACAACAGCGACAACTTCATTAGTCGCTTTCTTTCTTTTTTTGCACCCGCAACCAGCATGAGCAGAAGATACTGCACAAATCATAGCCACAGCCATTGTAAAAGTAATCAGTTGTTTCATCATCTACCTCCTTGGTAATGAAAGTCTCCTGAATTCTACCCTTGCGCATTTGATTTTGTCAAAATAATGGTGGGAGGACCATGACATCGGTGAGGGTGCTGAGATTTGAGACAAGTGGCTGCGCTTTTAACTGGTAAGCGACACCCCCTTCATGCAAAGGGAGAATCTTTGTCACAATGCCCACATGAAGATCCGGAGGGAAAATTCCATCCATTCCAGTCGTCACAAGAAGGTCTCCCGTTTGAATGAGGGCCGCCCCTGCCCCTCCCACAGTAGAGGCACCTGTTCGCAAACTCCGGGCCTTTCCCTCTTCATCGACAAAGTCGTAGTTAAAGCCGATTCCCGTCAAGGTTTGTCCGTTCGCCCGCCATAGAGGAGCACTCCCTCCATGCAGTTGCCCTTTAGCTAAAAAGAGAGAGCGATCAGATGGCTCGAGCCGGCTTTGGAATGCGCTAAGTGCCTCGGCAAGAAGAGAAGCTCCCTCTAAATCATCTCTAAATGAGAGAAGTTCCAAAAGAGCATCGACCCTCTCACAAAGCAGAAGATCCCTTTCGCCTCCTCGAACAGCTCGAACAGATGGAGACAAGAGCTGGTCCGTAATGAGACGAACCCGACACCGCTTCTCATTCACCTCTTCGACAACGCCAACCACAGCTTTCCCCAAAATAACAGGACTATTTTTCGCAACGATCTCTCTACCGAGTGCCCGGTTATCACCCGCACCAACATCAAGCCAGATCGTGCTGCTCCATAGAGCGGGCTCTCGAAAAACCACCCGCGCTGGAAGAGCTCCCAATTGCTTTTCAATGATACTGCTTAAATGACGACTCCTCCTTGCAAAAAAGTCTTCTTCTCCTTTACGGGTCAAAGCGATCATCTGTTGCCACTCTCGCTCAATCTCCTTCTCAGAGCTGAGCCAACCCTTTAGCCTTTCGATTTGCTGCTTCAACCGGAGGTTTTCTGCTCGTAGCTGAATCGCTTCCCGATTCTCTTCGGCCTGACTGGCAGAAAAAAAAGAGAGCGACGCGCACTTGATATGGTCAAGGCCACTCCAGCAAGGAGAAATCCCACTGATGACAAAACTACGTATTTTTTCCACGCCAGACTGCGGAACACTCAAAAGAGAGAGAACAAAGAGGGCTAAAAGAAAAAATGGGCGTAAGATTTTAAGCTTTTTCATTCGATTTCTCGAGCAGTAAGAAAGGCTTCAACAAAAGGCCCGAAATTCTTTTGATTGATCCCAGTCAAATTGATCCTTCCATCTCCCATCAAATAGAATCCCTTTTCACTTCGGAGCCATTCGACTGCACTCGGGGGAAGCTCAGAGTAGTAAAAGAGACCAGATCCTTCTCGAAGGGCGTGCCAGTCCTCTTGTGGCTTTTTTTCTGTCACAGCATCCGCAAATGCCGTTCGAACCGACTGCATCCGTTGTCGCATTTGAGAGAGCTCCTTCTCCCATTTCTCTAAGAGCGATGGGGACTCCAATATGCGCTTCACAATGGTAGAGCCATGGATTGGAGGATTAGAGTAGCGCCCCCTGATAAGCTTCTTCAGCTGACTCATAATAGCGCTCCTGTGTGTGTCTGACCTGGCAACGACAAAAAGAGCCCCTGCTCTTTCTGAATAGATCGAGAAATTTTTCGCGCAGGTATAGGTAAGAGCGAGCTCATGTCCTTTTTCCATAAAAAGCCGCAAAGAATAGGAGTCCTCTTCTAAACTCATTGCAAATCCCTGGTACGCCATATCGAAAATTGGAAAGAGCTCCCGATTTAAGCAAAGCTCACTCAGCTCTTGCCATTGCTCTTTAGAGAGATCCATCCCGGAAGGGTTATGGCAACTCGCATGCAAAAGGACACAGCTCTTTTTCGGCAAGGTCTGCAACTTTTCACACATCTGCTCGAAGAGCACGGTTTTGTTCTTATAATAGGGATACCCCTCTATCTCGAGACCAGCACTTGAAAAAATAGCCCAGTGATTGACCCAAGTAGGAACAGGGACAGCGACCTTCCTCGTCCACTGCTTTGCTAGCAAGCCGATCAAAGAGAGAGCTCCCGTTCCACCTACCGCCTGTACACCGCAAATTTCCTTTTCATCCCACTTTTCCCGAAAGGCTAACTTCCCAATGGCAGAGACAAAATCCCCATCTCCTGCAATGGGCAGATATTCCTTCTTCAATTTTTCGTTTGCAAGCTGAGTTTCCACCTCAGAAACAGCTTCCAGAAGCGGAGTCTTCAATTCCTCCGTTCGATAATAACCAGTAACGAAGGTCACCTTCTCAAGGCGAGGATCAGCCCTATAAGATGCACTGAGTCCAAAAATGGGATCAGGCGGCGCCAGATCTATAGTGTCAAAAAAAGTCATAATAGCATTGTATTCAGTGGTTCAATTATTCGAAAGACGCCTTTGAGTTTTATCAACAACTCGGATAAAATAATCCCTCTTTGGGGCGTTAGCTCAATTGGTAGAGCGCAACAATGGCATTGTTGAGGTCAGCGGTTCGATCCCGCTACGCTCCAATGATTTTCCCGAAACACTTCCTCCGTTGGCCCAAAATGGGTCACACACTCGGGCAGGCTTCTCAAAAACGTTTTTCCATACGGCTTCATAAAGAGACGCTTATCAAGACAGAGAATCGTCCCCCGATCTGTACTGCTGCGCATCAACCGACCAAAACCCTGTTTGAATTTCAAGGCCGCCTGCGGGACAGCATCCTCCATGAAGGGATTCTTGCCCTCTTTCTTGAGCACCTCACTCCTAGCCTGCAGGAGAGGATCGCTCGGCACAGGAAAAGGAAGTTTGACAATCACAACAAGGCGGAGCGCCTCTCCTACGACATCGACACCCTCCCAAAAAGAATCAGCCCCTAGCAGAACACTATTTTTCTGCTGCTTGAACTCTTCTAGCATCAAATGGCGAGGGCGATCACCCTGCTTGAAAAAAGGAAATCCTTCCGATAGACAGGTTGATTCTATTCCCTCTGCGCATCGCCCCAGCATATCGTAGGAAGTGAATAGAACAAAGGCGCCTCCTCGGCTGAGAGCGATCGCCTCTTTGATCACCATGGTCGCTTTATCAACAAAATCATAGCTATTCGGCAGAGGGATATCAGACGGAGTCAACAGACGAACGCGATTTTGAAAATCAAAAGGAGAAGGGTAAATTTTTAGCACGCACTCCTCTTTATCAATTCCAAATTGAGAGGCAATGTGAGTGAAGTCTTCATCAACAGACATCGTCGCACTACAGCAGACCGCTGTCTTCAATGGGGCAAAGAGTTTCTCTTTTAAAAAAGGAGCCACATCGAGCTGCGCTAAAGTCAGCATCGTCCCCATCTCTTTCTTCTCTGCCCAAAGGACCTCATCGCCATCGATATCAGAGAAGAAAGAGTCGATCAACCCAGCTGCCTCTTTGATCTTCTGTCCTCCAGCTGCAATATCGAGAAGGGCACTATCAATCCCACTTTTTGTCTCCTCCGAGCGAAGGTCTTTCACCTCCTCTACTAAACTCTCCAATGAAGTCGCATACCGCGTGAGCTCCGTTTGCAGTTCTCGAAATATCGGGATGAGATCCTCTTGCCATACTTTCCCTCTCATTACCTCTGGGGTCAACCGCCAGCGCGTCTCTCGTGAGCTGGAGGGGAATACCTCATGAAGAAGATCAAAAGCCTCATTGATCTTTGTGGTCAGAGTCCGCTTTTCTCCAGGGAGATCGAGACCGAGCCGATTTATCAGCGACCGGCTTCCCACCTTCTCCAGCAGATCACGCAAGAAAAAGAAGCGGCTCACCTCTGGATGGTTGTCCGAATGAATCCGCGCCATTGCCTTGAAGAGTTGGACCCGATCGAAAACACGAGCGAGACAGGACCTAGCAACTGAGGGAAAATGATGGGCCTCGTCGATCACTAGCCTCGAAAACTCGGGAAGAAGAGCTTGCCCCTCATCGGCAGTCAAATGAGACATGAGCAAATGGTGATTGACGATGATCAAGTCGGCATCTTGCACCTTGCCGCGATCTCTAAAGAAAAAACACTCCTTATAATGGGGACATTTCATGTAGGAGCAGACCTCCCCTTCGGCGCAGACCTTCGACCAAAGACTCCCAGTGATAGGAAAAGAGAGAGAAGACCTCGTTCCATCTGAGGTTGTCTCTGCCCATCCGCATATAGGGCTTATCCCTTTCTCCTCTCTTTTTTTCTCCTCCTCAAGCTTGCGCAGACAGACATAGTTGCCCATCCCCTTGACGAGGACAGTGCGCAAATCAATGCCCAGAATATCTAAAAGAAGTGGAAGGTCCTTTTTGAGAAGTTGTTCTTGAAGAGAAATCGTATACGTAGAAATGACGACCTTTTCGCCCGTTCTATAGCTCCACAAAATCGCCGGAATCAGATAGGCAAGACTCTTTCCAATGCCCGTTCCCGCTTCAAATAGAGCCGAGTGATTGCCCTCAAAAGCGCCCCAGATTTCTCGAGCCATCTCCTGCTGATCAGGTCTGTTTTCATATCTAGAAAAGCGCTTAGCAAGAAGTCCCTCATCAGAAAACAATTCATCGAATACAACAGCAGGTGTAGGGGCTTCATCCATAGCGCAAAAGGATGGCACAAACCCCTACAAACTGCAAGTCGCTACCCAAGAAAAGTCCTTTTGGCGTGTATGGCTGTCCAGGTCCATGAAAGAGCTAAGCCATGAGCAAAAGCTGAAGTTGCATACCAAGAGGCGGTCTCGTAAGCACTTACAACTCCTGTCGCAACTTTTGTTATAGGGCTTGTAATATAGGTCAGTGGATTGGCGCGCTCAACAAGCCCTGTAACTACCTTTGGTCCTTCGGTCAAAAGAGGATAAGAACTCTTTTCTACCCCCGCAAAAAGAGGGGGGCCATACTCATAAGCAAAAGCTACCAGAGCAACGACTCCCGCGACTTTTACCGCGAGGGATGCCTTTTCGCCCGCCCATGCTCTCCACGTTTGGGTTTCTGCTGGGTTTACTCGAGTAGAAGGGATGGCATCTTTGAGAAAATCGCGTACCCCACTCACGTCTCCGACCATTTTTCCGTCAGAGTTATATGTCACTTGCAACCTGTCTGTGACCTGGTGTGTTATTGTTCTTGTTACAGTCATGGTAACCTCCTATGCGTTTACCTTAACTTAACACGATCTTAACGCACCCTTAACAATAAGGTCAATGAGAAATCCTCTAAACAAATGATTATCAGTAAGACAAAAAAAATTCTGGGAATTAGGTCTTATTCTTCTTCGAGAAGGTCGAGAAACGCCTGAAGCTGTTTCGCCCGGGTTGGATGGCGCATCTTCCGAAGAGCTTTCGCCTCGATCTGCCGCACCCTCTCACGGGTTACCTTGAATCGCATCCCCACCTCTTCGAGTGTTTTTGGCTTTCCATCGAGAAGACCAAAGCGCTCGATGAGAACTGTTTTCTCCCGATCGGTAAGGGTAGAGAGGACCTCATTCATCTTATCTTTTAAGATGGAATAGCCCGTCGCTTCTGCTGGGGATTCGATCGTCGTATCTTCGAGGAAATCTCCGAACTGACTCTCGCCCCCTTCTCCCACTTCTGCCTGAAGAGAAATCGGGTGTTGAGCGATCTTATAGATTTCGCGGACTCGCTCAGGAGTCAATCCTAGCTCAACGGCTAGTTCTTCTGGAGTGGGCTCACGTCCCGTTTCCATCATGAGTTTTTTAGCCCCTCGAAGGACCTTGTTGATCGTCTCGATCATATGGACCGGAATACGAATCGTCCGCGCTTGGTCAGCAATTGCACGGGTCACCGCCTGCCTAATCCACCATGTTGCATATGTAGAGAACTTATATCCGCGGCGGTACTCGAATTTCTCAACCGCCTTCATTAGCCCCATGTTCCCTTCCTGAATCAGGTCGAGAAAAGAAAGGCCTCTGTTGGTGTATTTCTTAGCGATTGAGATCACCAGCCTGAGGTTAGACTCGACCATCTCTCTTTTTGCTTCTTGGCCTTTGTCCATCCACCGATGGAGCATACGGACATCTTTCTTAAACTCATCGATCGTCCGACCAGCAGCCAGCTCCCGTTTGCGGAGTTTACGTTTGATAGCCTCGAGCTTACCCGCTGCAAACTTGTTTTTCTCAGCGCGTGGGGAGAGCTCGTGGATTTCTTTTTCAAGGACGAGAAACCGCTCGTAGCCACCCATAATCACTTCGCCGAAGTCTTCGATGATATTGTGGCGGAAGTGAACCCTTTTTAAGAAAGCCTGTGTCCGGATTCGACATTTTTCGATCTCTTCGGAAATTTTGAGCTTCTCTGCTTTTTTAAGCTTCGGATTGCGCATCTGGATGAGAAGCCCCGCCAGAAAATGATCCTCTTCGAGCAAGAGCTCAATCAGCCTAGGGAGAAGAGCAAGAAAAGCGTTTTTGTCACTCACCTCTTTTTCGGCAATCGACTTATCAAAGCGCTCTTTTCCTTTGATGAGATAGTTGGCAATTGAGATCGCCTCGCGGGTCGAATAGCGAAAACGCATGATGATCTTTTCGACCTGGATCTGCGCTTTTTCAATGCGCTTCGAAATCTCTACCTCTTCTTCCCTTGTAAGTAAGGGAACCGATCCCATCTCTTTGAGGTACATACGAACGGGATCATCTGAGGACCCTTCCGACCTTCTTGAAATCCCTTCGAGTTCTTTTGCCTCCTTCTTTCGTTCTTTTTGTCTCTCAACTTCCGCCTGGTTGAGGATCTGAATGTCCATCCCATTGAGGTAAATGAGGACTTGGTCGATTTGCTCAGCCGAGTCAAAACTCATGGGGAGGATCTCGTTGATCTCCTCATAAGTGATGTATCCTTGGTCTTTAGCGATGTTTACAAGCTCTTCAACCTTTTGCTGATGTTGCTGTGTAAAAAGAGATGAATAGGAAGGGGAAGATTCTGATTCTTTGGCCATGATGCTAAGGTATAACTCTCAGTTTTTGTAAAGTAAAGGGAAACTCTTTAAAATTATAGCCCAAAAGGGAATATTCGGACAGTGCAAGTTACAGCATTAGAGAAAAATCGGTCCATTTCGACCTCAGAGGCAAAAAAAGGCAAAACATATTTTTGCCCTGAGTGCCGCTCACCCGTCCGTCTTCGCTCTGGAACGCACCTCTCTCCCCATTTTTTCCACCTGAATACTACCCACTCTTGCCGCAGTTCCCAAAAAGGTGAAATTCACCTCAAAATCCAGCACTACTTAAAAAATCTTCTCGCATCTGAAGATCCAGTCATCGAACAAATTTTCCCTGAAATCAATCGAATTGCCGACGTAGCATGCCACAAAACAAAAAAAATCTTTGAAGTGCAATACTCTCCCATTTCACTCGATGAAGTACGGTCTCGCTGTCAAGACTATGCAAGCCTTGGCTATCACATCATCTGGATCTTACACGAAGATACCTTTAATAAAAAAAATGTAAGCCCCTCGGAATTTTTCCTCCGCACAAAAAATTGTTACTACACTGACATGAAGGCTTCCGGAGAGGGAATGATCTACGACCAGCTCGAAAAGATTGTGGGAAGAACAAGACGCTATGCGGGATATCGCTCGCCTGTAACGCTCACTGAAGTAAAAAAGTTCCCACGCAGTTTTCATCCACGATCCAGCCAACTGCTTCTAAGAGCCAGAACCTGGCCTTTTTACCACACAGGAGACTGGGTCGACCTCTATCTCAAGAAAAAGATGCCAAAAGAGTTTGAAAAAACAAAAAGGCGATCTCCCTTGCGCACTATCCAGGAGGCCTATCTCGCTTATTTTTATGAACTCCTCTCCAGAAGTTCTAAATGAAGTTTCAAATAAAGAAAATAGAGGAAAATCCCTACAGCACAAATCCCATAAAAGAGCTCCCTCAAAGGGAACTTGTTTTCCAAAGAGGAAAATGCAGGGGCCTTTGGGTTGACCCAGGCTCTCTGCTCGATCTCTGTGCGGATGATTGCCTCCCGTTCTGCGGAGGATTTATTGAGGTAATAGGGCTTCCCTAGAAACTGGTTCTTAGTAAAGTTTTTTCCGCCATATGCATAGGTGTAAATGGCCTCTAGAGCGTACTTCCCTTTCAGTGGAACCACTTTGACCTGTGATACTTGAGCCGGAACCTCTGTTCCTAGTTTCTGGTAGTAAAAAAAACTCCTTACGCCAATCCCTCCCCTCCAGAGGGCAAAGCCAGCTGTAATCACCAAAAGAATGGTCCAAAGGGGTTTTGACATTTTTCACCTCTTCTCCTATGATTGTTTCCTTTAGAGTTTAATGAGCGAGAAGTTTTATGGCAGAAGAAAAAAAGCAAGAAAAGAAAAAATGCCCCACAGCAAAAAAACGGGACATTCAGAATGAGAAGCAACGGATACGTAACCGCGCTTTCAAGTCTCGAGTGAAAACAGCTGTGCGCAGTTTTGAAAAAGATATCACCGAAAAGAATGCAGAAGGGGCAAAGACTGGTCTAAGCGCTCTTTATGCTCTTCTCGATAAAGGGGTGAAGAAAAACATCTTCAAGCGAAACAAAGTTGCCCGCCTGAAATCGAAGTTCTCCAGCCGCATTCCCAGCTAATCTCTTAATTTCAAGTCCCCATTGATATTCGGTAGGTCGCTCTGCGATCTGGATTCAAATTATTTTTGTAGTTTCTTTACTTCTTATTTTTTAAGAAAACACTTAAAAATTGGCATGTACCAAAAGTGGATCCTCATAGGAGACTACTACCGCCCCGTTCTCGAGATTCCAGTGATTTTTTGAAAAATTCTCGAGCAACGAAAAAGCAGAAGGTCCCTCCTCAGAAGAAGCCCTATTTTAGCAAAGCCTTCAAAAAACCCTCTTGATTGCATCCATGGGGTAGCATTGCTGTGTTGATCCGACTTTCAAAAGATATCTCGTTACAGAAATCGGTCAAAAATTTACCCTGTATATTCTTCATTTGGAGATATACCCATGAGCGGCTTACCACCTCTTTCCGCAAGACGACCTTCTGAAGCTTCCGGCGGATCTGGACGGAGCTCTCCCAGATCACCCCTAGCGCCTTCTATCCCCGACCATTCCAAATCAAGTGATCGAAGAAGTCAACTCTCTTCATTAAGAATTGCTCTACCACGCGATGAAACCCCTCCAGAACAAGCACGAGCTCTCTCTCTCCTAGCGCCTAGCCCACCATCCAGCTCTGCTGCCCCTCCTCAAACGCCGATGAGGAGACACCGATCAAACTCTTCAGCAGCACCCTTTGCTCATTCTCAGAGAAGGCATACTAGAAGTAGCTCTATTGGGATTCATGCAACCGAGATACCCCGGCATCTGATATCTACTCGTCTTCTGAGTCGTCGAAGAGGAGGTAGTGCACCCTCCAGTCCCAACGCAGAGAAACCTCCTCTTGAACCATCCAGCCCTACTCGAACTCGTTCTGCATCCGAAGCAACCGATTTACCTGATTTTCTTTCGCGCGGAATGAGGCATTCTTCCAGTTCCAGGCAGATTCTCCCTCATCTAGGGAATATTGAAACTGAGCCAAACCCTCCGAGAACAATGCACAGGTACACCTCTTCTCCAAGAATAGGGGCTTCAAACGAAGAACAACAGAGAGAAGCTATAAGGTTTTTGCGAATCTTCAATTTGACACGAGCTGGAGGATCTCTCACCGTCACGCATCCCGATTCTCTTCTAGAGATGGCAAAAAACATGACCGATGATGGATCGGAAACCGATGGATATTTCCAACTGCTGAAGGACCTACAGAGAAGATTAAAAATAGAAGGGCCAGAATTAGGCTATTTCATTACCTCTGAAACCAAAGATTCAATAGATGAAATAGATGAACGTGTAACAGCTATTTTCTGCGACATAATTGGTAGGAA
This sequence comes from Chlamydiota bacterium, assembly GCA_011064965.1. Classification (GTDB taxonomy): domain Bacteria; phylum Chlamydiota; class Chlamydiia; order Chlamydiales; family Rhabdochlamydiaceae; genus Sacchariniichlamydia. The sequence goes on from JAAKFS010000011.1 coordinate 56,030, forward strand.
TTTCATGGCTAGCCACTCTTTTGGTGACCTATCTGAGAACGATAGATCTAGATTGGAAGGAACGATCACTTCCCTTCCTATTTTAGAAGATCAATTAGAAGGGCTTGTTGAATTAATTAGAAAATCTTACGAGCAATATAGTTTCAGCTTTTTCCCAGATTATATTATTACCAAGTTAAAAGAATCTGAAATCGGGATGAAGATAGATCCGAAATTCACAAGGCATCATTTAGAGGTTTTGTCGAGCACTCATTATAAAGTACATTCTGTAATACAAGGAAATGAGTTATTCTATTTTCAAAGTGACGGCACTATTGATGACGAAAAGAGTCTTCCATTAAAGGTAAAAATTACCTCCAGGTATTGTAACAATAATGGCCAAGGGACATTTGAAAGCCTCACAATAGAGGCAGACTCATACTTTCTCGACCTAGTTGAAGCTGCTGTCCATGACAAAAAAGAAGGCGTTGAGTTTTATTGGAAGATTCTCAATTTCAGAACTCTGCTCTTTGCGGATTTCCCTCGCGCATTAGAGAGTTCCCTAGATGAGGGAAAACAAGCGCTTCGTAGTTGTATTAAGGAATGGATAGCTATAAGGAGAGCATTTCCTAAGCAACTTGATCTCAATCAACAATTGGAAATTTTTTCGTCAGGGAATAGAAGCGCAGCGTCTACACTCGAAAACATAGACGAGTATAACAAAAATCTCCTAACTCTTTCCATTGTAGTGGAAAAAGTTTTCAATCAATTTGAACAGAATTATGTTACTGCAAGTCTTAGAGGGGATGTTCAAACCTCACTCGAAACATTTTCCTTACAAAACATCATCTTTCCATTTCAAACTTTTTTCGAAGATGCTACGAAACATATAAAACCCCAAAATATAAAGGATGAATCCTCAATATCTTCCGAAGCAGATTTACTTGCGGAGTGGATCGGGCAAAAGGAGCCTACTTCTATTAACTATATTTTAAATAAGCGATTTTCTGAACTAGGAGATAAATTGCACGACTTAGAAGTCTTTCTTAAAAATATTCAAGTCACAATTTCCAGCAATAGAACACCAAAGGGTAGTCCAAGTCCTGAACTCCATCGAACAGAATTCTTCACAAGGCATATATATCTCCTTATAGAACTAAGCAAAAACTGGTTGAAGGAAAAAAAATGGTCCGAGTCCAAAAATAGGACAGAGCTAGAAAATGTTGTTTATCCTTACATACTCTCCTGTATCAATGGCTTGGATCCCGATGCTTTGATTCATGTCATTGAAGAATACTTTACTTATAGCGTTTTAAAACCGGACCAATACGAAGAAAACATAAAATTAAAGTCTTTCGTGCTCTTTGTTTATTACTATAAAAGCCTACTCGTCGATAATCAAAGAACCGCGGGAAACTATTCAAAATTAGAATCATACCGAACAGCTTTGATAGAAAAAATAAGTGCGATATCTCGAAAAAGGAAGGGATTCAGAGAGGAGTTCGAAGAAATTGAAAGAAGAGCCTTAGAAGAGGCCTTGCGTTTTGCCTCCTATGAAATAATGAAACAAAAACAATCCTCACCTTATCCGAAACTCTATTTTGCATGCAAAGTAGTACAAATTACCCATCCATTTATTCTAAAATACCCTTCAAACCTAGCTCTGTGTGACCATTATTCAAGCGAGAAGAAAAATAAGGACGATCTGTTGGAAAATCTCTTTATGGAAATGAACAGAGATTTTTTCTCTGTTCCTTCCTCCTTAGAAGGACCGATCGAGATCATTTCCTTTCTTCAAAGTGATTCCGATATCCAAAACTTTGAAACCGGTCTTGATCTTTGGCGAGAAAACGTTCATGCAATCTTAAAAGACCAAAACGCCCATGAAAGATGGCGTCCCCTTTTGCAATCATTGGGGAAATTAATCTCAGAAACAGATCATTGTTTAAGAATGCAAAAAGACTTGAAAACTGTTTCGTTCTTAAAAAAAATCCGCTTCGAGCTTTCTCTTCTTTTGGAGTTAACAAACTGCCAAATCAACTTGGGAGAAAATAACGAAAACGACAAACATTCTGCATGGCTTTCTCTTCTCGGTTTTGAGCCCTATGCTAAGATGCTTGGAATAAATCTCTCAGATCACGAAGACCCTCTATGCATGATGCGGGCTGTGGCAAGTAGAATTCCAAATGGTGAGAAGTTCATCAGTGAAAATGAAAAGGAGCTAAAAACAAAGATAGAAGCCCATCCCTTAGTGAGAACAATGTCCAATACCGAAGATTTCGATATAAATAGCTTAAGTGAAGAGCTAAGCGAGCTTCAAATCAACTGGCTCCTCTATATGATCATTCCGAGACTAATGGGAAAATTGCAAGGCTCCGAAAACAAAGCAGCGCAAATAGAGGAATTGAAAAGCCTCATTTTCAAACTCAACCGAAATCATGCCGAAGGAGAGTTACTTCTCGGATTGAGGCTAAATAGCTCCTCTGTAAAACCAAAAGAGTTACTCTACATTTCTTCGCTTCATTCTTTCTTATGTGACTGCCTATTTAGCGAAAGTAGTCATATAAAGTCCGATGAACTTTTTTGTTTCCAACTTCTCAATGAATTGAACAAGGGAAATCCCAAAGTCGGTCGTCTTTTTGTAGATTCAATAGTCTTGGCAACTTCAGATCTCTCTGCTGCAATTCAGAAAGAGGGAAAATTAAGCGAGCTATTTTTATGCACCGCTTTTAATGAAGCAATTACCTTTTTTAAACATTTTGTTCTTGATTCTGATGACAATTCATTTGAAAAAATTCATTTAGCGATTCAGAGCATTAACCATTTAGATAAACTCTTAGTTAAAAACCAACTGTTAAAAATCGACGCTGCCTCTATTGATGAACTCAAAGCACTGGCTTTAGAAAAAATACACTCCGCTGACATGAGTGAATGGAACTTGAAGAATTATCTGTCCCTCTTTTTTCTTCTGACAGATTGGAACACTCCGATAAAAGCAGACCTAGAAGCTGGGGCAATCAGATGTCTTAACGAGCACTCAGGCAGTGTTGAAAGAGACGTTATTGAAATGATTACAAACGGCATTATAAATGGGATTCTCGGGGAAGCGTGGAAAAAATTACTGCAGAGCGCGAGACAAGAAGCACGAACTTCACCAGGGTAATTGTCTACGATTTCCAAAGAAGGGTCCTTTTCTTCTAGAAGATTTACCCACAACAGAATGCAGTGTCATTCTCGGGAAAGGTTGCCTAAAAATGTGCAGATTGCATCCTCTACTTCTGTCTTGTACTTAGAGGTCTTTTCTGTAAAACCAGAAATGAGAATGGCAAATGCTAAGGGTTCTTGATCCTGGGTGCGGATAAAGCCGCACAGAGAGGTGATTCCTGTCATCCTTCCTGTCTTAGCTCTAAGAAGGGGCAAGTCTTTGCTATAGCGGTTTTTCAATGTCCCAGTGCGTGCACCAATTGGAAGAGCTGATAGGTATTCAGCGCTGTAAGGGAATTTCTCGTAGATCCACCTCAGATAAGTCACAAATTGATGAGGAGAAGCGAGGTTGTAACGGGTCAGCCCGCTTCCATCGAGTATGACCATATCGGAAGTGTCGAGGCCTGCATCGACCTCCAGATGACGGTGAAGAGCCTCTTTGCCATTTTTCCACGTCCCTTGCGAGCTGGATGCCACTTGTCCGATTTTTTTGAAGAACAGATCGGTGTAGAGATTGCTCGACTCTTCCATCGCTTTATGCAAAAGCATTGCAAGAGAGGACGAACGATTAGTAGCAAGTGAGGTGGCAGAATCTGGGACTTCTCTCACCTGGATTTTTCCTGTCCACGTTATCCCAGATTTTTTGAGGATCGATTGGAGAAGGGTCACAGCATAAAAGTGAGAACCTTGCAAAGGAATCAGATGAGATTGAAGAGCACTTTTCTGAGGAATTTCTCCAATGATTTCTACGGTGTTGCGCCCCTCTTTGAGATTGCTCTCGAGTGTGAGTGTGCTCTTTTTTTTATCGGTCAGAGCGTGATTTTCAATCCGTACAAAACGGGTGCGGGGAAAGGCAAAGACTTTGGGAGGCTGGGCAACTTTCTCTGCGGGCTTGATCCAAATGCGGAGGCAGTTCTCGTTAATGGTGAGGGCATTCATGGGGGCATAGCAAGAGCTTTGAGTATCATCCCACATCCAGCCAGGACCCCAACGAACGTCATCAAAAGCAAAATTGTCCACGATGAGATCACCTTCAATTTTTTCTACTTGCCGAAGGCGAAGCTCGAGAACCATTTGCTCGAGGTCCTTAAGGGAAAAACTCGGGTCTCCAGATCCTTGCAGGTAGAGGTTACCTTTTAAAGTACTCCCATCGATGGAGCCATCGGTGAGAAGGTTTGTCTCGAAGGTGAAATCAGGGCCGAGAAGGGAAAGGGCCGCACCTGCGGTGAAGAGCTTCACACTACTTGCAGGAACGAAGAGCTTATGGGCATTTTTCTCATAGAGACGAAGGCCACTTTTTAAAGAGAGGATCTCAATGCCAATATGAACGTTTTTATCCACAGGGCTAATGATTTGATCAATACCCCGCTCGAGCTTTGTGTAGAACTCTTTGCTTGTGATTTGCGCTGCAGAGAGAGGTGCAATTAAGACCAGGCATAGGATTAAGAAACGTCTCATGTTTTTCGGCTCTTTAAGTTTTTGAGTCTTTCCCGAAGGGTTGAGTGCTTCCTAGAGCTGCGTGAAAGAGCACTAGCAATTTGGCGGGGATCTCCATCGATCTCAAGTTTGTTCCGAGCTCTTGTCACTGCTGTGTAGAGAACCTCTCTTCCAAAAGCCTCCGACCCTTCAGGAACGAGAAAAAGGACATGGTCATACTCACTCCCCTGGCTTTTATGAACAGAAATGCAGTAGGCATATTCATAGGGAGGAAGAGAAGAGTAGGAGATCTCTTTCCCTGTAGGGAAAAGGGCTTTCTCTTTTCCGAAGAGAACTCCCATGTCCCCATTGGAGAGACCCGTTTGGATATCGTTGCGGATGATCATGATGGGAAACTGATCGGTCACTTTTGCAAATTTCTCATAGAAAAAGTGGTTGAGAGCCTCAGAACCGAGAGGTCCTTTGCGCAAAGTAGAGAGAATCTGAAAGGAATTTTGGTTTTGCAGCCAGTCAGTGGGAAAGAGGGATTTGGTATGTTCCCAAAGTTTTGTGTAGATCGTCTCGAGATCTCTCGATGCAAACCCGAGGTCAATGTTGCAAAGAGGAATGGGCTCTCCCGATACAATCGATGCTGCGAGATCGAGGATCTCTCTTCGATCAGAGCGGTGGCTCTTTGTTAAATGGATGCGCGGAATCTCGATTTCTTCTTCCTCGATGAGATCGGCAAAGAGGCTCCCTCCCTCCACTGCTGGGAGCTGGTCGGCATCGCCCATTAGCACAAGTGCGGTCTCGGGTCCAACACCGCCGAGGAGCTCTGAAAACAGCAATGGATCGATCATGGAAGATTCATCGACAATGATGAGATCGGCATCGAGGGTCTCTCCCTCTTCGAGGCAGCGTAAGAAAGAATGGAGAGTTCCCGACTCGGCATCGGGAAAAGAGGCTCCGAGATGTGAAGCCGCTTTTCCAGTTGGTGCAGTGAGGAGGATTTTCTCTCTTCCCGCTTGCCTGAACGCTGCTGCGATTTGCTTTGCGGTGTAGGTCTTCCCCGTACCAGGCCCGCCAGTGATGAGTGAGAAGGGACTAGTGAGAGCATTGTGCAACCCTAACGCCTGCTCCTCTGTCATTTCAGGGTGAAGGGATGCAGTAATCTCTTTGGAAGGAAAAGACAGGAGGCGAAGGATCCCATGCGCTATGGATTCTTCCAATGCAGCCATCCTTGGAAGGGAATAGGTCCCTTCTGGCACCTCGTGTAAAAGGGTTTGCAATGCACTTAACGACTGAGGATCTGACGCTAGCTCGGAAAGGGGAGGAGCGATCTCTCCTTTTTTGATCGTCACACAGAGGTGTCCTTTTCGGGCCATCGCAAAGAGAAGAGCATGCAAAGGAGCGTGCTCCTTTTGCTGTTTTGCATAAAAAAGGTCGAGGGGCAAGAAGACGCCCTTCTCTACGAGAGCCTTTAAGAGACTCTTTTTCCCAACGCCAAAGAGTTTTTTCTTAGCAAATCCCAATTGCTTTTTTTCCTCGGATAAATAGGTAATAGGCCCCACCAAAAAGTTCTTCAAAAGGGGCGTTGTAAAAGCGCTTTACATAGCGGCGGAGCGCTTCGGTGTAGAGCTCTGCTTGCAGATAGTAATCATGCTCACGCATGGCCTCTGTGATTTTCTCTTCGGTGTAGTCGACGTCAGAAGAGCCAAGCCAGTTGGTCTTCCAATCGACGATATAGAATTTTTCTTCTCTTTGGAAGACCAAATCGGCAAAGCCCTTGACGAGACGATTTTCCTGAGGAAAGAGAAACTCCATCTCTTGGCAGTACTCTCCCTCTTTGAGCGCTCCAAGTGAAAACTCTTCGACGAGAGGCATTCTTAATACCTCTTCCATCATCTCGACAACCACCTCTTCGTAGCCGACGAGGTGGGTCTGGGCAAGACGCTCGCAAACCAGCTGATCGATGGATGTGTGCAGATTTTCAAAGTGGGCTTCAAAAAGGGCATGGATTACATTGCCCGTCTCAGCGCCAAGGGGCATCGTATGCAATGTCTTTTGAGTCAGATCCTGAGCGTAAAATTTCTCACTGACAAAAGTGGTCCCGCTTTGTTTTGCCATTGAGGAAAAAGAGGTGAGGATCTCATGGGGGAAGTCAAGCTGCGCCTTGGGTGGAGGGATGAGACTCCTGTTCTTTTTTTCTGCTCTTTCAAGTTGCAAGAGGGGTGTTTTTTGCATGCGGGAACAGGTCATCCCCATCGATTCGAGCTCTTGGAAAAGTGCTTCCTCACTTAAGTTCCATTTCTCAAAGAAGAGCTCCACGGGGGAGTTCCCTTCCGGTGCAAAGGGAAAAAGACAAGGCAGATAGACCTTTTCCCTCGCACGGGTCAGTGCAACGTAGAGCTCGCGCATCTTTTCCGCGTCTCTTTCCTCGCTCGCTGTTTCTCTTAAAAAACGAGAGGCAATCCCCAGACAAAAGACCACGTCGAATTCAAGCCCCTTGCTTCCAAAGGTGGTCATGATCATGGCCTTGTCCTCTCCCTCTTCTTTGAAAAGTTTGAGCCTTTCATCCTCTTCGATGGAGGTCGCCTTCCACTCTTCCATTGTCTGGAGAAGGGAATCCATCGTCTCTGCTTCCTTATGCAGGAGCAGCTCTGTTATTTGACGAAACTCCGAGTAGAGAGTGGGGTCGTTTGAAAATAGATGGCTCTTTAGGAACGTCTCGATGAGAGAGGCAAAGCCATTCTCCTCAAAGACCGTTTGCAGGTTAGAAAAAGAGATATCTTCTTTAGCTTCTCCAAGCTGCAAGATGGCATTGGCTAGCTCTTGGCGGTTGGGGTCCCTAACACCGATGAGGAAAAGCTCCATCGCATAAAACCCGCGCGACTCAGAGACATGTCGGGTTCTCTTGATGAGACAGGGGAGCCTTGCATGGCGCAAGACCTCTTCGAGGCGCAGAGCTTGAAAGCGGTCTTTCACGAGAACTGCCATCTCTCGAAAAGGAATTTTTCTTTCAAGGTGAAGACGGATCATTTCGTTTGCGATATAGGGAAAAAGGGTCTCCGTCTCCATTTTTTTTGTGGGCCAGCTTTTTTCCCTCCCTTTTTCTCCGCTAGCGAAAAAGCAGTGGAAGGGGGACTCTTCCATCGGGGTGTCCTCTCTACCCGCTTTGACCGGGTGATAGGCTAAACTCCCAGGGAGAGAGGGGAGCTCAACCCAATCTGGAACTTTTGTGAAGAAACGGTTGAGTTGCTCAACCAGCTTGGGGTTACTGCGGAAATTAGTGTCTAGATAAGCTCTCTTTTCTTCTCCTATGGCCTCTGCAGCTCGCATGTAGGTGTAGATATCGGCACTTCGAAATCCATAGATCGACTGCTTGGGATCTCCGACGAGATAGAGGAGGTGACTCTCTAGAAAGAGCGAAGCAAAAATGCTCCACTGAATCGGATCGGTATCTTGAAACTCATCGACAATGACCGCCTTGTACTTCTCTCTCACTTTCTGGGCAAAGAAAGGATGCTCTGAGGCCCGCTGCATCGTTGCCAAGATCTGATCGAAGGTGAATTGATCGGTGCGAGAGGCTTTGACCTTCCACCTTTCTCGGCATTCGGCAGCGATGCGTAAGAGTCGCTCATTGGGATCGCGTACAATCTGCAGGAAAGGAACAAGGTTTTCTTGGAGCGAGGGAATGAGTGTGGGATAGCGAAGGGAGAAGTTTTCAAGGGGTGCGGCCCTAATCTTCTCGTTGTCTTTGTGCATCTTCTCAAAAAACCACTCTTTCTCTTCAAGCAAAAGAGGAAGGTCTTTGACCTGCAGAAATTTGATGAGGCCCTCTACCTGGTGGGCATAGTCCTCTATCTTGAGGCGCTTATACCGAGGGGCGAGCTGGAGGAAGTCTTCCCGAAGAGGTTCCTCGTCAACAAGCGGCAAGGCGCCCACCTCCGGAATCTCTTTTGGAGAAGGGTCTTCTAGCATCACTTTGATGATTGTGTCGATGAGCTTATTGAGATCGTACCGATTTCTTTTAAGAAGAGCCGATACGTCTGAGGCGAATTTGGGATCGCCAGTTCGAAAAAAATCTTCGACGACCCCTCTCATCTCATTTAACGGCTGAGAATGCTCTGACCCCCCCCCCTGGATAGGAGCTCCCGCCTCAAAGGCGAACTCGGAGAGCATCCTATGACAAAAGCCGTGGATAGTGAAGACTTGGATCTCATCAAAAGCAAGCAAAGCCTCTTCCACTCGAGAGCTGTGTTTCTTATTTTTTTGGACCTCTTCGAGTTTTGCTCGGATACGGGTTCTCATCTCGTGCGCCGCTTCTCTTGTGAACGTCACGGCCAGAATTTCTTGGATTTGGATCGGCTCCTCACTTTCGAGAAGAAGGCGGATGACAAGGTGCTCGATTGCAAAGGTTTTTCCAGTACCTGCTGAGGCCTCGAGAAAATAGCTCTTAAAAATATCGAGATCGGGATCGAGAATATCAAACGCTCGCACAAAGACCTCCAAAAAGAGTTTGCAGATAAGTGCTCCACGTCTGGTGAAGGACATCGGCCCGTGGAGGAGGATCTCGGAAAAAGAGATAAGAAAAGATCTCGTCTGGTGCCCCTCCAATTTTCTTGATCGCCTTTTCTAAATCACTTGACTCCCCTTCGAGAAGGGCCTTTGCAAATGCCGGCAAAAGAGGAGAGGGGCGTTTTTTCGCGAGGCAAAAGTAAGAGAGGTAATCCGAGAAAGAGCAGGCTCCCCCCTCAAGACGCTCCCCACTATCAATAAAAAGAAGGGGCCCCAAGTCCATTTCGTTTGCAATGAGCAGGTGAGGCCAAAAACGGATCTGGTCTTCGAGTTTTCCGGTTCCCTTCACGAGAACCCCTTTCGGCGTCACATTGTTTAGTCGGCCGACAAGACGGATCTCTTGCCCATTATCAAGAGTGAACGCGAGATCTACAGGGATTCTTTCGATCTCTTCCGGGGCAAGAGCAAAGTTAAGAAGCGCTTCTCGCCAGACCTCTACTTCTTTTGCGATTTGTTCACGGGCCAAAGCATTGCAGAGATGGACGGGGAGCTCCCCATTTTGCTCAGCCTCGTTAAGAACCTCATCGAGAGGACGCTTCACGCCTTCTCTCACTAGGTGGTACTTCTGCAAAGAGCCCAAGAGATATTCGGCCTTATCGCTCTCAGCTCCCCCTTCCGGTCGGATCCCCAGCTCATGATTTAAGTAGTAGCGCAAAGGATGTCGGGCAAACTGGAAAAGCTTATGGATCTCAATGGTCAGTGGGTCTTCCAATAAAGGCTGCTCAAGAGGACGATGAGTGTAAAAATCTGAGATGAGAGGATCTCTTCTTTCTTTTTTCTCGATCTGCGTCGCTACCTCAAAGTGATGGTTACTATAGCTAGTATGCCCCGAAGAAAAGTAGTCTGGGTCATGAGGGTAAGCCGGATGGTGCGTCACCTCTACCCCTGAAAAATAGGCGAGGAGCTGCTCTACTGGGATTGCGGGACCCAGTTTGTCACTCGCATCGCGCACATAACTTAAAAAGAGCTTCTCTCTTGAAGAGAGAAGGGCCTGCAGAAAGAGATACCTATCGCTCTCTCCTCTTTTGGGCAAGTAATCGAGCGCTCCTAGAAATAGAGAACTGTGGTTCTCATTTACAGGGAAAGCATCCTCTCGCATCCCGAGTAGGGCAATCACCTTCCTCGGTTGAATTGCTCCCTCTGAAAGGGCAGAAAAAGAGACCGCTTGCAAGTGAGGGGCACTGTGAGATGCGCTTTTTTTTGCCAAGAGACGCTGCCAGCTCCTTTCTACAGCTGAGTAAGGAATCTCCCTATCATCGAGTGGATCGAGTGCTGCAGCGAGTTCTTGCAAGCCTTTGTAGAGGTCATGTGCTGGATCGAAAATGAGATAGCTCTCCATCAAACAGGCAAAATAACGAAGCCAGGTGGAGAAGGTCCACTTTGTTCCATCGATAAGGGGGGAGAGATCACCTGCTAGAGAATCGATGAGAGTATAGAGGCGATTGAGCTCCTCGACCTCTGTCCATTGCATTTGATCTTTCGTAGGATAAGCGAGGGCCGATACGAGTCTTTGCATTCCCCCCTCCCATGTCCCCTCATTGGGATTGGCAAAGAGTTGGTTTTCTTCAGCATCCTGGGTATAAAAAAGATATCTCTGCTCTTTCGTGTAACCCCAGCGGATCTGCATCTTTTCAATCCATTTCCGATAAAGGGAAAGGCTCTGTTTGGTCAGCTTGAACTTGCTCCTAAAAGGAGAACTCGAGAAAAGGTGGAGAACAGCTGCTCGATCAAAGCGCATTTTGGGAAGGGCCATCAAAATGCCGAAAGCTTTAGCCACTTCATCCTCTTTGCCAAGCTCGAGATCGGAAATCGAAAAGGGGATGGGATTCTCAGAGCTTCCAAACACCGCCTTGATATATGGGGCATAGAGGGCAATGTCGGGAGCAAAGACCGCCACATCACTTGGAGCAATGCCCTCTTCGAACAACCCCAAAAGATGGTCTTTGAGGATCTCCACTTCTCGAAAGGGGCTCGAACTGGAAAAGCAGGTAATACTACCGTCATTCTTTCGCATCTGTTCGACACCCTCGAGGATGTCCTGCTGAACACCAGCAAGAGCGGTCTCATCCCCTACACTCTCATATAGCTCGTTGCAATCAAGAGAAGACGCCTCGATCGCTGTGAACTGCTTCCGTCCCACTCGACCCCAGTTAGCAAGAAGGGGATTTTGTCCGGAGAAACTCATCGTAAATTCCTCTGCGATTTCTCTAGACATCTCTTTTTTTAGGAGGCTTTTTTCATTTGGAGAATAGTAGTCTCCCCAGAAAATCTGGCATGGAGAGAAAAAATAAAAATGCGCTCCCAGCTTTTCAAAAAACTGAAAATAGCTTTCAGGAAGAAAAGAAAATCCAAACAGGTGGATCTGCCCCTTGTAGTGTCCACTTTTTGCATTTCGAGGCAGTGTCCACTTCTTCTCCACTTCCCCATAGAGGGTATCTTGCCAAGAAGGCAGGGGACGATGCCCATAGATGCCATAATTAAGAAACGACTGCGCGAGCTGATCGCAAAAGGGACCGATCCGTTTCTCTTTAGCTCCACTTCCAAAATAACTCGATAATTCTGGCACCTGATCGATCATAGGAAGGAGGAGGTGCTGGATATAGAAAGAGAGCTCCAAACTTGAAGGAAGCACGCCCTTAGTGATTTTTGCATAGCCTTGAGGAAGATTAGTAACCTCTAGACCCGCTGCCACTTGAAGATCGGGATCCTTTGCTAAACGATGGACAATGAAGCTTTTAAGGCCAAGGTGAGGGACGATGATGAGCCGCCTTTCAAAGGGACGACTCCCCTCAGGGTAAAGATGGGCCTTGAGCGCTTCAATCAAATCCTCTAGGCGATTCCCTCTATAGAGAATTGGTATTTCAGGTTTTGTCATTTATTTGGTATGATCAATCTCATGATGAAATTTTTCCACCGCCAATTGTCCACAATTGAGCGCTTTTTATCCAAGCTTCCCGGATTTTCCAACCCACAGAAGCATTCCATCAATTTTATGAACTCTGCCCAGTTCTTGGGTGCACTCAATGACAATATCTACAAATTCACCGTTGTCTTCTTCCTCATCAAGCTCGAAGGGGCAGAAAACGCCAACTACATCTTGTCAGCAGCGGGTGCCCTCTTCGTGATTCCCTTCCTCCTTTTTTCTTCAATGGCTGGGATCCTCGCTGATCGCTACAGTAAGAGCCGACTCGTCATCATTATCAAGGCAGCTGAAATTGTCATCATGCTCTTCGCCATCCTCGCTTTTGGCCTCCATCTAAAATGGGGTACCTATGCTCTCCTCTTCCTTCTCTCGATGCAAAGTGCGATGTTTGGTCCCTCTAAATATGGGATCATCCCGGAGCTCGTCTCTAAAACCAAAGTCTCTAAAGCCAATGGACTCATCACTTCGTTCACCTATTTAGCGATTATCATTGGAACCTTTCTCGCCCCATTTTTGACCGAAATCACCGATTACAACTTCATCCTCGTCGGCATCTTCTGTCTTGTAGTCGCAATCATCGGTTTCATCAGCAGCTTTGGGATCAAGTACACTCCTCCTGTAGGAACAAAGAAAAAGATCAACTTCTTCTTTATCCAGCAAATTGCTCAAACACTAAGAAAATGCCACAAACAAAGCCACCTCCTTTTGGCCATTGTCGGATCTGCCTATTTTCTCTTCATGGGCGCCTTTACCCAACTCAATATCATCCCATTTGCCATGCAATCGCTAGGCTTAAGTGAACTAGCGGGAGGCTATCTCTTTCTCGCTTCCGCTTTAGGAATTGCGTTAGGAGCTGCCCTCGCCGGTAGAGCCTCACGCCGCCGCGTCGAGCTCGGGCTCGCTTGCATTGCTGAAGTGTTGATCGCCTGCTTTCTTTTTCTACTGAGCTTTTCTGCAGGCAACCTTATTCTATCCGTTATTGCCCTCTTTCTCCTTGGACTGGCTGGTGGGAATTTTGTTGTTCCTATCGACACCTTCATTCAGCTTTATAGCCCAGAAAGTGACCGGGGGCATGTGATTGCAGCGGCGAATTTCTTAAGCTTCGTTGGCGTTCTCTTCGCATCGCTTGCCATCTTCCTCTTCAATGAGATTCTTGGCTTTACAGCCGCAGGGAGCTTTGCGATCATTGGAGGAATCACCATTCTTTTTTCCCTCTTCATGATCGTCCGCCTCTCGAGTTTCTTCCTTTCCTACACAGCACGTAAATTCTTAAGTAAAATCATCCCGATCAAAGCAGAAGGCCTTGAAATGGTGAAAAAGGCAAAAAAACCACTCCTAATGATTGAGCATGGCTCATTCATTAGAGCTTGGCTTCTCTGCACCTACCTTCCCAATCTCAATATCCTTGTTCCCCAGTACAAAACACGCCGTTTTCCCTGGTTTGAAAAGGTCTTCTATTCGATCCACAGAATCGACTCCCCGCAAAAATTCGAAGCCCTCGTCTCTCATGGGAAACGCTTCGTGGAAGAGGATATGATTCCCTGCTTCTATCTTCCTAAGAAGAAGCCGGTCCCTGAAAAGCAGACCCTCTCCTTCCAGGCCATTTTCTCAAGGAAGAGCTTCGAAGTGATCACCGTTAATTTCCACAAACCTGAAAAGGGAAAGATCACGCATATTCAGTTCTCAAAAGAGTGAAAATGCCATAGGAAAAAAGATTTGCAAAGAGAAAAAACTCTACAGAAAATACTCGGGGTATCACTGCAGTGCTTGAAGGCACTTTTTAAGTGTCAACTGTGAAAGAATTGGTTAGGGTTTTTTCAGCGAATTTTTCTATGAAGATCGATTGAACGATATGACACCCCATGGAAAACGGCATGCATCTTCTCGACGTATTGCCTCGCGGGCCCTTTTTCTCTCTTCCTTTTTGCAGCTTTATTCTCCTCACTAATCTTCAGAATGAGATCCATATCCTGGAAATAGTCCCTCTTAAGCCCCTCTTTTTTTTCTGCTGCCTTTTCTCCATCGAACACTATGACCCGTGCTTCTACACAAAAATGAACAGAAGGCTTTTTTATCCTATGGAGGGGAGCTACATCTTCTCCTGAAAAACTATCTGTTTTTTTAATACTTTCCATTCGGAATTCTTCCTCGAGTTTCTCCAAAGTTATCGGCTTTAGTTTCCGGACTCTGGGCTCTTGAGCCTTCTCTCTAGATCCCCCTAAATGTTTCTTCTCTTCAATACGATTGAGGAGAGAGTCTAAAGCTCTTTCATGGTTAATAAATAAATTTCTAAATGCTCGCCTGATCGCTGCGAATGTCCTTGTGAAAAAATTTCTCTTTGCTAGGGCTTTTTCAGCAGAATCAGTCAAAATCTCGACTTGGGAAGCAATTTTTGCCGCCAGCTCGAATTTCTTGGAATCTTCACGTAATAGTGTGAGGCAAGAAACCACATCGTCTAAATGTATCACGTCGTCTAGCTGATAGGAGTGGGGTGGTTCTTCACCTATAAAGATAAAATGTTCATCACCCCAAAATCCAATCTTTGGGCCTGATAATTGATCGACAAAATGTAAAAGGCTCTCTAAGTTTTGACATCTAATAGTCAAGTGAACACCTAGTTGGTTTTAGGAGGACACTATAAGAGAAATCGAGATATAAATCACCTAAAATACGTCCTAATAACAAGTAAAATTACCAAGAGTAGATGAATTCGAGCTCGTATTGCTTGAATGTCCGGAAGGGACCGAAGCCATCGTCCAATGTGATCGACTGCACGTAGTTTTGCTGCATGTCGAGTTTGTCGGTCAAAAGAAAGTCGAGGGTGATGCTAAAACCTCGATAATTTGTGG